>NZ_CP015381.1:3179666-3498599 GCF_001854245.1 Desulfococcus multivorans | reverse complement strand
CTGGCCATGTCCTTCAGCAGCGTCACGGTGGTTACCAACAGCCTGCGGCTCTATCGCTCCAGGATCTGAAGCGCTTCCGACCTTCGATCCTTCCTCCCGCCGAATGCGGCCCTTTGACGCCCGGCACCGCCATTTGCCTGTGTTGAAACCCGTTTTTGGGTAAGATCGTCACGGCATTGCAAAAAAAACGGTGGGATTTCACGACGGGGGATTGAAAGAATGAGATAAATCCTTATAATGGTGTTATGAGCATATGTCTGAAACTCAAGCTTTATTAACTTACCCTTTATCAAGGAGGCGTGTGATGAAGATCGCGATCTCATCGACAGGGCCCGACCTGGATGCACAGGTTGAGCCGCGGTTCGGCCGTTGTCCCTATTTTATCATTGTGGATCCGGCATCCGGAGAATTTGAGGCGCTGGAAAACCAGGCCGCCGGGAATGCCTCGGGGGCGGGCGTCCAGGCCGCCCAGATGGTCGCCGATGCAGGGGCGGAAGCAGTCGTTACCGGCAGCCTGGGGCCCAAGGCTGCGAATGTGCTGCAGGCAGCGGGTGTGAAGGCCTATACCGGAAAATCCGGTACGGTGCGTCAGGTCATGGGGACATACCAAAGCGGTGAAGGGGGAGCGGCATCAACCCCCTCTTCCGGCGCAACCGGAACCCCCTCCGGAGTCGGTATGGGCGGCGGCGGTCGCGGCATGGGCGGCGGCGGTCGCGGTATGGGCGGTGGGGGTCGCGGCATGGGCAGGGGCGGCGGTCGAGGACTGGGCCCGGGCGGCGCCTGTGTCTGCCCTGGATGTGGGGAAACGGCGCCTCATCAGCCGGGGGTTCCCTGTTTTGATATGCGCTGCCCGAAATGCGGCGGCGCCATGACGCGATCCTAGACCGGACGATGTCCCGAATCTTCGGATAAATCTTGATGGGGCCAGTGAAAATCTATTTGCCTATCCCGGTGGTGAAGCATTATGTTAATATGGATAAGAAGCCCATTTCATCTGCTGAAAGGACCGACAGCGACCGGCTTTCCAGGCTTCCGAACACTGTGCTCGATCCGGACGATTCCGAAGAGACGCGCCGCTTTTCGTGGTAAAGTATGAACGGCGGCGCGCCGTGAACCCGATCGAAGAGGCGCATTTCCATACCGTAAGCAGAGGCCGGCGAGAGCGTTTCGGACGGCCGGACGTTTTTTGGAAAAAGGTATTGGAGATGCAACTGACAAGCGAAAAGCTGAGAGCCGTCGTCAAAGAACTCGAAGAGGCGGTCATCGAGCACCAGCGGTGGCTTCACGCCTGGCATCGCAGCCTGATATTCGATTTACCGCTGAACGAGGTCTGCTTTTCAAGACATTCTTACCGGCAGTGCCGTTTCGGCCAGTGGTATCGCGGTCTTCCCTCCGCCGTCTTGAGCCGTCATCCGGGGTTTACGGCTATAGATCAACACCACCGCAAGCTGCATGAAAGCGCGTATACCCTGGCCGCAAAAATAGAATGCGGCAAGATAATCACCATTGGCGACTATGAAAACCTTATTGAAAATGAAAGGAATTTTTCAAAAGCTGTTTTAGATTTCAAAGAGGAGCTCCTGAAAACCCTGTTTGAATTCGATCCGCTGACGGATATCCTCAATCGACAGGCCTTTATCCGGATTCTCGACGGCGAGCTTGCGCGATTGTCCCGAACCGATGAGTCCTGCTGCATTTGCATGGTGGATCTGGACCATTTCAAGGCGATCAACGACACCCACGGCCATCTGGCGGGAGACAGGGTGCTGAGGGTCACCGCCCAATACCTCAACCATAAAATACGGCCCTATGATTCGATATGTCGCTATGGCGGTGAAGAATTTCTGATCTGTCTGCCCAACACCGATCTGGAGAGGGCAAAGCATATCATGAACCGTCTGCGAACGGGTCTTGCATCCCTGAACATCGATGTGGATGAAGAATGCTCACTGAACGTCACGGCCTCTTTCGGTATCACCAAAATGGTAATCGATATATCCATCGAGGGGCATATCGCCCGAGCAGACGAAGCGATGTATGCCGCGAAACAAGGCGGCCGCGATCGGGTGGTGGTATATGAAGAGATGTCGCTATCACTGAATCACGAGAAGCAGGCCTGACCTTCGTCGATCCTTCCCTGTCCGACCTCGATATCCCTGTCGCCCGCTGTTGACAAACCGAAATCATTTTTTACCTTAAAGCTTTGATCTTCGATTCATCCCCCACTCTCCAAGGAAAGGAATGCAGCATGAGTATAAAACGCGATGTAACGGGGTTGTGGATTGGAAGTCTCCTGGCAGGAATGTTGCTTTCGGGTGCAACGGCTGCGGCAGAGACCTATCAGGTGGATCCGGTCCATTCCTATGTCCTGTTTCGGGTAAAGCATCTTGACATCGGGTATTCTTACGGTCGCTTTCCAGGACCTGCAGGCGTCATCCAGTGGGACGACGCCGCGCCGGAGAAGAGCCGGGTGGAGATGTCGGTGGATGTCGCCTCCGTTGATACGGATGTCGAAAAACGGGATCAGCACCTCAAGAGCGCTGATTTCTTTGATGTCGAGCAGCACCCGGCCATCACCTTCAGGAGTACGTCCATAAAAAAGACCGGAGACGAGACCTTTGCGGTGGCGGGCGATCTCACCCTTCTGGGGAAAACCCGTCCCGTGACGGCGGTGGTGCGGCGGACCGGTGCCGGAAAGGACCCCTGGGGACAGTATCGCATCGGGTTTGAGACCGTCTTCACCATCCAGCGGAGCGCCTGGGGGATGAATTTCATGTTGAACGGCGTCAGCGACGCGGTCGATATAACGGTGAGCGTCGAGGGCATCCGGCAATAGAAGAACCGCCTTGAAACCGTCGATGCGCACCCCCGACGAAAGCGGGGATGGCGACGCCCGCTTGACGGAGAGGGAGATACCGGTGGCGCTCGCGGATTTCGCCAAAGTGAAAATTCGTCTCGTCCTGGCGGTGTCGGCATTTGTCCTGGCCGCCGCCGCCCAATGGGGGGGAGGTGATCTTTATGAACGGCTGGACGCAACCCTGGTCGACCGCCTGGCCGAACTGAAGGGTATGCCGACGGAAGGCGTGTCTGCCGGCGACGCCCTTTCCGGCGCGTCGGATCCCATTGTCTACATCGATGCCAATTTCTATTACGATCGCTCCCACCACGCCCGGATCATCGACAATCTCGCCGCGGTAAAGATCAGAAGTCAGATTGTCGATTTCGTTTTCGAGGAGCATCTCGGGGATGAAAACGATCGGCGGATGACGGCGGCGGTAAGGGCCGCCCGGCGCGTCTACCTGGGGATGGTGTTCGGGTCCCTCGAGCCTCCCGTGAACGGGGTGTGGGGCTCGGCCCGAGGGGACGCCGCGGACCCCGAAGACTGGGCCGCGTCCGTCGTCTCGTCCTCTGATGACGTCTTTGTCGGCCGTCACCCCCGGATGACGGCCTCGCACCTGGCGAAAGCCGCTGCGGGCATCGGATTTTTGAACCTTCCCGCCGATGCCGACGGCATTCTGAGAGGCCTGCCCCTGTTTGTTCGCCACCGGGGCGCCTTCTACCCGAGCCTCTCGCTTCTGGCGGCCTGTGATTACCTGGGCGTTTTACCTGCGGACATCGAGGTCGACCCTGAAAAACAGATCATCCTCAAAGGTGCCAAAACCGCCCCCGGGGCGCCGGGCCGGGACATCGTGATTCCCGTTGACCGTCGCGGCCGCATGCTTGTCAATTTCAACGACATTCCGACCCGGACGGCCCATTACAGCTATCGGGAGATCTTTCGGGCCGCTGAAGACCCGGGCGTGAGGGCACGGTTGGAGCGGGATCTCGCCGGAAAAATCGCCGTCATTGCCGAAAACGTGGCTGCCGAGGTCAAGGTCCGACCCGCCGGGGGGCAAAAGCGTCTCACGACGGGGGCCGTCCACGCCGCCGTCATCCGGAATATTCTTTCGGAGACGTTCCTGCGCACCCTGTCCCCGGGAGTCGGCATAGGGGCTGCTGCGGTGTTGGCCATCGGTATATTCGGGTTGTCCCTGATCTGTTCGTCCACAGGCTTGATACTGGGAACCCTGGTGCTGTCCGGCCTCTATCTGGGAACCGGCGCAATTGCCTTCACGATGTTTTTGACTCTCCCGCCCTTTTCAGCGCCTTTGTTCACGGCGGGGTTGACCTGCGTTTTCATCCTGGCAGCGATCGCCGCGGAGCGGGCCATGCACTTTGCCCGTACCGAACAGGCCCGGCATCGGGCGGAGCACGAGCTCGACATCGGTCGCCGGATTCAAGCCGGTTTTTTCCCGACGATTCTGCCGGAGGTCGGGGGATGGGAGATCGCCGCGCATTTTCATGCCGCCCGTCACGTGTCGGGGGATTTCTATGATGCCTTTTGTTTTGAAGACCCCAGGTACATGGGGGTGGTGATTGCCGACGTGTGCGACAAAGGGGTGGGGGCCGCCCTTTACATGGCCATATTCAGGAGCCTTGTACGTATCCTCTCCCGGGCATCCGGCGTCGACTGCGGCGCCGCGCGGGGTCCGGAAAATTTCGACCCTTCACGGGTCCTTGCGAAAACGATCCGCTCCGTCAACGAATACATTGCCGTCACCCACGAAAAGGACGCCATGTTCGCCACCCTCTTCTTCGGAATTCTCGATACCGAGACCGGAGAGCTTTTCTACATCAACGGCGGCCACGAACCGCCGCTGATCGTAAGCGGCCTCGGGATCAAGGCGCGTCTGGCGCCCACGGGGGCGGCGGTGGGGGCTTTCCGGGAGGCGTCCTTCACGGTGCTCCGGGTCCGCATCGGCCCCGGGGAGACCCTCCTGGCCTACACCGACGGCGTGACCGAAGCCTGCAACCCCGCGGGGCGACTGTTTACCCGAGAACGCCTTGTCCGGAGGGCCGGCGCCTTTTGCGCTGCCCCCCGCCACCTCATCGACGAGATCAGGATGGAGATCGAAAGCTTCACGTCGGCCGACGGCCTCCGCGACGATGTCACCCTTCTGGCCCTGGGACGACAACCTTCGGCGAGTGCGGATTAGGATGATGGATCCTCATTCGGCCCGGAGCGCCTCGATGGGGTTCAACCGGGCGGCCTTCCGGGCCGGGAAATAGCCGAAGACCACGCCCACGGCGCCGGAAAAGAAGAACGCAGCCCCAACGATGCCGGCGTTGAAGACAAAAGGAATGCCCATCATCCGTGCCCCCGCCATCGCCGCCCCGAGTCCCAGAATGATGCCCGTGAGGCCGCCAAAGGCGGAAAGGACCACCGCTTCCACCAGAAACTGGAGCAGGACGTCCCGCTCGAGTGCGCCGATGGCCAACCGGGTGCCGATCTCCCGGGTGCGTTCCGTGACCGACACCAGCATGATGTTCATGATGCCGATGCCGCCCACCAGCAGGCTCACGGCGGCCACGGCCGCCAGGAGTCCCGTCAGGACTCGTGTGGTGCCGGTGAGGGTGGCGATGATCTCCTTCATGTCGCGGACGGTGAAATCGTCTTCCTTGCCCGGGGAGATGCCCCGGCGCTGACGCATCAGGCGTTCGATATTGGCCTGGACCGTTTCGGTGGCGACGCCGCTTTTCGCCGACACCATGATGGCGGTGACGTCGGTGTTTCCCGCAAGCCGGCGGTGGAGGGTCCTGAGGGGGATCAGCACGATGTCGTCCTGGTCCATGCCGAAGCTGGACTGCCCCTTTTCCGCCAGGAGACCAATGACCTTGAAGGAGATCCGGCCTAACCGGATGGTGTCCCCCACCGCCTCCGCCCTGCCGAAAAGGGCCTCCTTTACCGTTGCGCCCAGAAGACAGACCGCCTTTCCGGAGCGGATTTCCCCGCCTGTGAAGTTTCGGCCCGCCCCGATGTCCCAGTCCCGGACCTCGAGATACGCCGACGTGCTGCCGGTCACCGAGGTGGACCAGTTGGCGTTGCCGTAAATGGCCTGGACGGTCTGACTCGCCGTCGGCGCCACGGCCGAAAGACCGGGGATCTGACGCGCTACGGCCGCGGCATCGGCGGCCTCGAAGGGCCTGGCATCGGATCTTGCCCCCCCGGGCCCCCGGAATCCCTGTCCGGGTCGAATCTGGAGCATGTTGCTGCCCAGTTTCCCGATGTCGCCGGCGACCTTGGCGGTGGCGCCGTCCCCAAGGGTCACCATGGTAATGACGGCGCCGACCCCGATGACGATGCCCAGAATGGTGAGTGCGGAGCGCAGCACGTTGCGGCGGATCTCCCGCTGGGCCAACATACAGGTTTCCCAGAGCATCAGGTTTCCTTGTCCTCTTCAAATCCGCGGTCGATGCGGCCGTCGCGGAACTGGATCCGTCGGCCGGCATAGGCCGCCATATCGGCCTCATGGGTGACCATGAGGATGGTGATGCCCCGCCGGTCATTGAAGTCGGCAAGGAGTTCCATGATCTCTCGGCTGCGGGCGCTGTCGAGGTTGCCCGTGGGCTCGTCGGCCAGAAGCACCTGGGGTTCGCTCACGATCGCCCTCGCAATGGCCACCCGCTGCTGTTGCCCGCCGGAGAGTTCCCCCGGCGTGTGGGCGGCCCAGTCCGCCAGCCCCACCGTCTCGAGGGCCGCCAGGGCCGACTCCCGGCGTTGCCGGGCCGGTATCTTCCGGTAGATCAGGGGCAGTTCCACATTCTCCAGGGCCGAGGTGCGGTTGAGCAGGTTGAACCCCTGGAAGATGAAACCGAGGTAGTGGCGGCGCAGCAGAGCCCGCTGATCCCGGGTGAGGCCCCCCACATCCACCCCGTCGAAGCGGTAGGTGCCCTCGGTGGGGGTGTCCAGGCATCCCAGGATGTTCATGCAGGTGGATTTTCCCGAACCGCTGGGACCCATCACCGCCACGAACTCGCCCCTGGCGATGGTGAGATCGACGCCGTCCAGGGCCCGCATGACCGCATGCCCCTTGCCGTAGACCTTCGTGACCCCCCGGAATTCGATCAGGAGGGCGCTTCCGGCCGCTTTGCTGCAGGTTCCGGTCATGACGCCTCTCCCACGGCGTCCACCACCAGCGCCTGCCCGGCGTTGAGCGCGCCGCCGGTGACGGCGGTGAGGGACCCGTCGGTGGCGTCGACGGTTACGGGCACCGGTACGGGACGGCCATCCTTCAAAACCCATACCTGCCTGGCGTCGGGAGTTTCATCCGAACCGGCCCTGGGTTTTCTGGAATGGGGCGGACGCGGCAGGATCGCCCCCATCAAACCGCGGCGTTGGGACGTTTTGGGCTGGGGCGGCGTGAAATGGAGGGCTGCGTTGGGCACCAGGAGGGCGTCGGTCCGGCGCTCCACCGTGATGTCCGCCGTTGCCGTCATTCCCGGCCGCAGCAGCAGATCGGGGTTGTCGACATTCATGATGGCCGTGTAGGTGACGACGCCGTCGGTGTCCTGGGCCCCGAATCGCAGCTGGGTGATGCCGGCTCTGAAGGTGAGGTCGGGATAGGCGTCCACGGTAAATTCGGCGGATTGCCCCTCCTTCACCTGGCCCACGTCGGCCTCGTCAACGTCCACCTGGAGCTCCATCCGGCGCAGGTCCTCGGCCAGGGTGAAGAGCACGGGAGCCTGAAGGGAAGCGGCCACGGTCTGCCCCGGATCCACGTCACGGTTCAGCACGATGCCGTTGACCGGAGAGTATATGATCGTCCTGGCCAGGTTGGCTTCGTCTTCGACCCGTTGGGCGTCGGCTTCGTCAATGGCCGCCCGGGCGACGCCCACCGCGGCGACGGCCCGGGCCAGGGCGGCTTCCGCGGTCTCGAGCTCTTCCACGGAGGGCAGTTTTCCGCCGGTCATGGCACGGGTCTTCCGGTACCGGGCGAGGCGCTTTTCCGTTTCCACCCGGGTTGCCCCGGCCTCCTCGAGCCTGGCCCGGGCCGAGGCGAGGGCGGCGCGGGACTTCATAACAGCGGCCCTGAACTTGATATCGTCCAGTCGGGCCAGTGGCTGCCCCTTTTCCACCGGGTCGTTGTAGTCAACCTCTACCGTCTTGATGATGCCCGACAGCTCGCTGCCCACCATCACCTCGTTGGTGGCGGCGAGGTTTCCGGTGGCCGTGACGGTGACCACCAGGTCGCCGCGGGTCGCGGGTCGGGTAATGTAGGTGAGGGCGTTCCTATCCGCCTTCATGCGCCATATTGTGACCGCGGCGATGAGGAGAAGAAGGGCGACACCCGCCCCGATGATCCATCGTCTGCGGCGGGCGCGACTTCGGGTGGCGCCGATGCCCAGCGTTTTCCGGATGTCGGTTTCAGGGGGTTGTTTCATGGCTCTCCACTGGGATGAGGGGTTGGGTTTCGGAAGCGGCCGGTCGAACAACGTCCCATCCACCGCCGAGGACCTTGTAGAGGCGCACGAGATTGGCGAATACCGCGCCCCGGCTCGCTGCCGCATCGTCCTCGAAGGTGAGCAGGGATCGCTGGGCATCCAGCACGTCGGTGAACCCGACGAGACCCGACACGAAGCGCTGTTCGGCCAGATCGGCCGCCGACCGGGCCGAGCGGGTGGCCGCTTTCAGGGCCGTGAGCTTTTCCTGTTCCCGGACATAGGCGACCAAGGCGTTCTCCACCTCCTCCAGAGCGTTCAGGATCGCTGTTTCGTAGGCCAGCATCGCCTGCTCCTGGATGGCAGTCTGAATTTCGATGCCGCTGCGAATGGCGCCGGCGTCGAATATCCGCCAATTGAGGGCGGGTCCGATGCGCCATTGCCGGGACGAAGTCTGGAGGAGATCCCCGAGGGAGAGGGCCTCCAGCCCGATGGTGCCGTCCAGGGTAAACCGGGGATACCGTTCGGCTTCGGCCACGCCGACCCGGGCGGTTTCCGCCGCCAGGATCCGTTCCGCCCTGCGGATGTCGGGGCGGCGGCGCAGAAGGTCCGCCGGGACGCCGATGGCGGCCTGGATGGCGACCTCGGGCAGAGGACGTGCCGCGGACAGCATTTCATGGACCGATCCCGGGGGCCGGGCCGTCAGGATGTCCAGCCGGTTAAGGGCCTGTGCCAGCCCGGTTTTCAGGTCGGGGATCCTGGATCGGCTGCTTTCCAGGTTGTACCGCGCCTGTTCCGCGGCCAGCCCGTCGCCCAGGCCGGAACGGTGGACCGTGTCCAGCAGCGCCCAGGTCTCCTCCTGGGTCGCCACGTTGGACCTGGAGACGGCGAGCCGGGCCTGGTAGGTTCTGACGTCGATGTAGTTGAGGGCCACCTCGGCCATCAGTGAGATTTTCACGTCCTGGAAATCCGCTTCATCGGCCGCCAGATCCGCCTGGGACGCCTCGAGGGACCGTCGCAGGCCCCCGAAGACGTCGAGCTCCCATGCGGCATCGACACCGCTCCAGTAGAGTTCGGATGTGCCGCCGGCGCCGCTCTTCCCGCTGCTTCGGCTTTTGCTCGCCGAGGCAGCGGCGTCGACGGCTGGAAACAGGTCTGCACGGCGGCCGCGCTGACGGGCCCGGGCCTCCCGAACGCGGGAAAGGGCCTGTTTCATGTCCAGATTTCGGCGGACGGCCGCGTCGATCAGGGCGGTGAGGGCCGGATCATCGAAGGTCTCCCACCAGCGCGCCAAGACCCCGGCATCGGATTTCCCGGAGCTCTCGGAGACCGGCGGGCGGGCGTACCAGGCGTCGGGCGTCCGGATGTCCGGTTTCACATAGTCGGGGCCCACCGGCGCACAGCCCCAGATGAGCAGCCAACAGACGATCAGGCCGCCAATCGCGGTGCGGATCCGGCCTTGCAGCCGGCGGGCGAAAATGTCATCATTGCGTTTCATGGTTTCAATGCCGTTTCATTCATGTCAACAGTCCTGGTAGAACTGACGCGAACCGTTCCGATCCATTGGATACCTTCAACCTTCGGATGTCGTGGTGATGACGGGCTGAGTGATATAGTATCAGTCGGCGTTTCGATGCATTGGGTTACACCTGGATCTGCCGGGTGTCTTTTGGCTTCCCCGGCAGCCCGGATCTCACGGTATCGATGACGCTTCCAAAGCCGTCGGGGAGGAGGGGCGTTGTCGGCCGGAAAGGGATGCTCGGACCGGGGAAGCGTCAATGAATCGCTCGATTTTTCAAAACGGCAACATACGAGAGGCCTGTACCGGTGTCAACACGTTTGATATCTCAACCCGGGTTTCCAGGCCGCCCGGAGCAGGCTTCAGCGGCATTTGATCGAAACCGCGCGGGGCATGGGTCGTCCCCTCGGTACTGGAAATTGAAAATATGGATGAGACTTTTCCCGGCTGCGAGAGGCATCGGTTGCGAAGGGCATTCCGCCTGTGGTAATGGATGGTGAGCCCTGGAAGGCACGTGCGAGGACGGATCCGCCGTGCCGACCTCGGCGGAAGGCAACAGGATCGTCGGATGTGCAACGATCCCGAAACGACGGAGTGAGGATATTGGTGAAACCTATCGGAGCAGGACGCCTGGCGGTGTTGACGGTGGTTGCGGCAGTGGTCGCCGCCTTGGGCTGGATGATCTACAACAAACTCCAGGGGGGCGGGGATCCCGAAAAACAGAGCGGCGGGCCGCAGCCCGCTCCTGTCGCAGTGGCCCCGATTCAGCGTGGCCCCATCGTGCTCAGCCGCACATTCAGCGGCGCCCTGGAGGCCCCGGCAAAGTTCGTGGTGGCGCCGAAGGTGAGCGGGCGCATCGAAGCGGTTTTCGTCGATCTGGCCGACACCGTCTCAAGAGGCCGGGTCGTGGCGGCCCTGGATGACGACGAATATGTCCAGGCGGTGGCCGAGGCCCGGGCCGAACTGGCGGTGAACCGCGCCAATCTTGCCGAGGCGGAAAGCGCCCTCGAGATCGCAGGCCGCGAGCTGGCCCGCATCGAAACGCTTCGGAAGCGGGGTGTGACCTCGGATGCCCAGATGGACACGGCCCGGGCCAATCAACTGGCCAAAAAGGCGCAGCTCGAGGTGGCCCGGGCCCATGTGACCAAAGCCGAGGCCGCTCTGGCGGCAGCCAACATCCGTCTCGGCTACACCCGGGTGACGGCGGGGTGGACGGGATCGGACGCCCTGCGCGTCGTGGCCGAGCGCTACGTCGAGGAAGGCGACACCGTCTCCGCCAACACGCCGCTGATGGCCATCGTCGACCTCGATCCGTTGATCGGGGTCATCTTCGTGACCGAGAAGGACTACGCGCGCCTGGAGCTCTCTCAGAGCGTCACCCTGACCACCGACGCCTATCCGGGCGAGCGGTTCGAAGGGCGGGTGGACCGCATCGCCCCGATCTTCCAGGAGGCCACCCGGCAGGCCAAGGTGGAGTTGACCATCGAAAACCCCCGGCATCGGCTCAAACCCGGTATGTTCATCCGGGCCACCGTGGTACTCGACCGGGCCGAGGACGCCGTGATCGTTCCGGAGGAAGCCCTGACATCGCGAGGGGACCGGACCGGGGTGTTTGTCGTCGATGCGGCGGGGCGGTCGGTCTCATGGCGCAGCGTCACCGTGGGTATTCGCGAGGCCGGACGCGTTCAGGTGGCGGGGGAAGACCTTGACGGACGGGTCGTGATTCTGGGGCAGCAGCTGCTCGAAGACGGATCGCCCGTCACGATTCCCGACGACGCCGGGAAGAGCGGCGGAGGCATCGGATGACCCTGCCGAAATTCAGCGTGGATCGGCCCATCCTCACCATCATGGTCACCCTCATCGTTGTCATCGTGGGTGCCGTCTCCCTGAGCCGCCTGCGCATCGACCTGCTGCCCAGCATCGAACTGCCCACCGTCTCCATCCGAACCGAGTACGAGGGGGCGAGCCCCGAGGTCATGGAGCGGCGGGTCACCCAGATCATCGAGGAAATCGTCGCTACGGTCCCGGGAGTGGAAGAGATCACGTCCACCTCGTCCGAGGGAAGCAGCATCGTCCGGGTCAACTTCGTGTGGGGCACGGACATCGACACCGCGGCCCTCGATGTCCAGTCCAAACTCGAGGATGAGATCAACGAATTGCCCGACGACATCGTGCGTCCCAGGGTCAGCAAGTTCGACATCGCCGGATTTCCAGTGGTCATTCTCGGCATCTCCAGCAGTCTCGACCCCGTGGAGCTCACCCAGCTCATCGAGGACCGGATCCGGTACCGGTTCTCGCGCATACCGGGGGTCGCGCAGGTGGACCTCTGGGGTGAGTACACCCGGGAGGTGCGCATCGCGCTGGACCCCGACCGGATCAAGGCCCTGGGGCTTCCCTTGAATCGGATCGTCGATGCCCTTCAAAACGCCAATATCGACCTGCCGGCGGGTCAGATCGAGTCGGGTCGGCATGAGGTCACGATCCGGGCGCCCGCCGAGTTCACGGATCTCGACCAGATCCGCAATACCGCGGTTTTCCGGCAGGGGGGCGCCGTGGTGACCCTCGGTCAGGTGGCCGATGTTCGGGACACCTACGAAAAGCGGACGCGCATCGTCCGCGTCAACGGCGAACGGGGTCTCCGGGTTGGGATCCGCAAACAGGCCGACGCCAATACCGTAGAGGTTTCACGGCGCGTTCTCGCCGAGATCGATGCGGTGAACGACGCCTTTCCCCAGGTTCGGGTCATTCCGGTGATCAACCAGGGCAACTTCATCGAAAGATCGATTGCCAACGTCGCGCAGTCGGTGCTTTACGGCGGCGGGCTGGCTGTTGCGGTGCTCCTCTTTTTCCTGCGCAATATCAGGAGCACGATCGTCATATCCGTGGCCATTCCCATCTCGGTCGTCGCCACCTTCGCGCTCATCTATTTCGGGGGCTTCACCCTGAACCTGATGACCCTTGGCGGCCTGGCGCTGGGGGTCGGTATGATGGTGGACAGCTCCGTGGTGGTTCTGGAGAATATCGTCCGGCGCGCCGCCGAGAACGGTGAAACGCCCACGGATGCCGCGGTGAACGGGGCTCAGGAGGTCGGCCCGGCCATTGTGGCCTCCACCATCACCACACTGGTGGTTTTTCTGCCGATGGCCTTTGTCCGCGGCGTATCGGGCATTCTGTTCCAGGAGCTGGCTTACGTGATTATCTTTTCGCTGGTCTGCTCCCTTCTCGTTTCCCTCAGCCTGGCGCCGATGCTCGCCTCGAGGCTCCTCCGTCCGGCCGGGACCCGCCTTCGCCCCCTCCCGGCCCGGATCGCCCGATGGGGGGCTGCTCTGGATCGGCTCTTTGAGGGCCTCAACAGCGGCTACCGCGATGTGATCGGCTGGGTGCTGGATCACCGGGGCCTTATCGTGGCGGGCTCCGTCGCTGCGCTCGGCGGGAGTCTCCTTCTGCTGCCGATGATCGGATCTGAATTCCTTCCCCCCAGCGACGAGGGGGAGGTGCGCGTCACGGGTGAGATGGAGATCGGCATCCGGCTTGACCTGCTGGACCGACAAGTCCGGCGCATGGAAGACATTATCACGGCGGCCGTGCCGGAGGCTGTCTCGTGGGTGGCCAGCCTTGGCGCCACTGGATGGCGCCCCGGTCAGTCCTCCGAGGGGGAGATCCGCATCTCCCTGCAGCCCGCGGGTCAACGGACCCGATCCAATGTGGAGATCGCCAATGATCTCCGGCGCCGCCTCACGGGCAGGATTCCGGGCATGGCGATCCGCACCCAGGCGCCCCAGGGACAGTTTCTTCTGGAGCGGATTCTGGGGGGGGAAGAGGGGTTGACCATCGAGATCCGCGGTTTTGAGCTGGAAACGCTGAATCTTCTCTCCCAGAGGGTCGCTGCGGCGGTTGCCGGAATTCCGGGACTCACCGACATCGACGTGGAGAATGAGGGGGGTATGCCCCAGCAGGAGATTTATGTGGACCGTGCCAAGGCCGCCGATCTCGGCTTGAGCGTCCGCGACGTGACCGAGGTGCTGGAAACCGCCGTGGCCGGCTCCCGTGCCGGCGAGTACCGGACGGGCGGCAACGCCTATCGGATCTTCGTGCAGCTTGAGGACGTTGAGAAGCGTTCCCTGGACGAAATTCTCGACCTGACCCTTACCGCCGCCGCAGGCGAGTCGGTGGCCCTCCGGAACCTCGTTGCAACACGGGCGGGTGAGGGGCCCATTTATATCGACCGGAAGGACCAGCAGCGAATCGTCACGGTCAGGGCCAACGTCACGGACGGGGATCTGGGCACTGCGGCAAAGGCCGTCCAGGCCCGGCTGGAGGGGATCCCCCGGCCTGTCGAGTACGATCTTCAGGTGGCCGGCACCTTCGAGGAGCAGCAGAAGGCTTTTCGCGAACTCGTGTTGTCCCTGGTCCTGGCCCTGGTCTTCGTGTACATGGTGCTCGCCTGTCAGTACGAATCGCTTCGGGATCCCGTCATCGTCATGGTCTCGGTGCCCCTGGCGGCGGTGGGGGTGCTGGTGACCCTCTTCCTGACCGACACGACGCTGAACCTGCAGTCCTACATCGGCTGCATCATGCTCGGGGGGATTGTCGTCAACAACGCGATTCTGCTGGTGGATCAGGCCGGGCGCCTGCAGGGGGAGGGCATGAGCCCCCGGAAGGCCGTGACCGAGGCCGGACGGCGCCGTCTGCGGCCGATCCTGATGACGACGCTGACGACCATCCTCGCCCTCCTGCCCCTGGCCTTTGGGATCGGTGAAGGCGCCGACGCCCAGGCCCCGCTGGCGCGGGCGGTTGTGGGCGGGCTTACGGGATCGACCCTGATTACGCTGATGCTCATTCCGGCCGTTTACCTGATCTTTCATCCCGAACCCAAAGGACGCGACCATTGAGACGGCAGAGCTGCTCCGGATGCCTGATACCGGCCGCGGTAATGTGGGCGATCCTGATGTCCGGGTGCATGATGCCGGATCATCGGCCTGTTTTCACGCCGGATTTCGATGTCCATATTGCCGAAGACGACGCCGAACCCGTGGCTGTTCCCGACGTGCTTCAACCGCGTCCCGACGCGCTTTCCCCCGCGGAATTTCCGAAAGACGGCCCCCTCGACCTGTCGGTGGAACAGGCTGTGATGCTTTCCCTCGCCAACAACCGGGACCTCCGTGTGCGACGGCTCGGCCCGGTGATCGCCGGCACCTTCGAGCAGATCGAGCGTGGAAACTTCGATCCTGAGATATTTGGAGAATTCGAATACGCCGAGGAGGAGGCGAGCGAGACCGCCCGGTCCACCGGCACCCAGTTCAGTGTCAAGGGACATGACGCTTTTGCCGCGGGCGGGGTCCGTCAGCAGCTGCCGTCGGGAACCCGTGTGGAGGCCTCCGTCTCCCATGAAAGGAGCATCTCCAACCGGGCGCCGGAACAGCAGATCGCCCGCCTGGGGGTGAGCGTCACCCAGTCACTCCTCAGAGGATTCGGTCCTGCGGTGAACCTGGTCAGCGTGCGCCAGGCCGAGCTCGATACCGCCGCAAGCGTGTATGAATTGCGGGGATTCACCGAGGCCCTGGCGGCCGATACGGAGATTGCCTACTGGAATATGGCCCTGGCCCGGAAGGAGATCGCCATCTACGAACAGTCCCTTGCCGTAGCCCGGCAACAGCGGGACGAGGTGGAACAGCGCATCGAAGTGGGCGTGCTTCCCGAGATCGAGGCCCCGGCCGCCCGGGCCGAGGTCGCCCGACGCGAGCAGGCCCTGATCGACGCCCGGAGCCAGCTGGAGGAGCGCCGCCTTCGGCTGCTGCGACTCCTCGACCCTGATCCGGAAGGGCTGCTGGATCGGGCCGTCAACACCGCCAGCGAGCCGTCTGTCTCGACTGTGCCCATAACCGATCTGGCCGATCGGCTTCGCCTCGCCGAACAGCTTCGTGCCGATCTGAACGAGGCCCGTCTGCGGCTGACGCAGAATCGCCTTGAAACCATCGTGACCCGGAACGGTCTTCTGCCGCTCCTCGACCTCTTCGTCGTTCTCGGTAAGACCGGCTTCGCCGACACCTTTCCCGATGCGTTCCGCGAACTGGACGGCGACACCTACGATGCGGCGGTGGGCATTCGCCTGAGCCGGTATGTCGGAAACCGGGCGGCCAAGGCGCGTGATCTGGCGGCCCGGGCATCCCGTCGACAGTCGGCCGAAGCGGTGGAGAACCTCCGGCAGCTCGTCCGTCTCGACGTCCGCCTCGCCGCCAACGAGGTGGAACGCGCCCGCAAGCAGATTTCAGCGTCGCGGATCACGCGGGAACTCGAGGAGCAGACGCTTCGGGCCGAAAAAGAGATGTATGACGTGGGGACGAGCACCGCGCTTCTGGTCGCCCAGGCCCAGCGCGATCTCCTGTTGAGCCAGATCGCCGAGGTAAGGGCCGTGATCAATTACCGCATCGCTCTCGTGAGGCTGCATCTTGCCGAGGGGAGCCTTCTGGAGCGGCGGGGGGTGAAAATGGCCGGGGATCTTCGCCGGGATCCGCATCAGGCATGGATGCCGTAGAAGAAATAGAGCATCGACATGACCACCGCGATGAAGATCAGGGTCATGCCGGCGCCGGCCCGGACATAGTCCTTGACCCGGTAGCCGCCGGGCTTCATGATCAGGGCGTTGACCTGATGGGTGGGGAGGATGAAGGTGTTGGAGGCGGCCACACCCACCAGAAGGGCCGCCATCCTCGGATCGGCGTCGCATTGCAGGGCCATGTTCATGGCCAGGGGCACCATCAGGACGGCGGCGCCGATGTTGGAGGTCACCAGCGTGAAAAAGGAGGTCAACAGGCCGATGACCAGGAATACGACCAGCGGCGTCAATGCTCCCGACATCGCATGGGTGATGGTGGTGGAGAGATAGAAGGCGGCGCCGGTTTTTTCAAAGGCGAGCCCCAGCGGAATCAGTCCCGCCAAAAGAAACACCGTCATCCAGTCCACCCCCCGATAGGCTTCGTCCAGCGAGAGCACCCCGGTCAGGATCATGCATAGTGCACCGCTGAGGAGCGCGATGGAGAGCTGGACCTTGAAGCCCAGGGCCAGAACGAGCGCGAGCGTGACCGCGGCAATGGCGAATCCCGCCTTTTCGGGATGCAGGATTTCGCCGGGGATGTGCTCGGTGAAGGCCAGATCCGGCTTTCGTTGAAGAATATGGAATTTTTCCCATTCTCCCTGAAGCAGCAAGGCGTCTCCGGGCTGGATCCGGGTCGCCGAGATATCTTCCAGCATCACCTGGTTTTTGCGGTAGAGGGCGAGCGGGTTCACATGGTATCGTTTCCGGAAATAGATCTCGTGGAGCGTCTTTCCCACCAACTCCGACCGGGGCGTGACGACGGCCTCGGTGATGCCGGCGACATCGGGGCTGAGCACCTCGTTGAGACGATCCAGTCCATCGCACAGGGCCCACCCCGTATCCGCCGCGAGCCTTTCCACATGCTCCTGGTTGCTGATGATCCCGACCACATCCCCGGGTTCGATGATGTCGGCCCGGGCGGGAACGGTCACCTTGTAACGCCCCTCCCGCTTGCAGATGCAGATGACGGTGGAATGATAAAGCGGCCGGATTCTGAGCTCGTCGAGCCGGCGGGTTTTGAAGTCCCTGGGGACATGGAGTTCATAGGCCCGCTGGATCTCCTTGCCGTAGGTGCATTCCAGGTCGTTTTTCAGGATACACCCGTCGGTTTCCGGGTGGGATGGGACTGCCGGCAGAACGATCTTGCCGAAGACCACGAAGTAGAGGATCGCGGCCAGGACCAGGGCGATGCCGATGGGTGCCACGCTGAAAAGACCGAAAGGTTCGAAGGCCCTGCCGTCGGCCAGGGCCGAGGGGGTGTTGGCCCACCAGGAAGCCATCAGGTCGTTGAGGAGGATCAGGGGACTGGACCCCACGAGGGTGATGCATCCGCCGATGACGGCGCAGTAGCCCATGGGGATGAGGATTCTGGAGATCGGAACGTTCAGCTGATGGGAGATGCGGTGGGTTGCCGGGAGGAAGAGTGCCGCCGCTCCGATATTTTGCATGAAGCTGGATATCAGCGCTACGGTTCCGGCGATGAGGGCCATGATCCGGCGCTCGCTTTTTCCGGCCAACCGGATGATCTGTCGCGCAAAAACGTTCATGACGCCGGTCTTGTCCAGCCCCTCTCCGATGATGATCACCGCGATGATGGACACCACGGCATTGGAGCTCAGGCCGCTGACGGCCAGGCCGGGCTCGATGACGCCCGACAGCGGGAGAAGAACCATCATCAGAAGCCCGACCATGTCGACGCGCACGACCTCGAATACGAAAAGGGCGGTGACAAGGACCAGAAAACCGAAAACCATGAGCATGTCCGGTGTCATTTCAAGGGGTGCTTCCATGCTGTTCTCCACCTCCCGGGCGTCCCGGGACTCCAGTCGGATTAGCGCCGATGCCGTCCCGGCGGTTTATGGCGTCAATGAACCGGGTTTTCATGACATCCTCTGCCGCTTTCGATTTCAGGGCGTCTGTCCCGCCGTATCGGGCACGAACCACTCCTTTTTTCGATAGACCAGGTTTTGGCTCCTGGCCACTATCGCCCCGGTTCGATCGTTCCGCACGGTGATGTCATAGAGGGCTACGGGCCCCGATTCGCTCTCTTCCACCGCTTCGGCCACGAGCCGGTCCCCGGATGTCGTCGCCCTCAGAAAATTGATGGCCACGTTCAGCGCCACGGCCGTTCGACCGTGGGAATTGCTCGCCGCGGCGAAGGCCATGTCGCCCATGGCGAAAATCAGGCCGCCGTGGGTGCTGCCGTGGAAATTGAGCATGTCGTCGGTGACCGTCAGGGTCACCCGGGCATGGCCCGGTTTCGGGATCTCCACATCGGCCCCCAGGAACCGGGCAAAGGGATCCTGCCGGATATAGTCGTTGATCGCTTCGGTTCTGTCGTCCACTATCGTCTCCTTGTTTCCGTCGGTCTTACGCCGGATCCTGTCGACGCGGCCGGTTCACCCAGTCGGGAACCCGCACCGTCTCCGCCGTTGTCTTGTCCATGGGAATGAAGGCCTTGATGTCGATGACGGGTGTCTGATCATAGGCGTCGACGGCATCGATGTGGATGAGGCTCCCATCGATGCCCGTGATCCGGCAGTGGGTCATGGCGATGAGATTGGGACGGCAAGGGGAGTGGGTGGCGAATACGCCGGTGAGGGGATTGGCCTTGTCCTTTCGGGGATGAACCTTCAGGATGGACCGTTTCTCCGGCGTGTCGTTCTGGTGGAACCAGTAGAGCACCGTGATGTGGGAGAACCCGGAAAGCCCGTCCATGGCCTCCCGGTAGGCCTCCTCGATCTCGATCCAGGTCTTGTCGCCGTTCTTGTGGATCCTGCCGACGGGATAAATTCGATAGGATGTCGTCATGATCTTTCCTCCCTCCAGGCCGGCGCTTTGGTCGTTATCAGGCCTTTTCCAGTTTGTCCAGTTCGTCGGTTTTCATGGTGAAGCTGTGCCGCTCCTCAGGAAACCGGCGGTTTTTAACCTCGTCGGCGTAGGCGGATATGGCCGATGCGATGATATCGCTGACCTTGGCGTACTGTTTGACGAATTTCGGGGTGAACCGATCGAAGAGTCCTACCATGTCGTGGATGACCAGCACCTGGCCGTCGCAGTGGACCCCGGCGCCGATGCCGATGGTGGGAATCGCGAGGGCCTCGGTCACCATCTGCGCGATGGGGGCGGGAATTGCCTCCAGGACAATGGAGAAGCAGCCCGCGGCTTCGAGGGCCTTGGCGTCATCGATGAGCGTTCGCGCCGCTTCGGCGCTCTTGCCCTGAACCTTGAACCCGCCCAGGGCCGACGCCGTCTGGGGCGTCAGGCCGATGTGTCCCTGGACGGGGGTTCCGGAGCGGACGACCGCCTCCACCACCGATGCCATGCTTCTGCCGCCTTCAAGCTTGACGGCGTCGGCCCGCCCCTCCTTCATTATCCGGTTGGCGTTCTCCACGGCCTTCTCGATGGAAACGTTGTAGGCGCCGAAAGGCAGGTCGCTCACCACGAGGGCGTGTTCGGCGACCCGACTCACCGCCTTGGTGTGGTGGACCATCTCGTCCATGGTGACGGATATGGTGTCCGGATAGCCCAGAACCACCATGCCGAGGGAGTCCCCCACCAGGATCATGTCGATGCCGCCCCGGTCCACGAGGAGGGCCATGGGATAGTCGTAGGCCGTCAGCATGGTGATGGGCGGACCGGTTTTTTTTCTGGCCTTGATGTCGACGATGGTCGTTTTACGTGTCATATGCGTTCCTTTCGGGAAGATGGTTTCGGATCAGACTGAATGGGGGACAAGTCCATGTCCCCATCGAGACGGGCCGCACCGGGGTTCATCGTGGTCAGTCGATGCGATGGGCCGCCGTTGCTTCGAGGGCTTCGATGATCTCCGACAGGAAGCGGTTGCAGGGCGTCTCCACGCCCAGGGCCGCACCTTTTTCGACGATGGCCCGGTTGATGACCCCCACCTCGGTCCGTGCGCCCCTCAGGACGTCCTGGAGCATACTCGCCCGGTTTTGAGCGGTTTTCCGGCAGACGGCCTTCACCTGCGCCAGGGGGTCGTCGTAGGGGAGGGTGATATGAAGCTGTCGCGCCACGGCCACCGCCTCATCGACGGCCCGGGCCATGAGGATTTCGCATGCGGGCGTCATGGCCAGGACGCCGTTGGGAACCCGCAGAGTGGCGGCCAATGCGTTGATGCCGACGTTGATGATGAGTTTGCCCCAGATGAGCGTGTCGGGGTTATCTGTCCGATCGGTATCGATACCCGCGGCCCGGAAGGCCGAGACCACCGCCTGGACGCCCCGGGTATCCGGCGATGCGCCTGCAATGTAGGTGAGGCCTTCTCCGGCGTGGCGGACATGACCCGGTGCGATGATCGTGCCCCCGTGGGAGGTGACGCCCACCAGGGCTCTTTCCGTGCCCAGCACCCTGACGATGTCGTCCAGGTTCCCCAGACCGTTCTGGAGGGTGAGGGCCACGCCCGTCGGCTTCAGCAGGCTGTCGGCCGTGAGGACGGCTTTCGGGGTGTCGAAGGATTTGGTAAATATGACGGCCAGATCGAAGGTCGGGGCGAGGGTGGCCGGATCCGTCGTGCCGTGAAGCCGAAAGATTCTTCGGGACCCGTCGGTGCGTTCGATGGTCAACCCGGTCTCCGTGATGGTGTTGATGTGATTTTCCAGGAGGTCCAGCAGCACCACATCCGACGTGGAAGACAGCATGGCGCCAAAGATGGAGCCCATGGCCCCGGCGCCGATAATGACGATACGCATGATTTCGATTTCCTGTAATTCCTTAAAACTGAATCTTATATCCGGTGGAGCGTGAGGGGGCCGTCTCCCATCTCCTCATTGGCCGCCCTCAGCTTCTCCTCGCTGGAGATGACCACCGTCGCCTGGGGTCCGGCACCGCCGAACCAGGTTTCGGCCGCCGCCTGGATCTGTTGCCGGTCGAGGGCCAGAAGGCGGGTCTTGAAGCCGAGGCGAATGTCGTCATCGAGGCCGATGAGTCGGCGGAAAAATGCCTTCCGGGCCGCCGGCCCCGGCGGATCGGGCTTGTCGATCTCCGAGCAGACCTGGAGGACGGCCTCCTTGACGTCCTCATCCGTGAATTTGCCGGACCGGATGAAGGGGCCCGCCTGATCGTAGACCTTGAGGGTGTTGACCACGTGGGGGTCCCGATAGGAGCCCAGGCAGAAGAGGCCGTCCTCGGGATTGTATATGGAAAATCCGCCGTAGGCACCGCCTTTTTCCCGAATCTCTCTGTGGAGGTAGAGGCTCCGGAGCATCTTGCCGATGACGGCCAGAGCGGGCGCGTCGGGATGTTCCATTGCCGCGGTTTCGAAGCTCCGTGCCACGAAGGAGACGGCGGTTCCCGTGCTCCACCCCTCCCGGGGGACCGTTGTTCCGGACAGCACGTCGGGGGGGGCGGCAAATTCGCTCCCCGTGCCCGCCCCGAGGCCGCCGAGAAGTCCCGAAAGCGGTGATGCCGCGTCCCGGAGGACTGCATCCTCCCCCACCAGCGCAATCTTCATGTTGCTGCGGGTGAAGATCCGGCGTCCGACGGCGATCAATTGTTCGGAGATCCCGGCGAGGTGGTCGTCCGAAAGATCTTCGGTAAGGGCCTTGACGGTCTTGAGTTGATGGACGCCCTGCCACGCCTCGCTCAGGGCCCGGGACACCGAAAAGTTCCGGGAAGCCAGGGAGATGGCGAGGATGTGGCCGTTCCGGACGATCATCGACTCCAGATTGGCCCGGTATTCCAGAAAGAGGGTCCGAAGTCGCGCGAGATCCGCGAAATTGAAGTCGTGGACCAACTCGGCCAGGATGTCGAACAACCGCTCCTGGTTGCGAGCGAGGCACTTCCCGCCCAGGGTGACGAAGGGCATACAGGGCCGGTTTTCGCCGTAATGGGTCCGGGTGTGGGCCGCGAGCCCGATACCGCCGGTGTACCGGTCTATCAGACGTGCCAGCTGGATGTAGTCCCGACGGGCGGTGCCGACCTTCGGAAAGGCGTAGCAGAAAAAGGGCACCAGGGGCACCAGATTCCCCGGCAGTCCTCCGACCCCTGCGGCCGCCGTGAAATAGAAAATGCCCGATGTCGACTGGGCATACCATGTCGCGGGCCCGGGTCCGTAAGGTTCGGCGGATGCGACGGAGTGGATGGACGGCGGGATGTCCTCGATCTCCAGGGTCGGCAGTACGGAAAGGTTCTCCTCAGCCTCCTGGAGGGCCTTCAGGGCCTCCTGGTCGGCCTTGATACGGGCGATCTCGGCCGGTGAGAGGCCTTTCTGAATCCGTTCCAGTTCGGCCGCCGTCCGGATCTCCGTCTCCCCGGCCATTTTCGGGTCGGGCACCAGGGTGAAGCGGATCCGGTGGGGGTTGTCGATCAGGAAGCGCCGGATGTAGTTCTCGAAAACGCTTTCAACGGAAAGCGCGGCCTTCAGACGGGAGAGATCCTCATCAAATCTCAGACTTCTGACGGGATTTCCGCCGTGGAACCAGGGGCCGGAAAACGCCAGGAACAGCTTGAGTCCGTACGGATAGGGCGTGTTGGTGATCTCCTTGCGGTGGAATTCAAGCTGGTGGATCGCCGCATCGACCAGCGCCGTGTCGACACCCTTTTGGACCAGGTCGCCCAGGGTATCGAAAACAATTTTCTCGATGACGTCGGCATCCGTGCCTTTGACGTCCTTGAGGCCGCAGGCGAAGAGGGTGTCCCGGTTATCGGCGTCGAAGCCTGTGCCGTCGGCCAGAGACGAACCGAGGCCGGAATCGATGAGCGCCTTTCTGAGTGGGGATGCGGCATTGCCCAGAAGGATTTCACCCATGAGCGAGAGGACCAGGACGTCATAGGCGGATTGGATATCCGCCGTGAGCCATGCGATGCTGACCTGATATTTTTTTTCGGGCGCCTCGTTGGGGTCGATGGGATAGGGATCAGCCGCCTTTCTGGGGGCGCTCCAGCGCGGCTGGGGGGGGACTTCGGTGTCGGGATCGATGCGGGTGAAATGATTCAGCACCTTTTTCTGAATGATGTCGAGGTGATCCGTCAGGGGAAGGCTCCCGTAAGTGTAGAAAAAAGCGTTGCTGGGGTGGTAATGACGCTGGTGAAAGGCCTTGAGTTGGGCGTGGGTCAGCCGGGGGATGACCTCGGGGTCGCCCCCGGAGTTGTGGCTGTAGGTCGTATCCGGATAAAGGGCTTTCAACATGGACCGCACCATCACCTGGTCCGGAGAGGACATGGCCCCCTTCATCTCGTTGTAGACCACGCCCTTGTAAACCAGCCGGCCGTCCTCCAGCTCCAGGCGATGCCCCTCCTGCTTGAAGTTGAGCTCCGAGAGCTCGGGATAAAAGGTCGCATCCAGGTAGACGTCCATGAGATTGTAAAAATCCTTCCGATTCTGGGTGCAGAAGGGATACATGGTCCAGTCGGATGCGGTGAAGGCGTTCATGAAGGTGTTGAGGCTTCGCTTGATCATGGAAAAGAAAGGGTCCCTCACCGGGAACTTGCGGGAGCCGCAAAGGGTGGTGTGTTCCAGGATGTGGGCGACCCCCGTCGAGTCCGTGGGGACGGTCTTGAAGGCGACGCTGAAGGCGTTCTCATTGTCGTCCCGGCTGATGTGGGCATGTCGTGCCCCGGTGGGCACGTGCTCCAGCTCGATATAGCGCGCGCCGATCTCCTCGAGCTCTGCCACGCGACGGACGCGATAGTCGCCGAGGCGGTCTTCCACCCTCAGGTTGGGATGTTGAAATTCCGCTGAAGCGTTCATGGATGTTCCTTATGTTTTTTGATGAAGGGTTCGTCCGCTTCCCAGGGAATGGGCGGTGGCGGACGCGTCATTCCCGGGATGCGATGTAGGTGCCGCGGTTGATCCGTTCGATCTTTCCCATTCGGTGAAGACGGTAGATGATATTTCGGAGCTTTTTTTCCTCGAATCCCGTGATATCCTTGATTTTGGCGAACTGGATGCCGTTCTGGAAATCCTGGATGACCGCCAGGACCTCGTCGGAGGCGGCTTTCCCGCTGCCGACTTTGGGTTGAGGCCTTTTGGGGCGACTGCTTTCCATGTCGAGCTTGATGAGCTGCTCGAGACGGTCGATCCTGGCCATCAATCGATCGACGTCCTTTTTGGTCGGAATGTTGTACTCCCGCAGGAACATCCTGACCAGCGCGTTGAGATTGACGTTTTTCTTCTTTCGGGTCGACATCGATGATCCTTCCCGGATCCTCCGAAGGATAACCGGCAGAGCCGAAACTCTCATGGAGACTTCGGTCGAGCCGCGATAGTGAATTGCCCGCAAGGTCGGAGTCCCGGCCCGATCGAGGGCTTTTCATCACCTTTTGTGCTGAAGTTAGACATTGAAATTTCTGAAGGCAATTACTTCAAAACTAGAAAAAAGTCAACACAATGCAAGACGACGGCTCGAAATCATTCAACTCCGGGCGGAACGGAGACAAGTCCTTCCGTCTGTCGCAGCCGCCCCCTTCAGCCTTCACGCTTTCATGGCGGCGACCGGATCGCCGTGTTGAAAAACGGTGGATTTCGTGATATTCACAAACGATGACATCACCGGTGACCCTACTCAAAGCATGGAAGATGCTGCCCAAAAAGCAGCTGGGCCAGAATTTTCTGACAAACCCCGCCATACCGCGGGCCATCGTCAACCGGGCCGGTATATCGGCCGGGGACGTCGTCCTCGAGATCGGTGCCGGACTGGGTGCCCTCACGGTGCCTGTGGCAGGCGCTGCCGGGCATGTTTATGCGGTGGAGACGGACCGTCGGCTCGTCGATCTTCTTGGGACGGAGCTTCTGCTGCACAAGTGTGATAACGTCACGGTCATCACAGCGGACATCCTCCGGCTCGATCTGGGGAATTTCGTCCGGGATGCGGGCATCGACCGTCCCCTCGTGGTCATCGGCAACCTGCCCTATCACATCTCCTCCCAGATCGTGGTCCGTCTCATCGAAGCGCGGCGGTGGATCGACCGGGCGGTGCTGATGTTCCAGAAGGAACTGGCCCGACGCTTCATGGCCAAACCCGGCGGGCGGGATTACGGGCGGCTCTCGGTCATGCTGGCATACTGCGCCGAGGTTCGGTCTCTTTTGACCGTTGGCGCCGACCGCTTTTTCCCCAAGCCCAAGATCGACTCCGAGGTCATCGAGATCCGGTTCCGGGAAACCCCGGTGCACCCGGCGCCGGACGAGGCCTTCCTGTTTCGGGTGGTCAAGGCGGCCTTCGGGCAGCGGCGCAAGACCCTCCGCAACGCCCTTGCCGGGAGTGAACTCCACATCCCGGCGGCGTCGGCCGAACAGGCCCTGACGGCGGCCGGCATCGACCCGGCCCGCCGGGCGGAGACGCTCACGGTGGCGGAGTTCGTGGCCCTGAGCCGAACGCTTGGAAATATGCCTCGTTAATCCTCACCATCATCTTGCGGATACCTGATTGTCAGCCTGACCTTGCGGTTATTGAGAAGCCGCGGCACACAGGTGAAAGCCCCTGTCAGGTGACCGCGATCCAATGTTACCGTCATCGGGATGACTCAACTTTCGACTTTCATGATGTTGACCGGAAATCGGCCTGTGAAAGTCGAAAGTTGAGTTGAGGAAATGTCTTACATGCTCTCGGCGACGGTGACCGTCCGATCTCCCAGCATATTGACGTAGCTTCCCATCTCGTTGTCGTACCAGCCGTAGATGACGGCCTGGGTGATGGGGATCCTTACAACGGTCTCCTTCAGCAGCTCCCGCGCCCCCGGCGCTATCCCGGGGATGCGGCTCAGGTCCATGGTGACCTCGGCGGTCCGGGTGTGGGTTTCATGACCCTCGATGACGGCGGCGGCCCTGGGCGCTCCGATGATGTCGCCGGAAACATTCTGCTGTTCCGAAAAATGGAGGTATTGGTGGGGATCCTGCAGGGCGGCCTGGCGATAGACGTCGTTGATGGTCTCCCGTCGGATGGGTTCCCCTTCAGGCTCCTCCTGGAAGTTGACGACCAGGATGACCAGAGAGCCCGAGCTGGTGGGAATCCGAACCGACTCCGCAATGAAGCCGATCTCCTCCATTTCCGGGATGACCAGGCGCAATGCCTTGGCGGCCCCCGTCGAGGTGAGAATGATGTTGTTCATGATGCTCCGGTTTTTCCGCAGGTCCCCGGCGCCCGCCTTGGGCAACCGGTCGAGCACCTGCTGAGAGCCCGTGGCCGCATGGATCGTGGCCATGGACGCCGAGAGGATCTTTCTCGGCCCGAACATGTTGATCAGGGGCTTCATCATGTGGGCGAGACACGTGGTGGTGCACGAAGCATTGGAGATGATCCGGTGCCGGCGGGGGTCGTAATCGTGATCATTGACGCCCATCACGGTGGTCACCGCGTCCGTCGGCATCTCCCGTCCCTGATCCTTGATCTTGAACGGCGCCGATACGACGACCTTTTCGGCGCCGGACTCCAGATGGCCCCGGACGGATCCCTTGGCGTGGTCCCCCGGAAGGGTGGGATCCAGAAACTGACCGGTGGTGTCGACCACCAGCCGGACGTCGTGCGCTTGCCAGTCGATGGCCTGGGGATTGCGGTTTTCCAACAGAAACCGAACCCGGATGCCGTCGATGACAAGGGTCTGATTCGCGTCGTCGATTTCCTGGATGACCGACCCCCCTGCGTACCCCCGAAGGTAATTGGCGAGAAAGCCGTAGGTGGAGTCCCGCTCCACATAGTGGGCGATATCCGCCATGGATTTCCCCACCGACCGTCCGAGGTTGACCACCAGCTCGTCGAAATGTTTTCGGGCGATATGGTGCCACAGGGTGAGTTTGCCGATTCTGCCCAGTCCGTTGATGCCCAGCTTTGATGACGTGCTATCCATTTGTCTCCTTTCCGAATTTAAGGGTATCGAGATTGGAGTTTATTCTGCTATGCTTCCTTGATCTTCATGAAGCCTTTATAGACCAGACCTTCCTGACCGTCGATGCTGACGAAGTCCCCGGAGGTGATGAGGACGTCGCCGAAAAGACCGTTCCGTTCGGCTTCGTTGCAGACCAGATTGACGCACCCGACCACGCAGGTCTTGCCAAGCCGGTGGGCGACCACTGCCGCGTGGGAGGTGACGCCCCCCCTGGCGGTCATGAGGCCGTCGGCAGCGTTGATTTCCTGGATGTCGTCGGGCACCGTATCCCCGCGGATGAGGATGAGCTGGGTCTCGGGCTCGACGGTGCGCCACCGGTCGATCTCTTCCAGGCTGAAGACGGCGCGGCCGCTCATCGCCCCGCCGCTGACCCCGATGCCGCTGCCCAGAAAGACCCGTTCGTCCCCGGCGTCCTCGAGATCGAAGGTGAAGACTTTCTTGCGCTCCCGGATCGACATGTTCCGGCTTTGGAGAATATAAAGGTCTGCCTTGCGGGGGCTTTCGAAGGTGAACTCGATTTCCTGGGGACTCCAGCCGTTGTGGTAGATCAACTGGTTGGCCCACCCCTTGAGCGCCTGGTAGATTTCAGGAAAGTGGGTCTCCAGGGTGATGTCGGTGTCCCGCATCTCGTTCTCCTGCTGGATGATGGAGATCGGCAACGTTGTCACCAGCCCCGCGACCACGTCCTCCCCCTGGTTGCCTATGGTGAAATCCCCCCACAGTCGGAGATTGTCCTCGCTCCATTTGGGGTTGTGGGTGAAGAAGACCCCCGAGCCGGAGGCGGGGGAGAGGTTTCCGTAGACCATGGCCTGTACCGTGACGGCGGTACCCCAGTCGTCCGAGATGCCGATGATCTTCCGGTAGGTCTTGGCTTTGGCCGACTCCCACGAGTTGAGCACCTTGTTGATGGTCAGGAGGAGCTGCTCGAAAGGGTCTTCGATGATGGTGATCCCCGCTGCGGTGATCCGTTTCTGGTAGGCCAGGGCCAACTCCCGCATCTGGTCCCCGGTAAAGCCCCGCTTCACGGCGATCTCTTTCGCCTTTTTGAACAGCCGCATGATCTCGTCGAAGTCGTTTCTCTTGAGATCGAAGGCCATGCCGTAGCATTGAAGAAAGCGCCGGTAATTGTCCCAGGCAAACCAGGTGTTGCCCGTCTGCCGGGCGATGCCGTCGGCGATCTCCTCGTTGATGCCCACGTTCAGAAAGGTGTCCATCATGCCCGGCTGGGAGATGGATGAGCCGCTTCTCACGGAACAGAGGAGGGGGTTCTCCGGGTCTCCAAAACGTTTGCCCGTCTGTTCTTCGAGAAGCTGAATGTGCCGGGCGACCTGGTCCTTGAAATTCTGTCCGGCGGGGGGATAGGACTCGATGACGTCCCGACTCCGAAAGACCTCCGTGGTGATGATGAACCCGGGGGGCGTCTGGAAACCGAGCTGATTGAGCTTGACGAGGTTGTTCCCCTTGTTCCCCAGGTGGATGATGCCCTCGGCCGATTTTTTAGGGTTGCGGATAGGCGTCATGGCCCGTTGGGGGTTGTAGTTGAGCAGAAGCCTCAGCTTGCTGTCCGGCAGCTTGTAGGACTGGTGAAACAGGGTGGTGAGGATTCGGCTCAAAAAGAGGTCGAGCTGCTGGATCCCCAGGGAGAGGGCGATTTTTTCCCTGAGAAAAATCTCGGAGATCCAATGCTGAAGTTTTTCCGGGTCGCCGTCGCCGTCGGGGATGCGGTATTTGTCCAGAATTTCGTTTCGCGACATCCGGGCAATGATACGATTGAGATTGTACTCATGAATATTGTTGAAATAATCGTTGATGACATTGGACACCGATCGGGCGAATCCCTTGAAGATATCGAGATACTGGGTGAAGGTGAACCCGCGGGTTTCGAGCGAGTGTTTCAGCAGCTCCATCTGGCTCTGAAATTCCACCGAGGAGATGCCGTCCAGCTTCAGCGCCCGGTCGAAAAGCTTCAGCAGGCCGTAAATCTGGTAGAAGGTCTCCTTGGTGATGAGACTCAGGTCGATTTGGTCGACAACCTCCTCGAAACAGACATTGACCACGGATTCCACCCGAAAGGTCAGTCCCAGGGCATTGAACTTCATTTCGTGATAGCTGCCGTACATGGAGGGGATATCCACCGTGATGTGGCGCTTTTTGTAGATGTCCTCCCGGATTTCGTAAGTCTCCTTCGACAGAATGAGCGCCTTGAGCTCTTCGAGGTAGCCCAGCAGTCCGTGCAGTTTTCCGGAGATGTCATCCTCACGGAGCATTGTGTTCAGACGGTCCACGCCGGGGAATCCGTCCGATCTCAGCTGGGAGAGGTAGTTGTTGAGGTCTTCGCAGGCCTCCGGCGCCAGGATGAGGGAGTATTTTCGGTGGAGGAGCTGATAGAAATGGATCGCCAGGGTCATTCGCTCCAGCTCATGTTCCGGAACCGGCGGCAGATCCGCCAGAAGCCGGTCCAGGTCTGTTTTGCCCCGGGAAAGCAGATCCTCGGGCAGATGGAGGCCCTTCTCCCGCAGGTGGGTCAGGATCTTGTGGAGATCCCGGACATGGCGGCCGTGGGCGTCGATTTGTTCGAAGATGCTGGGGGGCACGAAAGGCTCGATGTGGCGCTTGTCCAGGGTCAGCCAGAAACGGAGCGTCGCCTCGATGAAGGAAACCACCCGGTTGCTGCTCTCCACGTGGGCCTGTTTTCTGAGAAAATGGATGAGGGGGTCTTTCCGGTGGGCGATCTCATCGATATTGGTGGATATGTCCCGGAGCGCCCCTTCGGCGCCGATGTCGTTGAAATAGACGGGAAAGAGCCGGGCCAGCTGCTTTACCAGGTTGTAGACGGGACCGATATCGCTGTTGAGCAGGCCGGTGATGTCCCGGGGAAAGAGGTCCGTGTCCTTGATGAAAACCCCGGTGAGCGAGAGGTGGATGATAAGATCCGACAGGAGGCGGGTCGACCATTTGGGGTTCAGCTCGATGAGCTCCAGCCAGGTCCGGATATTCTGGATGTGCGCTGGGTTGACCCGAATCTGCCAGTCGTTGCCGACCCCCCGGATCATGGGTGCCTGGAATCCCAGTTCGCTGACGTGATTGATGAAGGATTTGACCAGGTCGAGCTCATCGGTCTTGTAAAGCCCCTTGCCCATGTTGAGGATGCAGGAGAGCGCCGTCTGGGGAAACTCGCGGGTGCGGGCCTTCAGGATCGAAAAGGTGTCTTTGATCAGCTTTTCGATATAGGTGTATTTTTCATTGCCGATGAGCCAGCCGAGGGTCCGGTTGATGTCCCTGAGGGCCTCCTCGTGGATGAGGGCGAGGCCGGCGATGTTCATGATGTGAAAGAGGAAAATGACCTTTCTGCGATTTCCCTGGCTCTGATCCCTGCCGGAATGGAGCAGTTTCTGGGGGATCTCCCGATAGACGTCCGTAAAATGACTGTAGCCGGGCAGGGTCAAAAGCTGACTGAGCTGATAGAGCTGCTTGTCGACGGCCGCGTCAACGTCGATGTGGCCGATGCCGTCCAGCTCGACCTTCAGTGCCTCGATCTGCCGGTGGGAGACGGTCTCGAAAATATCCATGAGCCGATCCCGATCCGTCACCTGTTTCACCTGCTTCTCGAACCATTCCATGGGATCTTCGATGCCCAGCCAATACGCATAGGTGAACTGGAAATACTTGAAGAGAAGGGCGTTGAGCTCCTTCAGATCCAGCGCGATCTCCTTGGTGTGGAGGATCAGCTCCTCTCCGATTTTTTCCATGGGGTAATAGCTGGTGACGAAGAGGAAAAAGGCGGCGTCGTCGAGGGCCCGAATGCGCCGGAAGGCGTCGTCCAGCACCGGCATGAACCGTTCGATGTGATCGGATCCGGCGTCCTTGGCGGTTTTCTGGATAAAGAGGAGAAGGTTGTCGATGGCATCCCTCAAAACCTCCGGATCCGCAGTGGAGTGAATGGCGTCGAGAAAGATATCGACGTAGAGGGACGCTGCTCTGGGGCCTTCGGGATGCGTTTTGAGCAGATAAAAATACTTGAGGGCATACCCCCGGGCCTCGTCCACGATAAACTGGAGGTTCCGTCGGGGGTGGGAAAGCTCCTTCAGAAAGGTGTTCATCCCCTCCATCAGGCCGTAATATTTGGCCATGACCTCCTGGAGGACGGTGTAACGCGGGTCGATTTCGACCTCGACGTGATAGCTGGCCAGATTGACCTCGAGGGCCTGGGATCGGATCAACGCAACCTCCTCGCCGATAGGTCCTGGGATGATATCGTGGGCAGAGGACTTTTCATCATTGGTGTTGATAAAACAGGGAAATCAGTCGGTAGACCAGCATTCCGGCATACCAGGCGACGTCTTCGGGTGAAAGGAAGTCCGCGATGTTTTCCCTGAAGAGGATGTTGGCTTCAGGTTCGAACTCCTCGTCGCCCTCCCACAGAATCAGCTGGACAGGGATGTGCGGCAGGACATGAAACTCGAATCCGGCATCGCCCGCCTTGATGGGGGTGCCGCCCAGAATCGACGCGGGTTTCCCCAGACTGTCGGCGTTGCGGCCGAAAACCTTTTTAAGGGGATCGACGGCCCGTTTCACGAAGGAGGAAAAATAAAAGGCCGCACCCTCGATCTCCCGGTATGCGATGAACTCCTCCGTGACGGCGGTGCTCCCCCCGGTCAGGTAGTGGAGGATCAGAACCTGTTCCTGAACCGGAATCTCCGCGCCGTCGCCGGTTGCGTCCTCGAACCGGAACTCGGGGTATGTGACCCGGTAGACCCGATTCAGAAAAGGGATCCTGAGTTCGTTTTCAGCCGGGGATTCCAGGCCGGAGCGCCCCTTGATCGCTTCAAAGGGCTGTGCCGCAAGCGTATCGACGGCGATTTTCCTCGCATTGAGATAATCATCCATTCGTGCCATAAAAACAGGTTCCTTCCAGAAAAAAAAGCCTCGCCCCGAAGGGAGAGGCTTCGTTGAAATCGTGCGAAGATCAGACTTCCAGCCAGGAGTCGGAAAACAACGTTTTTCCGAGAATGACGTTGGTCGACTTCACGTAATGCTGAAGTTCCTGGGAAAGGCTGCTCATATCCGGCGGATTGCCGTCCATGGTGTCCTTGATGGCTTTCATGATGTCCGGACGTTTGCCGTGGGCCAGGTCCATGGTGATGTCGTCCTTGCAGTCGGCGATGAAGGACTTCATGCCGTGGTGATGGAGCATGACCGTGAAGGTGATGTTCAGGACGTGTCTCAGATTGTCCGGAACCCCGCTGGAGATGTTGGAGACGCCGCAGGTGCTCATGGCGCCCGGCATGATCTCGGGGAGCATGTCCATGAAGTTCATGAGGGAGATGGCCTGAGGTTGCTGGATGTTCACCGGCGTCACGATGCCGTCGACCCACATCTGGTCGTTTTCAATCCCGGCCTCGTTGGCCACGGTCATGAGTTCCACCAGAAGGGCGGCCCGCTCGTTCTCGTCGCGGGGCAGGCCTTCAGGTCCCCACATGAGGGCGCAGAAGTCGGCGCCGAACTCGGCGGCCATGGGAATCATTGCCTCATAGCGCGCCGGCCGAACCATGATAGAGTTGATCATGGGGGGCATCTTGCACTTCGGCAGGGCCGCCCGGATGGCTTCGATGTTGGAGGTGTCGAGCACCAGAGGAACGTCGTCCACCACCTCCTGAACCGTTTCAACGACCCAGGGCATCAGTTCGTGACCGTCCTTCTTGGCCGGTCCGAGGTTGATGTCGATCAGGTCCACCCCTTTTTCCTTCTGAACCAGGGCTTCCGCCTGAATGGGCTTGGGGTTCCGCTCCTTGAACGCCTTGCCGATCTCTTTTCCGATCACGTTCAAGCTTTCTCCGATAACCCAGAATTCACCGTCGTTCAACGGCCGCAACACATCTTTTAATTTCGCCATGAAAAGTCCTCCTACCCGGAAAAATAGTTAACCCAAAAGGTTGACTGCAACCGACCGGCCCGCCCCGACGGAGTTGCTTTCGAAGGAACCCGAAAGAAAGATACGACGCCTGAAACTGGAAGCGCCGTCCGGGGCAGCCGACGGTATTGAACAGATATTATCAAGCCGCGGACAAATGCAATAAAAAAATGCCGAAGCGGCTCCCCCCGCAGGTAAGCCCGGGGGGGGATGTCCGGCATTTATCGTGGATGATTTACTTGGTCTTCTCCTTCAGGAAGGCCGGAATGTGGGCGGCTTCCCTCGGGCCTACGGTGATTTTCCACCCGGGCAGTTCCTCCTCCACGTCGCCTGCGATAGCCGCGGCGTACCCGGGGATGACCAGCTCGGTGGTCTTGGCCTTGTCCATGATGCCCGACTTCTTGACGAACATGCCGACATCGTCTCCGGAGAATTTGCCTGCGGCCCAGGCCGTCAGTACGGAGAGTCCCTCGGAGTCCTTGATCAGCAGCCAGCACGGCACCTTGCTGCCTTCGATCTCACCGGAAACGATGAAGTAGGTGAGGGCGAAGTTGGTGGTGATCAGGATCGGGGAATTCTCGTCGGGGTTGTTGATGGGATAGATGCCCTCGGTGACCGTCATGGGCCGCTGCGGGTCGGTGTAAATGTTGAGGCGTTCCAGAAGCAGCGGGAAGATGCTTTCGCCGGCGAAGTCGGACATGACGTTGACGGCGCCGTATTTGGCCGTGAACATGGCGCTGATCAAGGTCTCCATCTCCAGGTTGTCCGCCATGGCGCAGGGGAAGGTGATGGTGGGGAAGCCCAGCTTGCGGTTCGCGTTCTTGAGGGCGGAGCGCCGGATGGCCACCTGATCCTCCAGGGCCTGCTTGATCTCCCGGGAACCCGGATCCAGGATGATCTTCTTGTGGCCCATGCCCACCAGCTTGTCGGTCAGGTCCTGGAGGGCTTCCACCGATTCGGCCCTGACGACGATGGGCAGGTTGTTCTCCTTGGCCAGGGCGCCCCACTCATCGATGTTGGCGGCCGTTGCGGCGCACATGAGGGGACTCTTGAATCCGCAGGCCTCGATGCCGGCTTTCATGACGTCGGTCTTCTCGGTCATCAGGATCACGTTGAACTCGGAGGTTTCGGCCACGGTCTTGGCAACCTTGGCGAAGGCGGCGGCGTCGCCGTTCACGTCGTTCACGGCCACCAGCTCGGGTCTCAGATTGAGGCCCACCCGCTCGTATTGCAGGGCGTTCCACGCCTTGAGCTTGGCCTCGAGATCGGCGTCGGGGATATCGGAGCCCACGACGGCGGCGTAGGCGCAGGCGTTGAAAAAGGTTTTTTCATGGCGGTAGAGGACGGTTTCACCGCCGACGGTGACCTTGCGCACGCCCTTACCGATCTCCACGGGGAGGATCGGCGGTGCGGAAGCCTCGGCGAGCTTCTCTCTGGCTTCGTCGGATACGTATGGGCACTGGTCCAGTTCAGCCTTCCCGGATGCCAGGTTCATGGCGAATGCAAGACATGTGGGAACCCCACATTCCTTGCAGTTGGTTTTGGGCAGGAGTTTAAAAATCTGAATACCGGTTAAAGCCATAAAATGATCTCCTTATTCGCTATCGGGCATCCGGCGGGGAGCCGGCGCCCGAATCGGTGTCTTGGTAAAGGAGCGGGATTCCGCATCCCGCTCCTCGATCTCGTTTAAGGGCCCTTACCCGACGATCGGCTCCATATCCAGGGCCGGATGCTTCTTCTCCTTGAGGAAGGGCATGATCTCCTCCTCGGTGACACCGACGGTCTCGTCGGCGATCCGGTCGATGAGGTCCGGACATCCCATCTCCGCGCCCCGTTTGAGCAGCCGCTCGCGGATCTCTTCCTTCAGGCTCTTGGGCATCCAGACCATCCGGAGCAGCCCGCCGTCGCCCACGAGGAATTTCCGCTGGGTGATGTTGTACTTGGAGTGGCCGACGAACCCCGGGGAGGACGCGCCGCCGCCCATGACGCCGGCCAGGGTCGTGAACTTCATGCCGCAGGGCGTCTCGCCGGTGTATTCCCGGTGAACGGTCATGACGCCGTTGCAGCCGGGCAGCATGGCGGCGATGGCCTCGCAGCAGCCGCAGGTGGTCATGGGATCTTGAACCAGGGAGTAGAAGTTATAGTGGGTGACCGCGCCGCGGGAGGCCTTGGACACGAACTCGTTGACGCCTTTCCACTGGCCCAGCTTGGGATCGAGGCATTCGCCCTTTTCGATGGGCTGGTTGGGCCCGGTGGGGTTGATCTGGTAGGCCGCCTTGCAGTCCATCCAGTTGTAGGCGCCGCAGAGGCCCGTCCGCTCGGGGCTGACGGTGCAGACGTGGTTGGGGGCGAAGGACTGGCAGAGGGTACAGGAGTAAAAGGTTTCCACGTCGTCGTCGGTCATTTTGTCGACGCGTTCGTCCCGATACTTGTAGGCGGCACGAGCCTTGGCCGTCAGCTTGTCCACATCTTCCTTCTTGGTGTAGATCGTGACCTGGATCTTGTCGAGAATGGCCGAGAAATCCTGGTGGAGCTTGGCGTGGAGCACCACGCCCAGGTCTTTCAGGGTAAAACCCTTATCCACGGCAGCGTCGCTGATGCGGACCCAGGCGATGTCGCGCTGGCCGGCGTGCATGACGCCCTGGATGTAGTTGACCAGGTGATGGGTCTGGCGCTCCAGGATCGGTTCGAAATCCTTCTGGAATTCGCGTCCGCCCACCTGGACGAAGATGCCCAGCGGAAAGACCTCGCCGCGCTTCATGTCGGGGATGTCCGGGCCGATGACCGTGACCTTGCCGTCGTCGATCTCCTTCATATCGGCCAGTTCCAGGTACTCCGTGCACTGGGTCTTGCCGCCGCCGGCCTGGACAAAGAGGTCCTTGCCGCGGACGCGCTCTCCCTCGTAGGCGGGGCCGAAGGAGCAGGGGATGTCGATCTGGGCGATCGTGACCTTGAGGCCGCGGGTCTCGATGGACTTCTCCACGATGTCGTCATGCGCGATGTTGCCGATGACGTGCTCGTAGGTACAGATACCCGTGGGCAGGATCTGGGGGATGTCGGTGTCGGCGATGGTGGGAAAGCCCCAGTTGACGGCACCGGCCGCCGCGGCGGCCCACTCCGCGTTGACGTCGCCCAGGGCGTTGACGAAGGCGAAGACGCGGTTCTTGTTGTACATGAGGATCTTCTTGTAGTCCCCGGCCGGAACGCCGCCGAAGGCCATGGCGACGCGGTTGGCGAAGCCCAGGGCGAAAACCGCCGAAGAGATTTCAGGCCCGAAGGGGACGATCTTGGTGTGCCAGCCGATGTCCACGCCGGCCTCGATCAGCTGTTGGGCGCAGGAAGTCCCGTTCTGATTGGCCGCCAGAAAGACGTAGATGGAGCGTTTCTGATACTCCTCGATGATGGTCTTGGCGATCTCCGGGGACGGGGCCGCGCCGACGATGGCGGCGAACCCGGGGGCGGAGCCGTCGACGAACTCGACGCCGCGTTTACGGAAGATCGTATCCTCCGCCGCACCCAGCCAGATTTTCCCGTTTTCGATGTCGGTTTCCTCTGAAACATAGTAAAAATCCGGTTTCTCGAGGTAGTTGAGGGCCTCGTCGAGCTCGAAGGCGAAGATGGCGGCCATGCCGGCGTCCAGAAGGGGCCCGAGGTAGGGCAGGTGGTTGCTCCCCTTGATATGGGGGGGCAGGAGCTTCCGGATGACGTCCAGGGGCTTCTTCATGTCCTCGAGGGTTTCGACCTTGAGGCCCAGAAGGGAGTAGATGACCGGCAGGTAATACGCCGTGTTGGGGAATCCGACCTTGGTGGTGGCGTCAAAGGACTCCAGAGCCCTCTTGTAACGACCCTCGACCTTGGAAACGATGTTGTAACCGCCCTGAATACCGGCGAACGCAACTAGTCTTGACATATACTTTCCTCCTTCGTTGAGGATTTAGGTGTGTTATTGCAAATGGATTCGTCGACCATGGCTTGCGGCCCCATTACACGTCCAGGGCCTGGCGATCGGCGAAATCCATCATGACGCGCTCGCGGGCCTGGTCGATGCCCAGTGCCTTGCGCTTGGCGTCGATGTGGTTGATCATCTTCCACGCGTGCTTGACGGGATCGGCTTCGAAATCCCACATGCCGCCGTACATCTTTTCCATCTCCTCGAAGAGATACCGCTGGAAGACCGGCGCGCCGGCCGTCGGGAAGACCGCGCCGAACACGGTGTAGATGCCGGAGGCCACGACGTACTGGCCGATGCTGATGGCCTTCTCGCTCATCCACTCGGGGGCGCTGCCGGCAACCGGCAGGTCGCTGATGTCGTTGCCCAGGCCGCCGGCCTTGACCACCTCGGTGGCCGCCAGGAGGATCCGGCTGTTGTCGACGCAGGAGCCCAGATGGAGGACCGGTGGGATACCCACGGTCTCACAGACCTCGGCCAGGCCGGGGCCGCAGAAGACCTTGGCCGATTCCGGCGTGAGCAGCCCTTCCATGGCGCAGGCGATGGCGTTGCACCCGGTGGTGAGCACGAGGACGTCGTTCTTGATGAGCTCCTTGACGACGGTGATGTGGCCCTCGTTGTGCTTGACCCGGGCGTTGTTGCAGCCCACGACGCCGGCGACGCCGCGGATACGGCCGTTGATGATGTTGTCGTTCAGGGTGTAGTAGGATCCGCGGAAGGTGCCGCCCAGGTGATATTCCACCGATTCCACGCCAAATCCGGCGATGATGGGGGATTTCTGGCGGGGAATCATGACCTCGGCGCCGCGGTTGGCAAAGTTGTCGATGGCCATGCGCACGATCTTCTCGGCATCCTCGACGGCGTGGTGCTCGTCGAACTCGATGTGAATCGCGTTGTCCTGCTCCATCTTGGCGATGGGGTGGGTCGTGATCAGTTTGGTGTGAAAGCACTTGGCCACGTTGGCGACGTTCTGGAAGATGCACTGGATATCCACCACCATGGCGTCGACGGCACCGGTGATGATGGCGAGCTCCTGCTGGAGGAAGGTCCCGCAGAGCGGCACGCCGTGACGTTGGAGGATCTCGTTGGCGGTGCAGCAGATGCCCGACAGCTGAATGCCCTTGGCGCCCTTGGACTTGGCGTATGCCACCATTTCCGGCTTCTGGGCTGTGGTCACGATCATCTCGGAGAGGACCGGCTCATGTCCGTGGATGACGATATTGACGTGATCCTCCTTGAGAACGCCCAGGTTGGCTTCGGAGGCCAGGGGATAGGGGGTTCCGAAAAGGATGTCCTGGAGGTCGGTGGCCAGCATGGAGCCGCCCCACCCGTCGGCGATGGACGCGCGAACCCCTTGCTTCATGAGGTTCTTGTAGTCCTGGTCGACGCCCATGTGGGTCCGGTGCATGATCTCGACGATCTCGCGGTCGATGTTTCGCGGCAGTACGCCCTGTTTTTTCCAGAGCTCGTAGCGCGGTTTGGGGGCCCGCTTGAGGTATTCCAGCTCGCCTTCGGCCTTGCCCCATTCCTCCATCGCCTTCTCACCGACCTCAACGGCGATCTCGTCAATATCCCGGTCCAGGACAGCCCCGTCTTTTTCCACTGTCGTGGCGACGCCCAGGAAGGGCGCGATCTCCAGGAGCTTGCGCACATCCTTGATCTGGTAGGCGTCGGTCTCCTTCCGGGCCGCCGACAGGAAGACCTCGGCTACGCTTCGGCCGTGGTCGGAGTGGGCCGCGGCGCCGCCGGCGACCATGCGGATGAAGTTTCTGGCGGCGATGGTGTTGGCCGTGGCGCCGCAGATGCCTTTCCGGGTGTCGTTGGCTTCGTCGTAGTCCTTGGGAAGCGGCAGGCGGCAGGGACCCATGCTGCAGTTCTTGCAGCAGGTGCCCTGGTTGCCGATACTACAGGGTTTCAGAGTGACGTTTCGGTCGAAGCAGGTGTCGATACCCAGGTCCTGGGCACGTTTGATCATGATTTGAGTTGCGGCATCGATAGACGCATCCTGGGGATTGGCTACTTTTGCCTTTTCATCTTTTTTAACGACTGCCATTGAGGTTCCTCCTCGTCATTAATCTCTATCTCTCGCAGTTTGCAAACAACTGAAGGGAGTGGTTTGGGCTAATAAAGTCTTCCGTTGACCCATTGAATCTTTTCGACCAGTTTGTCCAGTTCGCTCTTCTGGATTCCCGCGGGGGTCATCCCGGCCCCTGCCGCAACCTTGCCGGCGCGCTCTTCCGCCATCTTCTTCAAACGCTCCTCGCGCTCCTTGGCTCTGGCCTGACGGATGGCGTTCTCCTCGGATTCCCGTTTGGCCACTTCGGCCGCCCTGGCTTCGGCATCGGCTTTGGCCTTGGCTTCGGCATCCGCTTTGGCCCTGGCTTCGGCATCGGCTTTGGCCCTGGCTTCGGCGTCGGCTTTGGCCTTGGCCTCGGCCTCGAGTTTGGCCTTGGCTTCAGCTTCGGCTTTAGCCTTGGCCTCGGCCTCGAGTTTGGCCTGGACGGCCGGATCTACCGCGGGAGCCGCTGCTGCTGCGGGAGCGGGCGCCGGTTTGGCGGCTTCGGGTGCCGCGGGGGCGGCGGCTGCCGGGGCGGCGGGCTTGGGCGCTTCCTTGGGGGCTTCGGCCGCCTTGGGAGCGGCTTTTTTAGCGGGCTCCGCCTTTTTCTCTTCGGTGATCGTCAGATCCGGCGCGGGGGCCAGGGCCGCCAGGTCGATCTCCGCGGCCGGCAGTTTCTTTTCGATGGGAGCGACCGTCTTGGCCGATCCGCCGGCGATACCGAGATCGATGAAGGCCTTGACCAGGCGGACGGATTCGGGGTGGCGCATGATCAGAATGTCGGAGCCGGCCAGAAGATAGCTCACGGCGCCTACGGCCTCCATGAGGATGCCGCGGCGTTCCGGGTCGCCCAGGGTGGGGGCTTCATCAGCCTTGAGCTTGGCTTCCTTGGATTTCCAGATTTCAAAGCCCAGGTTGTTGATGACGGGGTACTGGAGTTTGTCGTCGCCCTGGTTCATGGCCGCCATTCTCAGGCGTTCCATGACGGAGTAGCTGTATTCCATGCCGTATCCGAGGCCGCCGGTGGTGGGGTCCACGATCACGCGGTCCATGGGCATGCCCAGGTTTTCAAGGAGGATGTTGATCTGTTTGGCGATATTGACGTCGATGGGTGAAGACGAGATGACGGTGTGACCGAAGCCCATGGCCGCGGCGCCGATACCCTTGTGATTCTTGTCCTCCACCGGTCCGATGATCAGGTTTTTGCCCTGGCAGTCCTCGGCGATTTTCTTGAGGACCTCTTCGTCCTTCTTGGGGCTTGCGGTTCCCCAGACGATTACGGGAACGTCGACGGCGGCCAGAACCTTTTTGACCGTCGCGGCGGCATCGGCCGGGCTCGCGTCCTTGTCGTTGGGGTCGGTGCTTCTGAGCTGAAGGGCGATCATCTCCGCTCCGTAGGTGTCAACGCACTTTTTCGCCCAGGCCGCCGGGTCGTCGAGGACATCCTCGAAAGGTTTGAGTGCCGACTCCGCCCAGTCCGTGGGTCTCATGTCCCAGACCTCCATGGCGATCTTGGGCTTGTTGGGCATCTCGCCTTCGAACTGATAAAACGGGTAGCATGTCTGGCCGCCGACGGTGACAGCCTTGTCGCCTTGTCCCAGCGTAACCTTCCTTACAGCTCCGGAATAAGATTCTTTGAAAAATTCAAAAGCCAATGTTGTACCTCCTCTGGATGTTCTCACGAATTGGTTTTAGTGGAAAACACACAAAAAAAGGGGGCAGTATGCTTACCCCCCGAAAGCATATCACCCCCCTTTTTGAAGCAGAATTATGTTCATATTGCTGAATTTTACGCGCACGTTATCCAATCTCACCAGGTTGATTTTCTGAATCGTCGTCCAGTTGCCGACGTATTTTCCAATGATTGAATGATCATTGTAAATCTGAAATATTCACTATATTTAACCGCGTACACGTTGTCAATATGTAGCTTGCACATTTCACGGCCGCAATTAAGAGACGCCGTCAACGGTTATCGACGGATTGTTGTCTTTTTTTCCGGATATCCTGTTGTAGCGTCGATGCCTCACGCTGTTTTCGGGCTCCCGGCGGCCTCGAAATTTCATGAAATCCGGGGGAAAGTCGACTCGGCAAAGACATAGCCTGCCTCTTCTCATGTTCGTTCATTTAGCAGAATGTCAACCCATTTGCCAAACCTTTTTTGCCCTGCCGCCGGTTTTCGGAAGGCTGAGTTCTTCTTGCTATTGCCGACAATTTAAAGTAAATGGAAATTTTAATGAAAAAAGAGATTTGATGTGAAAAACAACCGGGAAAGGAGGGCGTATGGCCAAGACGAGCTATTGGGCGGATGATTTTGTCGAGAAACAGCGAACGGCCAAGGAGGCCGTCAAAATGATCCGGCCCGGCCAGCGGGTGTTTATCGGATCGTCCTGCGGTGAGCCGCAGTACCTGGTCAAGACGCTTGCGGAGGCATCATCGGTCTTCACGGACCTCGAGATCGTCCGTCTGCTTTCCCTGGAACGGACGCCGCTGGGGCTTATCGCCGACAAAACCAAAAGCCGGAGCATCAATATCCGTTCCTTTTATCTGGGATCCGGGAAGGCCAGGGGGCTGGCCATGAACAAGCGTTTCATCACGCCCGTCAATCTTTCCGCGATTCCCCGGCTTTTCAAGAGCCGACAGCTCCCGATCCACGCGGCCCTGATTCAGGTGACCCCTCCCGACGATTTCGGCTGGATGAGCCTCGGCGTTTCCGTGGACGTGACCCTGTCCGCCGCCTTTTCCGCCGATCTGGTCATCGCCCAGGTCAACCCGCGCATGCCCCGGGTTCTGGGTCAGAGCTTCATCCACGTGGATGATGTGGACGTCATCGTCGAGCACGAGGAGGAACTGCTGGCGACGGAGCCCCTCCCGGAAACCGAAGCGGCCAACACCATCGGCCGGCTCATCGCCCGCCTCGTCGACGACGGGTCCACCATCCAGATCGGCCTCGGCGCCACATCCAAGGCCACGCTGCTGGCGTTGGCCGACAAGAACGATCTGGGGGTCCACAGCCAATACCTGACCCAGGATATGATGCACCTCTTTTCGCGGGGGGTCATCACCAATCGGCGGAAGGGCTTCAACGAGGGTAAAATGGTGGCCAGTGCCGCCATCGGCGGCGAGGTCCTCTACGAGTTCCTTCACGACAACCCTTCGGTCGATTTCAGGCCGTCCGACTATGTCAACGACCCCACCATCATCGCCCGACATCATCGGATGGTCTCCATGAACGTGGCCCTGGCCATGGACCTCACCGGTCAGGTAGCCGCGGATGCCCTGCCGCGAACCTATTTCACGGGCGTCACCGGCATCAACGATTTTATCCGCGGGGCGGCGCTGGCCGAGGGCGGCAAATCGATCCTCATGTTCGCCTCGACCTCCGGGTCGGGAGAAGATCAAACCAGCCGCGTCGTGCCCAGCCTGGGCGATACCGCCGTGGTGGTCCCCAGGGGAGACGTCCACTATGTGGTGACGGAATACGGTGCCGTCAACCTTTTCGGGAAAAGCCTTCAGGAGCGGGCCCTGGCCATGATCAGCATCGCCCACCCCGAGTACCGGGAGGAGCTCTTCTTCGAAGCCAAGGAGATGGGACTGTTGAGCGAGGACAGGACCCTCAGCGACTCGATTCACGGCGTCTACCCGGTGAAGCTCGAGGAGGTCCGGGAGATCAACGGGGAGACCGTCGTCATCCGTCCCGCCAAACCGGTGGATGAACGCCGCATCCAGGAGCATTTTTACAATCTCGAACCCGATGACGTCGTCTCCCGTTTTTTCCACGAGAAGCACAGTTTCGTGAGGGACGATCTCGAGGAGATGCTCGAGGTGGACTATGTGAAGGATCTCACCATTGTGGCGGTGGTGGGAGAGTTCGGGTTCGGGAAGGTCATCGCCATGGGGGAATACCTGCTGAATGAGGCGAGCAACATGGCGGAGGTTGCCTTTACGGTGAACAAGGCATACCAGGGCAGGGGTCTCGGCAAACTCCTCATGCGGAAACTGGCCGAGGCTGCCCGGGAAAACGGTCTGGCCGGGCTGTTTGCCTATACCGCCCCCCATAACAGGGGCATGATCAATCTTTTCAAAACGCTGCCCTACAAAATCAAGACGGTGTTCGAGGACGACATGGTGCTGCTTTCCTGCCGGTTTGACACGATGGAGACGTGATGTCCCGCCCCATTTCGGCGGTAATGGTGTTTTTTTAGTTTACATTATCTCATTCTGTAATATCTTAGTGGGTATCTCATTGGTTTGAAAGAATCAGCCGGAGGAATCGCTTATGGATACCCATCTTGTAACGTTTCAACCCCAGAATCGAACGGTAAAGGTCCGGGACGGCGAAAGCCTTCTCCGCGCGGCCATGGAGGCCGGCGTCCACATCAACGCTTCCTGCGGCGGGGAGGGTGTCTGCGGGAAATGCCGGGTGATCATCGAGGCGGGTGAGGTCGAGGGCGGCCTTTCCGAACGCCTCAAACCCGAGGACCGGGAAAAGGGATACCGCCTGGCCTGCCGGGCCTCGGTGATCGGCGACGTCACCGTACGGGTTCCCGTGGAGTCCGTCGTCGATGCCAGTGTTCTCAATATTCCCCCGACGCCCCGGAAAACCGCCCGCGTCAAGACCTTCGATCTGGATGAACTGAAGGAAAAAGGGCTTTTCATTCCCCCTATGGAAAAGGTCTATCTGACCTTGCCGGAGCCCAATGCCCAGGATCATCTGCCGGACGTGACCCGCCTCGTCAGCTTTCTCACCCTAAAAAATCACGAGCATCGACTGGGGGTCGAGTTCCCGGTGATCCGAAAACTGCCGGACATTCTCAGGCGGGAGGGCTTTCAGGTGACGGCCACCCTGGCCCGACCGGTCCGCGAGGACGGCCAGACCGTCATCATCAACGTTCAGCCCGGGGACACCACCTCGGAGAATTACGCCGTGGCCGTCGATATCGGGACCACCACCGTATATGTGCAGCTGATCGATCTCGTTTCGGGGAATGTCCTTGCGGAAGAGGCTGATTTCAACGGCCAGATCAGCTACGGCGAGGATGTCATCTCCCGGATCATGTTCGCCGAGAAGGGGGATGGGCTCATTCGTCTTCACGACGTGGTGACGGAGACCATCAACAAGCTCATCCGGAAGAACGTCAAACGGGCCGGGATCGATCCCGACGGCATTTCGAGCGTCACCCTGGCGGGGAACACGACAATGACCCAGCTCTTTCTCCAGGTCGATCCCCGTTACATCCGGAGATCTCCCTACGTGCCGGCGGCCTCCATCTATCCGCCCATCAAGGCGAAGGACCTCGACCTCGACCTTCCCGACCACGTCACGGCCCTTGTCTACCCCCAGGTTTCCAGCTATGTCGGCGGCGACATCGTGGCCGGCGTCATGGGCTCGGGACTTTACCGGACCGAGGAACTGACGCTTTTCATGGACATCGGTACCAACGCGGAGATCGTGGTGGGAAACCGGGACTGGCTGGCCTGTGCCGCCTGTTCGGCGGGACCGGCTTTCGAGGGGGGCGGCATCGAGTTCGGCATGCGGGCGGCCAAGGGCGCCATCGAGGACTTTTCAATCGATCCCGTTACCTTCGAACCCATGAACCTCACCATCGGAAACGTCCGGCCCAAGGGGATCTGCGGTTCGGGATTGATCAACATCGTCGCCGCGCTTTTCGAGGCGGGGGTCGTCAACCCCAACGGCAAATATGAGCGGAATCTGCCCACGGACCGCGTCCGGGAACGCGAGGGCATCTGGGAGTATGTCCTGGTCCGACAGGCCGATACCCAGATCGACCGGGATATCGTGCTGACCGAGATCGACATCGAGAATCTGATCCGGGCCAAAGGGGCCATTTACAGCGGATGCCAGACCCTTCTCGAGGAGGTGGGGCTCTCGATGCAGGACCTGGACCGGATCTATCTGGCCGGCGGGTTCGGAAGCTACGTGGATCTGGCGCGGGCCATGGTTATCGGCCTCCTGCCCGAGATGGACGCCGACAAGATCACCTACATCGGCAACGCCTCGCTCATGGGCGCCCGGATGAGCGCCTTGACCAACCGGATTCGACGGGACGTGGTCGAGGTGACGCGGAAGATGACCAACTTCGAGCTTTCGGAGACGCCGTCCTATATGGACCATTACGTCGCTTCCCTGTTCCTTCCCCACACGGACCTGGAGTTGTTTCCCAGGCTCAAGGCCCGGCTCGACCTCAGGCGGTCGGCGGGACGATAGGCGGCGCCGTCAGCCCAGGCGGTGCCGCAACCGGGTGTGACGCCGCCGGGTCTTGTCGTTCCGAATTCCCATGGCCAGAGCCTTTTTCGTTCCCACCAGGATCACCAGGTTGCGGCCCCGGGTCACCCCGGTGTAGATGAGGTTCCGCTGCAGCAGCATGTAGTGCTGGACCAGCACCGGCATCACCACAACGGGATACTCGGACCCCTGGGACTTGTGGACGGATATGGCGTAGGCCAGGACGATCTCGTCCAGGTCGGCGTAGTCGTAGACGACCTCCCGGCCGTCGAAAGCGATGACGAGCGTCTGATCCTCGGGCGTGATGCGGACGATCCGGCCGATGTCTCCGTTGAAGATCTCCTTGTCGTAGTTGTTCCGGATCTGCATCACCTTGTCCCCCGCCTTGTAGATTCGCTGACCCCGCAGCACCCCCGCTTCTCCGGGGTTGAGGGCCTCCTGAAGCGCGATGTTGAGATTGCCTGCGCCCACGAGGCCCCGGTGCATCGGGGTCAGCACCTGGATGTCGTCCACGGGGTCGAAGCCGAACCGGCGGGGGATTCGCTCCGTGACCAGTTTCAGGATAATGTCCAGCACCGCCTCCGGGGCCTCTTTCCGGATGAAATAAAAGTCCGTTCCAGGGGCGGTGGGATTGAAACGGGGCAGTTCGCCCCGGTTGATCCGATGGGCGCCCACGACGATGTCGCTTTCCCTGGCCTGGCGGAAGATCTCCTCGAGAACGATCACCGGGACCGTACCGGAGGCGATGATGTCCCCCAGCACGTTTCCGGGGCCCACCGAAGGCAACTGGTTGACGTCGCCCACCAGGATCAATGTGGCCGTTGCCGGAACGGCCTTGAGGAGGTGGTGCATGAGGACGGTGTCGATCATGGAGGCCTCGTCCACGATCAGGACGTCGCAGTCCAGGGGGTTTTCGAAGTTCATCTCGAATTCGCCTCTGGCGGGACTGAACTTGAGAAGCCGGTGAAGCGTCTTGGCCGGATATCCGGTGGTTTCCGCCATCCGCTTGGCCGCCCGGCCGGTGGGTGCACCCGTGAGCATCCGGGCGCCTGCGGCGGTGAAGATCTTGAGAATGGCATTCACGATGGTGGTCTTGCCGGTGCCGGGCCCGCCGGTGATGACCATGACCTTGCTGTCGACGGCACAGCGGACCGCGCGCTCCTGGGCCTCGGCCAGGCGGATGGCAAGTCGTTTCTGCACCCAGGACAGCGCCTTGTCCGGATCGATGGCCGGAAGGGATTTGGGCACGGCCAGAAGGATCCTGAGGCGGTTGGCGATGCCCGTTTCACAGACGTGAAATTTTGAAAGATAGACGGCCTGGTTGTCGGTTTCGCAGGCGATGGGGAGCTCGTTGAGCGCCTCGATGCGGATCTGTTTGTCGGCTTCGAGGCGGGCCAGGGCATCGACGAGGATCTCGCGGCTCACCGATAGCACCTCCCGGCATTTTTCGATCAGGGGTGCGTATGGATAGTAGACATGGCCTTCATCGGCCAGGCGGTTCAGGACATAGACGATCCCGGCCTCGGCCCGCACCGGGGAATCCTTGGTGAAACCCAGGTTCAATGCGATGCTGTCGGCGGTGATGAATCCGATGCCGAAGATGTCCATGGCCAGGCGATAGGGGTTTTCCCGAACCACCGGAATCGATCGATCCCCGTAGAACTTGAAGATCTTGGCGGCATAGGCGGCGCTGACCCCGTGGGACTGGAGAAAGAGCATCACCTGTCGGATCTCTTTCTGGTCTTCCCAGGCCTTTCGGATCATGGCGATACGCTTTTTGCCGATGCCCTCCACCCTGGCCAGGTCCTCGATGTTCTCCTCGATGATGTCGAGGGACTTTTCCCCGAAGGTGTCGACGATTCTTTCGGCAATGACGGGGCCGACCCCCTTGATGAGGCCCGAGCCCAGGTACTTTTTGATGCCGTAGGTCGTGGCCGGGACCGTGATGTGATAAGCGGCAATCTTGAACTGCTCTCCGTATTTCGGGTGCTGAATCCATTCCCCCGTCATCTTGAGAACGCCGCCCGGCATGGGTGCCGCCAGGTTCCCCACCACCGTCACCAGGTCCTGCCGCCCCCGAACCTTGAGCCGGGCGATGGTGAAGCCGTTTTCTTCGTTGCTGTAGGTGATTCGCTCGATCTGTCCCTGGAGTTCGACCAACATCCTGCGCCGTCCTTTGGGGTTGACGATGAGGCCCGGGTGTCCGGGCCTGTTTTCAGGACCTCTGATATCACATTATCGGGTTTCGGAAAATCCGCAGATGCCGTCCGAGCACAAAAAACTTGCCTTTTGAAGGGGAACATTTTATAAAGATCAGCCATGTCGACGCCGAATTTCAGCCAACTCGAAAAACAGGTCATCGCCGCGACGCAGGGGGATATACCGATTACGGAGCGGCCCTATCTCGCCATCGCCGAACGGCTGGGGGTGACGGAAAAGGATGTGATCGAGACACTTGACGCCCTTACCCGCCGAGGCGTCATCCGCCGGTTTGGCGCCACCCTCAAGCACCAGAGATCGGGGTTCCGGGCCAATGCCATGGTCGCATGGCGTGTGGACGAGGCCCGAATCGACGCGGTGGGGACGAAAATGGCGGCCTTCAGGGCCGTAAGCCACTGCTATCGAAGGGATCCAACGCGAGAGTGGCCCTACAACCTCTACACGATGGTCCATGCGTCGGACGAGGCGGCCTGCCGGGAGATCGCCGGTGAAATGGCCGCGGCCACCGGCGAAACGGAGTACGCTCTGCTCTTCAGCCGCAAGGAGTTGAAGAAGATCTCCATGCAGTACTTTCCGGACCTCCTGTCAACGTCGCCGGAGGACTGATCTCCGTTTCACGGTGAACGCAAAGCCCCCCCAGATTCTCCTCGTCAACCCCTGGATCCACGACTTCGCCGCCTACGACTTCTGGGCAAAGCCCCTGGGACTGCTCATCCTTGCCGCCCTTCTGCGGGAGCACGGCATGGGGATCTCCTACATCGATTGCCTGGATCGGTTTCATCCCGAGGCCCCGCTCCAGGATCCCTCAGCCCGTCACGGCCGGGGACCCTATCACAAACGCCGGATTCCCAAGCCGCCGGGGTTTTACGACATTCCCCGACATTTCAGCCGCTACGGCATCGAGCCCCCATGGCTTGACGCGGATCTGGAGGCCGTTCCGCCGCCGGATCTGATTCTGGTCACCTCCCTGATGACCTACTGGTACCCGGGAGTCCGGGAGACGATCGGGCGGCTTCGCCGTCGGTTTCCCGGGGTTCCGGTGCTTCTGGGGGGCGTTTACGCCACCCTGTGCAGGGATCACGCAGCAGCGCATGCCGGGGCGGACCGGGTCGCGGCCGGAGACGGCCCGGAAAGCCTGTTCCGCTGGATCGAAGTCCTTACGGGATTTCGACCCCAATGGCGGTTCGATCCCGGAGATCTCGACGCCTACCCCTATCCCGCTTTCGACCTGCAACGAACCATCGGCTACATCCCCTTGCTCACCTCCCGGGGATGCCCGTTTGCCTGCGCCTACTGCGCCTCCCGATATCTGGAACCGCGACGCCGGACACGGCGACCGGAGCGCGTGGTCGACGAGATCCGCTTCTGGCATGATCGTCACGGTGTAACGGAGTTCGTCTTCTACGACGACGCCCTGCTTATCCATCCCGAGCGGCACATCGTCCCCATTCTGGAAGGGGTGATCGCAACCCGGCGTCCCGTCCGGTTTCATACGCCCAACGCCGTTCACATCCGGGAGATCGACGGATCCCTGGCAGATCTGATGCTCCGGGCGGGGTTCGAGACCCTCCGGCTGGGGCTTGAGACCACGGCCTTTGATCGCCGTTCGGCCCTGGACCGGAAGGTCGATGAACGCCAGTTCCGGGAGGCCGCGGTCTGTCTCCTGCGCGCGGGCTTCGATAAAGACCGTCTGGGCGCCTATCTTCTGGCCGGGCTCCCCGGGCAGCCGATTTCAGATGTCGAACGTGCCGTCCTTACGGTCAAGGCAAGCGGCATCACACCGGTGATCGCCCACTACACACCCATTCCCCATACGGACCTCTGGCCGGCGGCCGTGGCGGCGTCCCGCTACGATATCGAGGCGGACCCCGTCTATACCAACAACGCCGTCTTCCCCTGCATGCCCGAGGGGTTTGCCTGGGAGATCCTGACCCGTCTCAAAAATCTGGTTCAGGAGGGTTGAGCGCCGGTATCCGGCGGCGTCGTTTTATCGTCGAAGGGCGATTCTCCCGCCAGGGTCCGCGGCGCGCCGCGGCGCGCCGTTCCGGGTGATGGGTTCGGGCGGCGGGAACAGCCGCTTCCGCAGCGCCAGCTCGTCCGCAAGTTCACGGATGCGGCGGGAGAGCTGATATCGACCGTCGGCGAAAACCCCGAAATCCCCGCCGCCGGCCATGGCCGAGGCAAATCGAACGGTGTTGGCGTAGAAGAGCCAGCTGTCGCACCAGGTCCGTTCGATCGCCTCGTCAAAGGGGCTGGCCTGCTGCGCGAGACCCTGGGCATATCCCCGCGCCCAGATCTCTTCCATGAGGCGGGTGGCCGTCAGGATGTCGCGGTCGGTCGTTTCGAGGGTATTCTCGAAGCGTTTCCAGTGACCGTCCACCCAGGCCTTGCCGTGGCACCCCAGACAGACCGCCTGGAGGGTACGGTTACGGGTTTCCTGCTCGAGGGGGGCGATCAGGAATTCCGAAGCCGGGGTCCCGTCGAAATCCGTCGGCAGGGGGAGACCGTCCCGGTTTCGGATAATGCTGGTTTCCGGCCGTCGCGGGTGGGGGTGGCTGAAGGGCAGGCCGAAGATCCGCCAGGCAAGGCGATCGCTCATGGCGTGGGTTCTTTGCACGACGGTTTGACCGTCGGTGTTGACCAGAAGGCTCATGTGGCAGGCCCCGCACGTGGGTGCCGTGAAGTCCTTGCCGATGGTCCAGGGAACGGCGGCGAAATCCCAATCGGCGCCTGCGGCGGAAAAAATGTTGCCGTGCTTGCTGGCGGTGTAGACCTTATAGGCCGGAACATCGGGGCCGACATGGCATTCCCCGCAGGTGTACGGTTTTCGGGCCGCTTCGATGGAAAAGGCGTGGCGGGTGTGGCAGGCGGCGCAGGAGCCCAGGCTGCCGTCGAGATTGATGCGGCCCACGCCTTGGTTGGGCCACCCGTCGATTCTCGGAAATTCCATCTCTCCCATGTCGGTGTTTCGGGTCTCCATCCCTTTGTGGACGAGGCGGGTACCGTGGCAATACTCGCAGGCTTCGGCCCGGGTGTCCGCATCGGCGGGCTCGTACCGGATGCCGGCGTCGCTCATAACGGGAGTGCCGATGATGCTCAGCTGGAGATCCTGGAACACGGGGTTGTCCACGAGGTTTCCCCGGGCATGCGCCATGATGTTTTCGGCGTATTCGTCGGCTTCGGTGACGTGGCAGACGGCACAGTCCCGGGGACTCACAACGACGTGGATCTCCACCTCGTTGTGGATGAAGGCGTCGGCGTGATGCTCGACGCGCAGGGTATGGCATTCGGCGCATCCCACGGAAACGTATTTCAGGCGATCTGGGATGTCGGTGGCGGAAATCCTGCGAGCGATGGGCTTTTCCCTCAGGGCGTCCCGGGGAGCGACCCGGGCGTGGCGACTTTTCTGCCACTCCTCCACGATGCCCGGGTGGAGGGACGAATGGCATCCCAGGCACGCCTCGGTGGCCTCGCTCACCGGCGCCCGGGCCGAGAGCCCGATCGAAGGCGGCAAGAGAATGAATGCGATAATGAGCCGGATTACGGTGCTTCTCATCATGGTCTTCCCCTCTCCCTTCAGGTTTTTATCCTTGGGCATCACCGCCGGCGACGGACGGCGCCGGGCGATGTCCATTCGGTGGAACTGCAAAAGCCGCCGTAACCGCCACGGTTTTCGGCACGGCCGATATCTTCGACTATAGCCGGTGGCGTGCCGATATCAAAGAAAAAATTGATTCGAACGAGGCGATGGTGTAGATTCGGTGCCCGTTGGGACGATTTTTTCGCAGCTTCGCGCATCCGAACGACAACAATCATGGAGCAGGATTCCAAGATGGGTAGATGGGTTCGAACCGCCCTTATCGCCGTGGTTACGGTTTCAGGGCTGCTGATGCTGGTGCTGGTGGGCGGCGTTTCATATCTCAAGACCCCCCAGGCCCAGAAGCGCCTTCAACAACATGTCGACCGGATTCTTCCGGGGGCCGTGAGGTGGGGAAACCTCGATTTTTCATTGCTGGCCGGCCGTGTCGACATCCGTGATCTGTTGGTGGAAGGCCCCGAACAGGAGCGGCTGGCCGGACTCGATCATCTCCGTATCGACGTCTCCTGGAGGGCGTTGCTGAAGGGCGTGATTGCCGTGAAGGCGGTGCGCGTCGAGGCGCCCTGGGCAGACCTCGCGGTGGATGCCAGGGGCCGGCTCAACCTCATGGGGGCCTTCCCCGAACCGGAGCCCCGGGCGTCGGAACCGGCCGAGACACCCGGTCAGTCCGCCGTCGAGGTGGTCGTCGACCGTTTTCGTCTGACCAACGGCGTGTTTTCATACAAGGATCCCGAAGCGCCTCTGGCCGTTTCGCTGGAAGGTGTTTCCATGCAGATTGACGCCCTGTCGTCGTCGACTCCGACAGGACGCCTTCGGATCGGCATCCTCGGCGGCGATATCGAAAGTCCGGCTTTCACCGGCCCCATCGATCAATTCGAGGCTGCGGCAGACCTGAACGCCGACCGGCTTTCATCCGTTATATTGGCGCTTTCGGCCGGCAAGACCCATATCCGACTCGCCGGAGCCGTGGATCGACTGGGCGACGATCCGGTTCTCGATCTCACGCTCGATGCGGATCTGGCCCTTGCCGAGATCCGGGACGTGCTTAACCTCGATCCCGAACTGAGCGGCAGCGCGGCGATGCACCTCTCGGCAAAGGGGCCCCTCAGCGATCCCGACGCCACAGTGAAGCTTGATTATGGCGGCGGTCTTCTGGGCGGCTTTCCCGTGGATCGGATCGATCTGCACCTTTCCCTGGCGGACAGGCATCTCCATATCGCCCCCCTGTCGATCATCTCCCGTCTCGGAACCCTGTCCGTCCAGGGGGACGCCGATCTGGCGGCCGCTTTTCCCCGGGGATTCCTGTCGGCGGATCGGGCACTTTTCGCCGTGGGTCTGAAGGGCGATCTCGCCCTTCAGGCGCCTGATCTGGCGGCGCTCCTGTCTCCGGCGGGCATCGAGGGCGTCGCCGGGGGGCTGTCGGCGAATCTTTCCATGGGCGGCAGCCCGGACCGCCCCACGGCGACGCTCGCTGTCTCCGGAAAACGGCTCGTCGCGCCGGGGGCCGTCCTGGGAGATGTTCTTCTCGAGGCCGACCTGGACCAAAGCGGCACCGTCGCGATTTCGACCCTGACGTTGAAGAACAGGGGGTCCCGGGCGACCGTCCGAGGCAGCATCACCCTCCTGGAGAACCGTCCGGGCGACGTCCCCAAGGTCCGTCCGGGTTTGCCGGTGGATCTCGCCCTCGCTCTCGAAAACGTCGCGCCGGGAGACTTTCTTGAAATCGGAGATATCAAAGGCCGGTTCGCCGGCACCGTCAAGGCCGATGGCCCGGCGCGTTCTCCGGACCTGCGGGCGGACATTTCGGGTGAAGGGCTTGCCGTGGGATCCAACCGCATCGGTGACGTGGATGCCCGGATCACGATGACCGAGGGACGGGTTGGACTGTCGCCCGTTGCGGTGGTGAACGGAGAATCCCGCCTGACCCTGACCGGCACTGTCGGGGTCATGACGCCCGGGACCGGGGCCTTTTCGGATGACCCGACCCTCGACATCCGACTTTCAGGCGACCCCGTTCGTCTGGAGGATTTTGTCCACGGCATGACCGGCACATTTTCTCTCGCGGGTGAGATCGGGGGGAGCGTCGCCCGGCCCCGGGGGACGATCACCGTGGACGGGGGACGGCTGGAACTTGGCGACCAGCCCCTGGACGGCGTGACGATGAACGCCCGGATGGACGGGGGGACCATCCGGCTCGACCGGTTTCGGGTGGCCGTGACCCCGGAAGAGTTCCTCGACGGACAGGGCATCATCGATCTCGACCGGTCCACCTACGAGATGCGCGTGACGTCGACGGGGATTTCCCTGGGCAGCATCCCTGCGGCAGGCGGCCCCGACCGCCTCGCCGGTACGGTCTCCCTCGATCTTTTCGGCAAGGGGTCCTTCGCGGATCCGCGGGCCGAGGGGCGCGTGGCCATGACGGATATCCGGATCAACCGGAAGCCGATGGCGGATTTTCGCATCCAACTGGCTCTCGCGGATCGCACGGCACGCATCTGGGGACGGCCGGGGTTTGACCTGAACGGCCGGTATCATCTGGACCGGAAGACGTTTTCCGCGGTCCTGGGCTTTGACCGAACCGACCTGGCGCCCTATTTCCGGATCGCGGGGCTGGACGACCTGACGGGACGCATCGACGGCACCCTCACGGCCGAGGGGAAAAGCGACGCTTGGGAGACGATCCGGGTCGCGGCAGACCTGCGCGACCTGAGCCTGGTGAGCGGGGGGCGGCCGTTGCTGGCCGGCCGGCGGATCGAAGCCCGTTTCGAGGAAGGGCGTTACACGCTGCCGGCTACGGAGATTCGCCTGCTGGAGGACGGCCGCATCACCCTGAAGGGCGCCGGGGACCTGGCCGGAAGGCTGGCGCTGAGCGCCGACGGCCGTATTCCCCTGGCGGTGATCCGACCTTTCCTGGATGCGGAAAGCGATCCCCAGGGGGTGATTCTCCTGGCGGCCGAAATGTCGGGAACCCTCGAAAAACCGGAACTTCAGGGCCGCCTCACCCTGGATCGTCTCGGAATGAACCTCCCGGGGCTGGATCAGCGCCTCCATGACGTGACGGGCCGGGTTGTCCTGTCGTCCGGAGCACTGTCGCTGGAAAATGTGACGGGCCGTATCGACGACGGAAGCTTTGGCCTGGACGGGCGTGTCGACCTCGAGGCATTTGCGCCGGTAAGGGTGGATCTCCAGGCCTCGGCCCGGAGACTCCCCATCGAGATTCCCGACACCTTGAGCCTGCTTTTGGACAGCCGGTTGAACCTGAGTGGAACCCCTGAAAAATCCATGCTTTCGGGAGAGATCGTTCTTCTGGAAGGGCGCTACACCAGGGATGTCGAACTCAACCTCCTTCAGGGCATGACGACGAAGACCCGTGAGACGGCCCCTGAACCGGACGCGGGGGAGACCCCGTTCCTGAGCGATATGGCCCTCGATATCGTCGTCAAACGCCGGGAACCTTTCGTGGTGGAGAACAATGTGGCGGACATGCGCCTCAGTCCGGATCTCCGTGTGCTGGGCACGGCCCAGCGTCCGGTGATCAGCGGTCGGGCCGCGGTGGACGAAGGGGTGGTCACCTATCAGAAGCGGGCTTTCGAGATACGGAGAGGGGTTGTCGACTTCCTCAATCCTTACCGGACGGAACCCACAATCGATATCGAGGGAGAGGTCGAGGTGCGGGACTGGATCGTTACGCTCAAGATCGGCGGGACGCCGGATAATCTGAGATTCGAGCTGACATCGAATCCCGCGGAAGAGCACGGGGACATCATCTCTCTTCTGGTGTTCGGAAAGACCCTGAAGGAGATGCGTCGGGATGACGGCGGTTCGGGCTTCTCCGCCCGTGGGATGCTGGGGGAGATTCTCTCGGATACCCTATCGTCGGGTGTCAGAGACGCCACCGGCCTGGACATCGTCGAGGTGGAATTGAGCGAGGCCGGAAACGGCGGTGACGCAGAGGACATCAGGGTAACCCTGGGCAAGGAACTTTCCCGACGGATTACAGTGAAATACGGCGCCGACATCAAAAATGGCGTGACCGTCCAGAAGGTGATTTCGGAATACAGGATTCTGGAGGAGCTGATGGTGAGCGCTTTTCAGGATACGGCGGGCAATTTCGGCGGCGCCCTGACCTTCCGGATGGAATTCCGGTAATGCATGACGCGTCCTTGCGTCGGGAAAGAGGACCATTGATACCCAGAATGCTGTTGATTGGCGTTGCGCTGCTCTTGATCCTGGACTCGGCTTCCGCACCTGCGGCGGACCCGAACGGCAGCGGCCGTCTTTCGGCCGGAGAGGGACCCATCGTTTCAGGGATCGATATCGAGATCGAGGAGGGCCGGGGGGATACGGCCCGGTGGGAATCCATGGCCAGGGGCATGATCCTGGTGAAGGCGGGGGAGCCGTTTTCAGAGGCCGCGCTTCAGAAGAGCCTTGCGGCGCTGGATGCCTCCGGGATGTTCGCGGCTGTTCACGTTCCAGACCCCGATTGGACGGCGGACGAGATCGTGCTGACCTTCCGGTTGACGCCCTTTTTCAGGATCCGGGCGATCCGGGTGGCGGGGGCGTTTCCCGTCTTCGATCGGGAGGTGCGGAATGCCCTCACCTTCCATTCCGGCGGCAGTTATGACGCTGAAAGGATTCCGGCCGAGGAGGCGTCGGTGGTCGATCTCTTCAAAAGCCAGGGCTACATCGCGCCGGTGGTGCGCATCACGGCGGAACCGAGCGGAACGGCGGGGATCGTGGACCTCCGGGTAAGGATCGATAAGGGCCGGTACTTCCGGCTCGAAAGCTTTGCCGTCGACGGCAACCGCGCTTTTTCCGACTTTCGGCTCAAATTGAGGACGGACGCATGGAAAAAATCGCTCCTTTTCGGGGGCGTCACCCGATTCGTTCGGAAGGATCTCGATGAAGACGTGCGGGAGCTTGTGAAATTCTATCGTGCCAAAGGCTATGCCGACGCGGCGGTGGACGCCCGTGTGGCCAGAGACGTCGAGACGGCGGCAGTTGACGTATGGCTGGCGGTGGAGGAAGGGCCGCGATATGACGTTTCGTTCGAGGGGAACGATGCCTACTGGGCCTGGTGGACCCTGCGCCGGGATCTCGCCCTTTCAACCGGAAACCGAAACGATGCGGGCCTCAAAAAAAGCCTGCGGAACATCCGCAATCGCTACCGAAGCGACGGATATCTCGACAGCCGCGTGACGACGGCCGAATCGCTTTCCGGGGAGGCCTCCGAAAAGCGGCGGGACATCCGCATCCTGATCGACGAAGGCCCCCGGTCCGTTGTCGAGCATATCGACATCGAAGGGAACACCACCTTTGACGACGACAGGATACTGAAACAGATGCTGACGCGGACCCCGGGCCTCCTTGCAGACGGCGAATACGATCCGCGGCGGCTCAAAGACGATATCGGCGCCGTCAAGGCCCTCTACCTCCGGGAGGGATTCCTGAAGACGACCGTGGCGTGGAAGATGGATTGGCAGGCCGGGACGGAAACCGCCGACGGCGACGACAGCGGGGACGGTAAACGCTACGGCCGTCTGGCCATCACCATCGACGAGGGGGTTCAAACCCGCGTATCTTCCCTGTCGATCACCGGTGTGTCCGTGGTCTCCCTGGAGACCCTCGAGACGGTCCTTCTCCTGAAGCCCGGCGAACCCTACCGGGAGTACCTGCTCAAAACCGATGAAGACACCATCACGGGCATTGTCGCGGAAAAGGGGTATCCATACGTTCAGGTCAAGGGTTCGGCCGCGCTTTCTTCCGACGGCACCGGCGCCCACGTCCGCTATACGGTTTCGGAGGGCGGATACGTGGGAGTGGGGCGGATCCATTTTACGGGGAATTTCCGGACGGTGGAAGAGATTCTCCGGAATGAACTGGAGATCCGGCCCGACGGGCCTTTTTCCGCCCGGAAGATCCTGGAAAGCCGTCGGAACATCCAGAACATGGGGGCCGTCGACTCGGTTCGTTTCAGGTTTCCCGGGTTGCAGGAGCGGGCGGAGACGGTCGATCTGATCGTAGAGGTGGAGGAGGAACCGCCTTACTGGATGGAATTCAGTCTGGGGTACGACACGGAACGACACTTTTTTGCCGCAGCCAGGGGCGGAGACCGCAATTTCCTGGGACGGAACCAGGACCTGAGGGGCGGCATGGAGATCAGTCAGATCGGCTATCGCCTGGAGGCCGCCTTTACGGAGCCCCGTTTCCGGCAGAGTCGGATTTCCGCCACAAGCACCGTGTTCGGCGAAAAACGGGAGGCGTTCAACCAGGATTTCGGAACCCGCAACTTCGGCGTTTCCCAGGTGTTCAGCCGTCGGCTGCTGGACGGGGCGCTGGATCTCGGACTGGCTTTCAGCCTGGAACGGCGGGAACAGTATATGCGCGGCGGCAGCCCGATTCCGGAGGGCGACGAGGAACTCTACAGGACGCGAACCGTCCTGGTCGGGACACCCTCGGCCGTCTACAATACGACCGATTCCTTTGTACGACCCACCCGGGGGGTATTCGCCTCTTTCCACGTCGATCTGTCCAGAGGGCTCCAGGAATCCCTGGACGATTTTCTGAAGTATCGATTTGAAACCCGTTATTACAAGACGCCGGTGGATCGCCTGACCTTTGCGATTCGCGGCATGTATGGCTATATTTACCCCTATGGATCCGACAGCGTCGTCCCGGACGACCAGTTGTTCTATCTGGGGGGGACCGCCACCGTGAGGGGGTTTGACGAAAACCTTCTGCGGATCGATGCCGACGGCAGGGCCGTGGGCGGTCGGGAATCCCTTCTGGGAAACCTCGAGGTCCGCTATGACCTGGGGATGAACCTCGAAATGGCGGCCTTCTATGATGTGGGCCGGATTGGTCGCGCCGGCGGCTCGGGCGGCTCGGACGATCTGCGGTCTTCCGCGGGCCTCGGTCTCCGATACATCACCCCCATCGGCGCCGTCGGTATCCTGTACGGCTGGAAACTGGACCCGATGGCGGGAGAGGATGCGGGGCGTCTTCACTTTTCCATCGGCTACACCTTTTGACGTCTCGGGCAGCCCCGACCCGGGTGAAAGGCAACAGATGAGGAGGTACCGTTATGTCGGTTCTGATGGAGTTGGCCATTTTTCCGACGGACAAGGGCGGGAGTGTCGGCGCGGCGGTCGGCCGGGTCGTCGAAATGATCCGGGACAGCGGCGTCGTTTATCAGGTGACGGCCATGGGAACCCTTGTCGAGACCCCGACCCTGGCGGAGGCCCTGGACATCGTCCAGCGTGCCCATGATGTTCTGGCGGGCGATGCATCCCGTATTTACGCCACCGTCAAACTCGATATCCGCAAGGGGGATACCGGACGCATTTACGGCAAGGCCCGATCCGTCACGGACAGGATCGGCAGCGTCAATACGTGACGCGTTCGTGCTATTTCAAAAAAGGAGGCATCATCATGACGAATCGAGGATTTCTTTCGGTAATCGCAATTATTGTCGTCGTTCTTGCCGCGGGTTTGGGAGCCGGTTTGGCCGGCGGTCCCAGGGAGATGGGGGGGTGGGAGATCGACGGCCCCTACAACCAGCTTTACAAAAACAGCGAACGGGACCGGCTCAAAGGAACGGTGGAGGGCTTCTCCGAAGTGGTGCCCCTGGCCGGCATGTCCCCGGGGACGGCGATGATCCTCAAGGACGAAGACGGCGATCGGATCGAGGTTCATCTGGGGCCGAAATGGTTTGTGGACCCTGACGGGATCGGGATACGAAAAGGGGATGAGGTGAAAATCAAGGGGGCCTGGGCTGAAATCGAGGGGCGGGACCTCTTTATCGCCGCCAAGGTGAAACGGGGTGAATTTGATGAGTACAAGATTCGACGGACCCGGGACGGCTTCCCCTTCTGGTGTATGAGCGACGAGGAGCTTGCCCGTGAAAGAGCCGGCGAATAGTGCCGCGATCCTCGGGAAAGGCTCCTGCCGCGGCCGGCGCTCCCTGGGTTTCGCCAAGGCGCCGGCCATAATGCATTGTCAAAACAATCGGAATTTGTTATCAATGGATCGAATTCCGGTGCCCATTGTCCGGACGACAACGTGACGGGCGCCGTCACCCTTTCGAGGAGGATCCGTGTGGGCGACAAGAAACGGATCATCATCATCGATGATCATCCCCTGTTCCGGGAAGGATTGAAAACCATTCTGGGGAGAAGCGACCGCTACGACGTGGTTGGGGAAGCGGGGAACGCCGATCTGGGGCTGAAAACCGTCAAAGAGATCAAACCCGACCTGGCCATCGTGGACATTTCCCTTCCCGACCGGAACGGGATCGAGCTTGCCCGGGACATTCTGAAGTGCTCGCCCGATACACGCGTACTGATGGTCAGCATGTATTCAAAGATCGATTATATCGTTCGCTCCTTCCAGGCCGGCGCCGCCGGATATCTGGCCAAGGAGTCGGCCGCGGATATGCTGATCAAGGGGATTGAGCACGTTCTCAACGGCGACTATTTCATGGACGCGAAGGTTTCTGAAAAAGTGGTCAAGAAGCTCGCCGAACTGCCTGAAAAGAAGATAGCCGTCAGTACGGACGGCTATGAGTCCCTGACGCCCCGCGAGCAGGAGGTGATGACCCTCCTGGGGGAGGGGTATTCCGCCACGCAGGTGGCTGAAAAACTTTTCATCAGCCCCAAGACGGCCGAGAACCATCGGGCCAACATCATGCGAAAGCTGGGCCTGCACAGTACGATCGAGCTGATACGGTATGCCGCCAAGATCGGGATCATCGACGTAGATCTCTGGAAGGAATAGCCTTCGGAGCGGTGTTTTCTGCCCGATAGCCCTCCGCTCTTTATGGGAGTCGATCCCGACCGGGACATTCCCCTACCGAAAATGATGCCTTTCCCCTATGGACAAACCGATTCGATAATCGATAGGTATTACTATCTTCAATTTTCGACTTTCAAAAGCCGGGAATGTCCCACGGATTGCTTACTTTTGTTCATGCTCCGCTGAAGTTTGTTCCGGGGGCCTGAAAACACGCCGACGCTCAAGCCGCCCGAGCGGCTGATGATTCACGACGCTCAAACGACGCGTGAGCGCCTCGTGCAAAGGGCTTCGTCATTATCCCCGACATTACTGCTTCCCGGTCAACATTGTGAAAGCCGGAAGTTGATTGGTGCTGTGAACCCATCCTGATATGCCGAGAAAACATGGAAAAATCGATCGAAAAAAAGGTTCGTCCGGAAGAGGGATGCAAGGCGTCGATAGAGGTCAACTATTTCAATATGCCGGTGGGAACCACCAGCTGGACCTTCAGCCATTGGGGGGAAGGGGTTTGTTTCCAGTCCACCCGGCCGTTTGAGATCGGATCGACCGTATGGATCCGTTCCCGCAGAGCCAAAGCGGGCGTCGCCGGCAACAGGTTGCCGCCGATGAATGCACTGGGCCGGGTGATGTCGTGCAGGGAGATGCCGGGAACGATGCCCTCCAGATACGAGGTCAGGGTCCGATATTTTCTTCCGGAATACTGAGACGGCTGAGAAGGGTGCAGGGTTTTTCCCAAGTCCTGCTGTGTCGGCAGGTCGCCGGAGGGATATCACCTGCATCGGCAAGTACGGCGACGCCATCAAACCTCGGCGGGGGGTGTCGGTTTCATGCGGCGATGACGTGACGCCTGCAGGCCCCGTGCCGATCCCGGGGAAGGAAATGGCTGCCGGTGAGCGCTTTGGTTTGCCGAAAGCGGCCTTTCCGTGCTATGGACGAATCCGGAAAAAGGAGGTCCATGCATGGGCGTTGAAGAAAAACTGGCGGTGCTCGATCACATCTATCGGGTGTACGAGGGGTTTATCGCCGAATATGAGACCGCATGCCGAAAGGGATGCGCCCGATGTTGCACGCGAAACGTCACCCTGACCACCCTTGAAGCCTATGCCCTGTCGGTCCGTCTTGTTGACGAGGGAAGAGCCGACTTTTTTGAGAAACTTCGGGGGGCGATCGACCTGCCCCGGTTTATCCCCCGGGTGACGACCAACGCTCTGGCGGAAATCTGCATCCGGGGGGAGGATCCCCCGGAAGAAGCGAGCGATCCGGATTGGGGTGCCTGTCCGTTTCTGGAAGAGGGGGAGTGTCCGGTCTACGCCGTGCGCCCCTATGGATGCCGGTGTATGGTTTCGGCACTTCGGTGTGATGATACCGGCTTCGCGGAGATGGATCCGTTCATTGTGACGGTCAACAATGTGGTCCTGCAGTACCTCGAGCATGTGGATCGGGACGGCTATTCCGGCAACCTGACCGATCTTCTCCTTTTTTTCGCATCGGCGGATAACCGTCGACGATATCGGGCGGGCAGCCTTGGCCCCCCGCCCGAAGGCCTCATCCGAAACCGGCCGATCCGCGCGCTCATGGTCCCGCCCCGACACCGACAGAAGATGCTTTCCTTCATCGAAAGCCTTCAAAAGGTGCCATCCAACCTCCCCTGATCGCCTGTCCGTGTTTTTCAACGACGGCACCCCCGTCACCGTCGGGGCTTACAATCCCAGGAGTTTTCGGGCATTCTCTCCGCAGATGTCGGCCCGATCCTCGCTGGAAAGGTCCGTTTTATCCATGTCGCTGAAATAGCGGCCGGGCTTGAGAAGCGGATAGTCGGTGCCGAAAAGGATCTTTTCCTGGCCGGCCATCTGACCCGCCATGGGATAGATGTCGATGTCATAGAGAAAGGGGGAGGCCGCCGTGTCGAACCAGACGTTCCCGAGGGTCTCCTTGACCTCGCGTTTCAGGAGGTTGTAGAAGAAGATGCCGCCGCCCCAGTGGGCCAGAACGATTTTGTTTTCGGGAAAGGTCTGGATCATCCGATAGATTTGGGCGAGGGTGTTGGGACTTTTACCGGGGTATTGGTGACCGACGGGCTCGTTGGTGTGAATGAGAATCAGGCGGTCGTGGTCGCGGCAGAGGGCCATGACGGGCTCCAGCGCGCTGATGCACGTCTCGTCGATTCCCGAGGTGTAAAACGCCAGTTCTCCGACGCCGTGCAGCCCGGCGCCAAGGCATCGCTCGGTCTCATCGGCCGCCTTCGGGTTCAGCGCATCGAAACAGGCGAGGCCGATGAACCGGTCCGGGTATTTCAGGACCGTCTCGATGATGTAGTCGTTCTCTCTTCTGAAGGTGTCTGCATCCTGCCAGGGGAAGCCGAAGATTACCGAGCGGTCGACGCCTTCCTCGTCCATCATCCGCAGGGTGTCCTCTGCGCTCACCAGCCGGGATTTGGGAGAATCGTAGAGGAGTTTGAACGCCGGTTCCGATGGAAAAAAGGCGGATCGATTCTGTCGGATTTTTTCGGAAAAGATGTGTACATGAAAATCAATGATCATGTCGTGCCTCCGCATAGAGGGGGTCGTCGGATGAAAAATGCCTTTGACTTTTTGGGGATTCACTTTTATTCAGGGAATTGCCGATTGATAGAATAGGAACAAACGCGGCATTAGATCAAGTATAAATTTCGAGTCGCGGCACTTTCATGAAGGAGGATGCATGTGGTTTGACAGACCCGGCAGGGAAAACACGGACAGAACCTTGGAACTGGCATACGAGCGGGGCAAAGCCCTGGGGATCGAGGAGATGGTGGTGGCTTCCACGAAAGGGGAGACCGGATTCAAGGCACTCGAGATCTTCAAGGGGTTCAAGGTAGTGGTGGTGACGTATCACTGCGGGTTCAAAGAGCCGTTCAAGAGTATCATGCCCGCCGATGTGAAGAAATCGCTGATCCAAAAGGGCGCTGTGGTGGTGGCGGCCACTCATGCGCTTTCCGGGGTGGAACGGGCCGTCGCCAACAAACACTCGGGCATTTATCCCGCACTTCTGATTGCCGACACCTTGAGGCTCTTTGGCCAGGGGGTCAAGGTGGCGGTGGAGGTTTCGATCATGGCGGCGGATGCCGGCGCCCTGTCCGGCGGGGACATCGTCGCCGTCGGCGGCACCGGCAAGGGGGCCGACGCGGCGGTGGTTCTGAAGCCGGCCAATCAATCGGATATGTTCGACATTCGTATTCGGGAAGTGATCTGCAAGCCTCGGGATTTCTGACCATCTCCAAGGCCAGGCCTCGTGAGGGGGGAGGACGGCATGTTTTTTCTGATTGGCGGCATCACGCCAAGGATCAAGGTCCTGGACGAAAAGCCCGTGATATGTCCGGTGTGCGGTCTGGCCCAGGCCTATCACAAGCGGGTGGACTATTGGTTGAATCTTTTTTTCATTCCTGTCGTCCGAATCCGGAAGGGGGAACCGTTTTTGATGTGCGAGCGATGTGAACGGCAGATCCATGAGATGGGGGAAGAATATCTGGCCGCTGTCGATCGGATGAACGCCCGGTGCCGGTATTGCGGCAGAGCTCTCCATCCCGAATTCCGCTACTGTCCTCATTGCGGAAAAGCCGTGTCGACGCCTTCCGGCGCTTCGACCCCTGAATCCTGACCGGAACCTCGAATGGATCAATCTCCGAAAGCACCCGCTTCGCCGTCAGTGGAACGTCATGTGGTCCTGGTAGCGCCGGAGGTCCATTGGAACACCGGAAATATCGGAAGGACCTGTCTGGGGGCCGGGGCGTTCCTCCACCTGGTCAAACCCCTCGGATTCTCCCTGGCGGAGCGGGAGGTGAAGCGGGCGGGTCTCGATTACTGGCCCAGGGTTCGGTTGTCGGTCTGGGAGTGTTTTGAAGAGTTCCTGGCGGCCGCCGCACCGTCTTCCGCGGAAATGGCGCTCTTCGCCAAAAAGGGATCGCGGCCTTTCTGGCACATGACGCCGCCGCAACGGTTCTTTCTGGTTTTCGGCGCCGAGACCCGGGGCCTGTCACCGGACATCCTCGCCCGCTATCCCGCCAACACGTATCACATCCCCATCACCCGAGAGGTGAGGTGCCTCAATCTTTCCACCAGTGTGGGCATCGCCCTTTACGAAAGCCTGCGGACCGCTTCCCCCTTTCACGCCTGGTCCTGAGTCCGGGGTCGGCCCCTTTCAGTCAAAAATTCGAGGATCCGGTTCCGCATCGTTTCCAGATCATGGGGCGGCACCCACCACACTTCGGGGTCGGCCCTGAACCAGGTGTATTGTCGCTTGGCATACCTTCGGGTGTCCCGCTTGAGGGTTCTCACGGCTTCGGCCCAGGTTGTCCGTCCTTCGATGAAATCGGCCATGTGACGGTATCCGATGGATTTCATGGATTTGAGCTGCGAAGGGTATCCCAGTTCGAGAAGCCCACGGACTTCTGCCGCCAGGCCCATAGCGAGCATAATGTCCACGCGCCGGTCGATGCGCTCGTAAAGCGCCGACCGTTCCATCTCCAATCCGATTTTGAGGGTCCGGAAGGGGGCCTCGCCGAATCGATGCGTCGAATGATGGTCGGAGAGGGGTTTCCCCGTCGTTTCAAAGATCTCGATGGCCCGAATGATCCTGAAGGCGTCGTTGGGGTGGATCCGTCCGGCGGTTATGGGGTCACGCTCCTGAAGCCGACGGTGAAGCGCCGGGGCGCCCATCCGGTCCACCTCCTGTTTGAGCCGTTCGCGGAGTGCCGGGTCGACGGGTTTGGCGCGGAAGATGCCCTGGGTCAGGGATTTGATGTAGAGGCCCGTGCCGCCGGTGACGATGGGCAGGGCGTTCCGGGCGACCACCGCCGCGATGACGGCTCGGGCCTCTCGCGCATAGCGGGCGGCATCGAACGGTTCGTCCGGATCCGCGATATCGATCAAGTGGTGCGGCGCGGCGGTTCGTTCTTCAGGCGTCGGTTTCGCCGTACCGATATCCATGTGCCGGTAGATCTGCATGGAATCGGCGCTGATGATTTCGCCGTGGAAGATCCGGGCCAGCGCTATCGCCGTCGCGGTCTTGCCGATGCCGGTCGGGCCGCAGATGACGACGATATCCGGTTTTTTCCGATGCGAATTCATGGCGGACTGGTCTCCTGACACAAAAGCCGTGGAGGGCGCCGCTGCAGCAATCCGGTGATCAGTCGCCGCCTCGAGCCCGTTCGTAAAGACCCTGGCGCCGGTTGGGCAGAAAGAATCGCATCTTGTGGCCGCGAACCCGTTCCATGGCGGCCGCTGAAAGGTCGGCCAGGAGCATTCCTTCCCGTCCGCTCAGGTCTTTTCCGATGATGTTGCCGGAAGGATCGATGGCCAGGGCGATTCCCGGAAAATAAAGTCCGTTGCTGTTTTCTCCGGCCTGGTTGCAGGCGATGACAAAGAGGCTGTTGTCGAAGGCCCGTGCCGGCAGGTGGCGCCGCCATGACCGGTATTTCTCCTCGGGGGTGCCCCGGGGGGAGGCATGAGGCATGAAAATGACGTCGGCACCTTTCTGGGCCATCAGCGTGGACAGGTCGGGAAAATGAGCATCGTAGCAGAGCTGAATCCCGAACCTGATCTCCGCCAACTCGAACACGGGTACCGCATTCCCCGGTGTAAAGACCCCCTGCTCGGGCGGCGCGATGTGAACCTTGCGATAGACGCCGAGCCCGCCGTCCGGGAAGGCCGCCAGGTGGCTGACAAACAGCGCGCCCCTGTCCCCCTTTTCGGCCATGCCGGCCAGGATGACGATGTCCTCCCGCCGGGCGAGACGGGAGATCGCCTCGCTGACGGGGCCGGGCACCGTTTCCGCGACGGTCTTGATGTCGGGGCGGCTGCTGTACCCGCAGATATTCATCTCGGGAAAACAGATAAGGTGGGCCCCCCTGGATCTGGCTGCCAGAACCATCTCCGTCATCCGCTCCATATTTTTCTGGATATCGGGGGCGGCGGAATGGAATATGGCCGCGGCGATGCGAATATCTTTCATCTAGAGATCGAAGTGGGCTTTTATCTTGTAAACGGCGGTGGCCGGAAGGTTGATGATCTCTTTCACGCCGGTGACATCGACGATCTCCCGGAGATGCCTTTCGATTTCAGACATGGACGGGGCGATAAAGGTAAACCATACATTGAAGTCGCCGTCCCGTGTATAATTGTGGGTCACCCCGGGGTAACGATTGACGGTTTCCGCGAAAAGCGCGTGCCGGTCCTCCGGAACCTTTGCGGCACAGAGCGTACTCACGAAGCCGAGCTTGCGGGGGAAAAAGTTGGCGCCGATTCTCCGGATGATGCCGCATGCCTTGAGACGCCGCAAGCGACGGATGACCTCCGCTTCCGGAATGCCCAGTTCCGCTCCGATGTCGGCATAAGGGTTGGGGGATATGGGGAAGTCGGATTGTATCCGGTTCAGGAGCCGGCGATCCGTGGCGTCCATTTCGTCGATCGGCGCCGCATCGGACACGGGCGTATTCGGGAGATTCGCTTCAGCACCCGGAATCGACCTGTTCGCCGAACCGTTCATACCGTCATTCCCCGTTTGCCGTACCGCCGGAGGCGTTGCGGATTCATCCATGGTGTCCTCCTTTCAGAAAATTGACATGCAGATTCCGGTTTCGCGGTCCGTCGAACTCGCAGAAGAATATGCCCTGCCACCGACCCAGTATCAGGCGACTGTTCTCGATGGTCAGCAACTCGGAAGCCCCCACCAGAGTCGATTTGACGTGGGCCGGTGAGTTGCCCTCGAGATGGCGGTAGGCCGCATCCCAGGGAATCACCCGGTTCAGGACCATCAGGATATCGTCTTTTACGGTGGGGTCGGCGTTTTCGTTGATAGTCACCGCCGCAGTCGTGTGCGGCACATAGAGCATGCAGAACCCGTTGTCGATGTTTTCGACCGCAACGGCCTTTCGCACCGCTTCGGTGACGTCGATAAGCTCGGTTTTCTGATTGGATCGGATCGAAAGGATCATGGGGTCCGCCTCTTTGGTGGCGCCATCACGGAAATCGCATGGGTGCCGGGTTCTTATTGACTTCGACCGCCTTTTTTTGTATAGGAACAGACGATGGATGTCAATATGAATTGTAATATTTTCAAGAAGCTATAATTTAGTGTCCAGGGTAATGGTTTTTTTGTTAAATTTTCTTGAAATCAATTTTGATGTTGACAATTCCGAATCATAAATATAAACATCCTACATAAAAAATTACCATCAGGCGATATACATATACGTATATGGAGTTGAAGTATCGTTCAAACATTAGAAGAGGGGGTTTTTTGAATGGCAACAATCGAGTTTAAAGGCAAAGAATTTGACGTTGACGAGGATGGTTTCATCACGGATTACAAGCAGTGGAACCAGGAGTGGGTCGAGTACGTTAAGGAGCAGGAAGGTATCGACGAGTTGACCGACGAGCATCACCTGGTCGTAAAAGTCCTCCAAGAATACTATGAGAAAAACGGTATCGCCCCCATGGTCCGGGTTCTTTCCAAGCTGACCAAGATGAAGCTGAAACACATCTATGAGCTCTTCCCGTCAGGTCCGGGCAAGGGCGCCTGTAAGATGGCGGGTCTGCCGAAGCCGACCGGCTGCGTCTAATCGACGTCCCGGTTTTCGCTTTTTCGTTCGATCGTAAATGGGGTGATGAAAATCACCCCATTTGTGTTGGGGCGCCGGGTATCCATCCGTCCCGATTTTTCCGTCATGCCCGTTTTCGGCGTCTTCAACCTCGCCGCCCACCCTTTTGGACAACGCTTTCCCTATCCGTTTCCCGCCGGCTTGATTTCCTCCCCGAATTCCGTTAAGACTGGATCCGTACGATCTTCCATCGGTTTTAGCGGTACTTGACCATTGAGGCCCCGTCCGCAAGGGCGATGCCGCGGAGAAAATGACATGAACGATATCGTCCCGGCCGTCTCATTGGCCTTCATCCTGGCGGGGGCCGTTCTGGCGGGGGGGTTCAGCATCGACGCCGTCAAGCGAAGGGTGTCGGTCCCGCAGATGAGCGGCATCCTGGCGCTGGCGCCCCTGGGTGCGCTGGGGGCCGTTCTGTCGAGGATCCCCGATATTCTGGAGGGCGCCGTGCTCACCTGGCGATTCTCGTGGCTCCCGTCCATCGGGGTGACGTCGGGCTTCTATGTCGACGGCCTTTCCGCGCTCTTCGCCGTTATCATCACCTTTATCGGGGTGTTGATCATTGTTTACGCGGGGCAGTATTTCAAGGGAGATCCGGGGGCCTGGCGATTTTTTTTCTATCTGCTGCTGTTCATGGGGGCCATGCTGGGGGTGGTGATGGCCGGAGACGTGATAACGCTGTTCGTCTTCTGGGAAGGGACCGGCATCACCTCCTTTCTTCTGATCGCCTACGATCCCTCCCGCCCCGATGCCCGCAATAGCGGATTCAAGGCTCTCGTCATTACGGGGGCCGGAGGCATCGCCCTTTTGATCGGGCTGCTGCTTGCAGGCGATCTTTCGGGGGGTACCGAGTGGGAAGTGATTCTGAAAGGGGGAAACCGCTTGAGAGAGAGCCCCACGTACCCGCTCGTCCTCGGGCTGACGCTGTTGGGGGCGTTCACCAAGAGCGCCCAGTTTCCTTTCCATATCTGGCTTCCCCAGGCCATGACGGCGCCGACGCCGGCGAGCGCCTATCTGCACTCGGCCACCATGGTCAAGGCCGGCATATACCTCATGGCCCGGATGAATCCGGTCCTGGGGCAGACGGAGTTGTGGTTCTGGCTGCTGACCGTCTTCGGCATGACAACCATGGTCATCGGGGCCTACCAGGGCTTCAGACAGAACGATATCAAGGCCTTGCTGGCCTACTCGACCATCTGCCAGCTGGGCATTCTCACCATGATGATCGGCCAGGACATCCCCATCGCCTTCAAGGCCATGGTCGTGGGCGTGGCCGCGCATGCCATGTACAAAAGCGCCCTGTTTCTGGTGGCGGGCATTCTGGATCATGAAACCGGGACCCGGGATATCCGCCGCCTGGGCGGGCTTTGGCGACGGATGCCCGCAACCTTCGGGATCGCTCTGGTGGCCGCTCTATCCATGGCAGGACTCCCCCCCCTCTTCGGGTTTCTCGCCAAGGAGACCCTTCTGACCGCTACCGTCCATCCTTCCGTTCCCGAAAACCTGGCCTGGGTGTTGCCGGCCTCGACGGTGATTGCCGGCGCATTGATATTGGCCCAGGCGGGGATGCTCATATGGGATGTTTTCTGGGACCGTCCAAAGGATTCGACCGTTCAGGGGCATGAAGCCCCGATCCTGATGCTGCTGGCGCCGGCCCTCCCGACCCTGATGTCCGTGTCCGACGCCCTTTCGCCGGATCCCGAGGCCGAAGCCCTGCTGCTGGCCCGGGCGGCGAGTGCGGCCTACGGCGCCGATGTCAAGGTGTCGCTTCACATGTGGAGCGGGCTGAATGTTCCCATGGCGCTCTCGGCGGCGGCGGTCGGCACCGGGCTGATCCTTTTCGTTCACCGCAGACGGCTTCGAACGTTCCAGGCGCGGATCGGCGGCCGCTTTTCCATGAACATCCTGTATGAAGTACTGTTTCGGTGCATCGATGCGGCCGCCGGCCTTGCCGTCCGTCTTCAGGTCGGTCGTCTCCGGTTTTACCTCTCGGCGATCATCGGGGCGACCGCCCTTCTCGTCTTCGGCCTGAGCGGTGTTCGACTGCCCCCCGTCACCGACATGTTTCACCGCTGGCCTCATCTCGATTTTGCGGGAGAATTGTTATACCTGAAGATTTTTGCCCTGGGCCTGACGGTGGGGACGGCCCTGGGGAGTGTTTTTCTCCAGCGGGATTTCTGGGCCATTCTGGCGGCGGGAGCCTCCGGCCTGGGGATGGCGCTGCTGTTGGTGCTGGAACCGGCGCCCGACGTCGCGCTGGTGCAGATCGTGGTGGATATCCTGACGCTGGTGATCCTTGTCCTGGCCTTGACGCGGATTCCTTTCGGACAGCGCCGGACGGCCCACGAGGTCACGTTCAAACAGACCCCTTACGGCTTGGTGCGGGACACCCTCGTGGCCGTGTTCAGCGGACTCGTCGTCATGATCATCACTTTTGAGGCGCTCTCCGCCAGGCCCCGCGACAGCGTTCTCACCCCGTATTTCACGGCCAATGCGGAAACGCTGACCGGCTCCAAGAGCATTGTCGGCGCCGTCATCGTCGATTTCCGGGCCCTCGACACCCTGCTCGAGATCACCGTGTTCAGCATCGCCGGCCTCGGCATCTTCATGCTCCTTCGACACGCCGCTCAAAAGCACAACGACACCTTCGCCCGGGCGGGCGGGGATCTGGCGGAGGTGACGGCCGTAGGGGTCGGCGTGCAGGGGCGGCCGGTATCCCCCTTCATCCGGACGCTCGCCTATCTGATCCTGCCCATTGCCATGATCATCGGCGCGCTCCATATCCTTTACGGCCACGACCAGCCCGGCGACGGATTTACGGCAGGGGTCATCGTCAGCCTTGCCGTGAGTTTCTGGTATGTGGTGTTCGGTTACCGTGAGACCCGACGGATGCTGCCCTGGCTTAAACCTTCCCTGTTCATCGGGATCGGCGTTCTGCTCATTCTGTTGTCCGGCGCCGTCGGAGCCGGGGTGAAGGGCAGCTTTCTGGCGGGCGTCGATTTCGGCCACGCACTGGGGATGACGCTTCCCCGGGGTGTTCACCTCGGTACGTCGCTGATTTTCGAATTTGCGATCTGCCTGAGCGTGGTGGGCAGCGTCGCCCACATGGTGAACACCCTGGGAATCCCAGACCAACGGCGTTCGGAGGGGACGGATGCGACTGACGAATAATTTTCTTTCTCGGCAGCAGGGAGGTGCGGCATGGAATTTCTGACGGCTTTGTCCATCGGGGCGTTGTTCGGCATCGGTATTTTTCAGGTTCTGAGGCGTAATCTGATCCGTTCGGCCATCGGACTGATCCTCCTGACCAATGCGGTCAATCTCTTTCTCCTTTCCGCCGGGGCTTATGACGGTTTCGTGCCGGCTTATGTAAACGCGCCGCCGGGAACGGCGAGCGACGCGCTGCCCCAGGCGCTGATTCTCACGGCCATCGTCATCAGCATGGGGGCGACAGCCTTCATGTTCGCCGTCATGATCGTGATCTCGGGCCGATACCGGACGAGTGACGCCGATCAAGTGAACGGCCTCAGGCAATGACGCTGATGGGAAAAATCTTCGGAGGATCCCGATGAATCCCTCGCAACTGGTGCTTCTCCCTATCCTGATTCCCCTGACCGGCGGGGTCGTCGCGCTGCTCCTGCGCAGCCGTCCCCGTCTTCAGCGGTTCTGGAGCCTGGGGGCCATGACGGGGGCCCTGGCCGGAAGTCTTGCGCTTTTCGCCGAGGTGTGGGAGAGGGGGGCGCCGGTGGTCTGCCAGGTCGGGGGATGGCCGGCGCCCTTCGGCATCGCCCTTGTGGGTGACGGGCTCTCGGCACTCTTCGTGGTGATGACCTTCATCGTCATGGTCACGGGGGTGATTTACGCCATGGGGAGCCGCGATGTCGTGGTCCGTTATCCAGCCTTCCATCCGCTCTTTCTTTCCCTCGCGGCGGGTCTGGCCGGGGCCATCCTGACTGGAGACCTCTTCACCATGTACGTCTTTGCCGAACTTCTGGTGATCTCCGGAACGATGCTCACCGCGGCATCTGACGATCCCTTCGGGGTCGAGGCCGCTTACAAATACTACTACATGAGTCTGACGGCATCCTTTTTCATGCTGCTGGCGATCGGTTGTCTCTATGCCGCCTACGGCACCCTCAACATGGCCGACCTGGCCCGACGGATTGCGGCCGACCCTTCGCAACCGTTGCTTCTCCCGGCCGTGGGTCTGTTGACCGCGGTCTTCATGATCAAAAGTGCCGTGTTTCCTTTCCATTTCTGGCAGCCGGACTTTCATTCGGCCGCCCCCACCGCCGTGAGCGCCATGCTTTCCTCGGTGGTCGTGAAATTCGGTGTTTACGGTTTTTTTCGGATGACCACGCTCCTGTTCGTCGTGCATGCCCCCACGATCCGAAGCCTTCTTCTGGTCCTCGGGGCGGCGGGGATTCTGTTCGGCGGTCTGTCGGCCGCCGGCACCCGGAACCTGAAGCGGATGCTCGCCTATTCCACCATCGCCCAGGTGGGGTTCATCCTGGTGGGCATCGGCTGGGGAACGCGCATGGCCCTTGCCGCTGCCGTGGTCTTTGCCGTCAACCACAGTATGATCAAGGCGGCTATGCTGATGCTCGCCGGTGCCGTGGTCAGTCGCGCTCCGGTCAAATCCGCCGCCTACAATGTGATCGACGGCATAGGGCGTCCGATTTTCGGGGCGAAGCTGCTTTTTTTTCTGGGCGGGATGGGATTGGCCGGGATTCCGCCCACCAACGGCTTCATCGGCAAGATGCTCCTGTTTCGGAGCGGTGCTGCGGAAGATCGATTCGGGATGCTCGTCATCATCGGTGCCGCAGGGACGTTGACCCTGGTCTATACCATGCGGGCGTTCCAACGGGTCTTCTGGACGCCGGCGTCCGAAGAAGGCTTGGCCAAACCGGTGGGAGACAGGCTGCTGGCGCCGGCCTTGCTTATCGGATTGGTCGTCCTGCTGGGCCTCTGGGCCGAGCCCCTGGTGCGCTGCGCCGGTGATGCCGCTCAATGGATGACCACCCCCATGGTCTATGTCCAGGCGGTGCTTGGAGGATAACGATGACCTGTTACATGCGGATTTTAATCCCCTTACTGGTGGCGTATCTGGTGTTGTCCGCGAATCTGGAACCGGACAACGTCATTCTGGGAACGGCCATTGCCGCAGGGGTGATGGCGCTCCTCCCCCGTCTGTCGGGTGAGCGGAAATGTACAGGATTTCTGACGGCGGTCCCGGCAATCGTTCAGTACGTCGGCATACTCGGTTTTGATCTCCTGAAAAGCGGGATCCAGGTGGCCGGAATCGTCCTTTCGCCTGAAATGCCCATCCAGCCGGGAATCGTGGCGGTGCCGTCGGATTGCCGGTCCGACCTGGGGAGAGCCCTCAGCGCCCATGCCGTCACGCTCACGCCCGGACAGTTGGTGGTGGGCATCGGCAGAGACGGCGTCATGTACACCCATTGTCTGAACGTCTCCGCAGCCGCCGAGGGGCTTTTCCGAGCCCAGAAAACCCGGGAGGCGCTTCTTCATCGCATCTTTCTGTCGCCGCCCTGAAGAGCGTTTTGAAGCGCCGGAAACGGGGACCTTCCGGGGGAGCGGGTCCTGCCGGAAAGGAAGACATATGACACCGGTTTTCGATATCATATTATACATTTCCCTGTTGATTCATGTTATTCTGATGGGAATCGCCCTGCGACATCTGTGGGGCGGTGAGAACGTCGTCGACCGCCTGATCGGCTTCGACCTCCTGGGCACACTGACCCTGGCGGTGCTGGTGCTGGTTTCCCTCATCTACCGACAGAGCGTCTATATCGACGTGGCGCTGGCCCTGGCGGTGCTGAGCTTCGTGGGGAGCGTGGCCCTGGCGAAATATCTGGCGGACGATAAAATGTTTTAAAGGAGCGGACATGGACAGTGACATCCTTCAATACCTCGCCGCCGCCGCTGTCGTCGTCGGGACGTTTTTTTCGATAGTCGGCGTGCTGGGGTTCATCCGCCTGCCCGACGTTTACACCCGGCTGCACGCCACGGGGAAGGTCGGGGTCTTCGGGGTGGTCTTTCTGCTGATTGCCGCGGTGATCCACACCCCCCTGGGATGGGGAAAGGGGCTTTTTCTGGTCTTCTTTCTTCTGGTGACCGGGGCGGTGACCGCCCATGCCCTGGCCTCGGCCGCCTACCACCTCGGTCTTCCCATGAAGGGGGAGATGGAAGGGGATCGCGGCGTCGATCCGGCGGGGCCGGAGGAGCGCGGCGCCGCCGACCCGCGGCCGTATAACCGGAAGCCTTGAGTTCCGACCTTGCTATGGAGCATCGTATCGAAAATGATCATCAGAAAAGCCGTCATCAATGATGTCCCCCGGATCCACCGCCTGCTTCAGTATTACGGCCTGAAGGGGGAACTGTTGCCGCGTCCCCTCAGCCGGCTTTACGATCATCTTCGGGATTTCTGGGTGTGCGAGGATGACGAAGGCGGCGCCGGCATTGTCGGGTGTTGCGCACTGCAGTTTTGCTGGGCAGACCTGGCGGAGATCCGGTCGCTGGCGGTCCTGCCCGAGTTCGGAGGGCGGAAGATCGGGACGCGACTGACTGAGAAGGCCCTTGACGAAGCCCGGCGTTACCGCATCCGGCGTGTATTCACCCTGACCTATCGGCCGGGGTTCTTCAGGCGGCTCGGGTTCGTACCCATTGACCGTGCGGCGTTGCCCCTCAAAATCTGGAGCGATTGCATCACCTGTGTCCAATTTCCCAACTGCGATGAAAACGCCATGATTCTGGCGCTTGGGAACGACACCCCGGACAGCGCCGAAGAAAGCAGCGATCAGGAATAAATGATGTTGAGCGGCAGCGGCGGGTACTGGCGAACCCCAGGCTTGGGAAGAACCTGCTGGGCGTCAACGCTGAGCCAGTTCAGGTCGGGCTTGATCTCCCGGAGTTTGCCGTCCTCCGGCGGTCGTGCGGGATTGTTGTAGGCATAGGAGGCCTGGAAAATGCAGATGCCGCCGCCGCCCTCCCTGGCCGTGACATAATGTTTTTTGAAAGAGCGGATATTGATGTTTCGGGTTTCGGATATCTGTCGGATTTCTTCTTCAGAGAACTTCATCAGCACCGTTTTGGAGACCCCCCGCTCGGAAAAACGCATCAGCGCCCGGGATTCGCTGCTCCCGGCGTAGATGGTGCTGATGCAGGGAATCCGGCGGAGATACTGGGCGGCCACGCACGCGGCGGTCCGCCGTCCGCCGACCATGACCGGCAGCCCGTAGTATTCGAAAAATTTTTTCTGGATGTCCTCGGCGTACTTGTCCCCTTTTTCATAGAGATCCTTGGATATGTAGCGGAGGTGTTGGGCGAGGTTTTCGGCCGCATCGGCGATGGGCCAGTCGATGCGGACGTGGAAATGAGAAAGAAGATACCGGTTTTTGGATCGGCTTGCGGGGTCCCGCTGGATCAAAAGCGCGTAATCGACCGGGAGGAGAATCCTCAGAAAATCAGTGAAACGGGCCGATTCCAGGTATTTGTGATATCGATCGAACTCACCGCTCAGGGGAAGGGCTTTCGTCCGGAGGAGATTCCCTTTGGTGGTCTTGTTGGCATCGAAAAATCGGATATACTTCTTGAGAATGTCGGGTATGGTGTCTTCCACGAAGATGACGAGAAAGGCGTTCTGGCATTTGTATTCCACGTCAGGGAGGATGGCGCGGGGCTTGAGTTCCCGCTTTTCCACGAATGGGTATGCCTCTCCCTGATCGCAGAAATTCCGGTAGGATTCGATGAGCCCGTATTCGATCATGTACTGATCCATCTCATCCCGCAGCAGTTCGTAATACGACCGACGCAGCCGGTTCTCCTGACTCAGTTCCTCCCGGACGCTCCAGAATGCCAAAAGCCGCCCTCCTATGCCGCGGGGTTGGTGTCGACCGCCTCCAGAGCCTGGATCGCCGGCAGGGGATTCCCCTCCAGGAGTGTGAGAAACGCTCCTCCCCCGGTGGAGATATAGCCGATTCGATCGGTGACGTCGGCTTGGTGGACGGCGGCGTTCGTGTCGCCGCCCCCCACGATGGTCAGGGCGTCCAGGCCGGCGATGCATTCGGCGATGGCCGTGGTGCCCCGGCTGAAGGGTGCCATCTCGAAGGCGCCCATGGGTCCGTTCCAGACCACGGTGCCGGCATCCGCGAGGGCTTCGGCATAACGGCGGGCGGTCTCGGGACCGATGTCCAGGGCCATCCATCCCGACGGAATTTCTCCGGCCGGCACGATCCGGGTCTCGGCTCCGGGGTCGAAGCGGTCCCCTGCAATCACGTCCACCGGCAGAAAGAGCCCGATGCCCTTTTGGGCGCAGGTCGCCTTCAGGGTTCCCGCGGCCGCTACCATGTCGTCCTCAACCAGAGAGGCGCCCACATCGACGCCTGAGTGTTTCAGAAACGTGTTGGCCATGGCCCCGCCGATGATGATCCGATCCACCTTTTCGAGCATTCGTTCGAGGGCTGCGAGCTTGCTGGACACTTTCGCGCCGCCCACCACGGCCACCAGCGGGCGTCGTGGATTGTTCATGGCCTTGCCGAAATACTCGAGCTCTTTCTGCAGGAGAAAGCCGGCAACGGAAATCGGCGCAAACCGTGTAACGGCCGCAACCGATGCATGGGCACGGTGGCAGACGGCAAAGGCGTCGTTGACGTAGACGTCGCACAGGGCGGCGAGGGCCTCGGCAAAGACCGGATCGTTTTTCTGCTCGCCCTCGTGATAGCGGAGGTTTTCCAACAGCACGACATCACCGTCGGCCATGCCGTCGACAGCGGCGGCGGCGCCGGGTCCGATGCAGTCCTCGGCCAGGCGGACCCTCCGTTCGAGCAGTAACGTCAGCCGTTCGGCCACCGGAGCAAGGCTGAATTCCGGTACCCGACGTCCTTTGGGCCGCCCCAGATGGGAGGCGACAATCAACCGGGCACCGTGCTCCACGACATATCGAAGCGTCGGCAGAGCGCCCTGGATGCGCGCATCGTCCGTGATCCGGCCTTCCTTGTTCAAAGGGACGTTGAAGTCCACCCGGACGAGTACGCGTTTGCCGTCAAGATCGATCGATTGAATGGTTTTCACGATCCTCTCCTTTGTTGGATGTGCTCTGTTTCATTCGGCGATGAATCGCCTTCTTTCTCGACCAGCGTTCGAAGAAGCCCATGGTGCCCGATGCGTAGGCCCGATCGATCTTTTCGTCGCGGACCGTCATTCCCCGGGCGCCTTTGAGAGCATTTCTAAGGCATTCGGTCTTGTGGGGGCAGGCCAGACAGGCATCCGGTGATGCCCGAAGACCGTCCTGCGCCATGGGGAAGACGGTGTCGAGGTCTCCGTAGCAGGATGGGCGTTCCGTTGATATTTTCATGATGATCTGCCTCCGACGTCGCGGCGTTTAGGAATCGGCGGTTCTCTGAAAAATTCGGTGATTGCCCCGGGTCGATCTCCTGTCGTCGGAGCCAGCCCCGATTACGCCGAATTAATTGGAACTTTCATGCCTGAATCCCGAACGTTTCGTGAATCCTTCCGGAGGTTGACTTCCGGCGGATCCATCAGGCGCCATATCGCTCGAATTCCCGATTCATGTCCGCGATGTAGCCCTCGTCGGCGAAGCTGAAGTAGCGGTTGTCGCCGATGACGAGGTGCTCGTGAACCGTGATGCCCACCACCTTGCAGGCGAACAGGAGCTGCCGGGTAATGGCCACGTCCTCGGGGGACGGCTTGGGGTCCCCGGAAGGATGGTTGTGGGCGAAAATCAGCGCCGCGGCGCGGTGCGTCAAGGCCTGTTGCACGACCTCGCGGGGGTAGACGGCGCCCGAGGTAAGAGTGCCCTCGAAAAGAGTCTCCGCAGCCAGGATCTGGTTTCGGACGTCCAGATAGATGACCTTGAACCGTTCGCGGTGCTTGTCTTTCATGTTGTAGTAAAGATAGTCGAACACCTCCCGGGCGTTTCGGATCGGGTCTTTCCCAAGCATCCTTTCCTTGAGGAAACGATCGGCCACCTCCTTGATGAGGCGGATGCCGAAGATGTTGACGGGGCCGAGGCCGTCGATTTCGCAGAGTTCACCGGGGGATGCTTCCAGGACCCCCTGGAGGGTCTTGAATCGTTTCAGGGCGGCCTTGGCGATCTCCTTGCAATCCCGTCGCGGGGTGGCCAGGGTCAGGAGCAGTTCGATGACCTCGTAATCGTGAAACCCTGAAAGCCCCGAATTGAGAAAGCGTTCCCGCAGACGCCTTCTGTGGCCGTCGCCCTTGTGCGTCTTCCGTTCAGCCATGACGCCTTTCCCGGCCGGTTTCGTCGGGTCGGATCCGGCAGGCGCGGATACCCGCCGGCATGGGGCGCTCAGGATTCATCCAGCTCATCTCTGAGGTCCCGGGTCATGAGGCGATGGAGGGCCTCCTTCGGCGGCACGTTTTCGTATAGGATGTGGTAGATTTCATGGCATATCGGCATCTCCACCCCCAGCTTTCGTGAAAGGTTGTAGACCGATTTCGCGGTCTTGACCCCTTCGGCCACCATCCGCATTTCAGCGAGGATTTCCGTCAGTTTCATACCCTGCCCGATTTTTTTTCCCACCGTGTGGTTTCGGCTCAGATCTCCGGTGCAGGTCAGCACCAGGTCGCCGATGCCCGCCGTTCCGGTGAAAGTTCTCGGGTTGGCGCCCATCTTGACGCCCAGGCGGCGCATCTCCGTGAGCCCCCGGGTGATGAGGGCCGCTCGCGTGTTGAGGCCCAGCTCCAGCCCGTCGAGAATGCCCGCGGCGATGGCGATGACGTTCTTGACGGATCCGCCCAACTCTACGCCGATGAGGTCTTCATTGGTGTAGACCCGGAAAACGGGGGTTGCGAAGACCTGCTGGACAAAGGCGGCCACGGCCTTGTCCTTGGCTGCCACTGTCACCACCGTAGGGAGGCCCATAGCCACCTCCCGTGCGAAACTGGGTCCGGAGAGAGCGGCGAGATGGGATTCGGGAATACGGTTCAATGTTTCCCTGAGGATGCCAGACATGGTCAGGTGCGTCAGATTTTCGATGCCTTTGGATGCCGATACCACGACGCTTTTCTCGGAGACGATGTCGGCGATCTTGAGGGATACTTCCCGCATCACGTGGGATGGGACCACGATCAGGATGAGGTCCTTATCGGATGCGACAGCCGATAGATCATTGGAGGGGAAGAGATTCTCCGACAGCGGGATGCCGGGCAGAAAGAGCGTGTTTTCCCGCTCCCGGATAATGGCGTCTTTCACCTCCGACTCGAACACCCAGAAATCGACGGGATATCCCTTGGTTCCCAGAAGGTTGGCCAGGGCGGTTCCCCAGGAGCCGCCGCCGATCACGCCGATTTTTGCTTCATGAACGTCTTTAATCCTCATCGCTGTCGATTTCCCCCTCTTCTTCCGCATCGTCCGAAGACGGTGTCTCGGCGTCTTCTTGTTCGGCGAGCCGGGCTGCCCCGATAACCCGCTCTTCGATGTCCAGATCCATCAGTTTTACACCCTGGGTGTTTCGGCTGATGACGGAGATGCCGGAGACGGGCATGCGAATCAGCTTGCCGCTGTCGGTCATGAGCATGAGTTCGTCCTCTTCCGCCACCAGAAGAATGGCGATGACCTGTCCGTTCCGTTTGCTGGTCTTGATGGTGATAACCCCCTTTCCACCCCTTCGCTGGATCGGATATTCGTCGATGAGGGTCCGTTTGCCGTAGCCGTTCTCCGTTGCGGTGAAGAGCGTCTGGCCGTGACTCAGCACCTCCATGCCGACGAGGATATCGTCGGCGGCGAGGGTCATGCCCCGGACACCCCTGGCCGTGCGGCCCGTGGGGCGGATTTCCGATTCATGGAAGCGGATCGACTTTCCGGATGCAGACCCCAGAAAGACGTTGTTGGTGCCGTCGGTGATTCGGGTTCCGATCAGTTCGTCTCCGGGCGCAAGGGCCAGCGCGATGATGCCGCCGGCTCTGGGCCGACTGAAGGCCATGATATCGGTCTTCTTGATGACGGCCTGGCGGGTCGCCATCATGATGTAGGATCCCGGCTGGAATTCAGGTACGGCGAGCACGGTGGTCAGCTTTTCACCGGCCTCGAAATTGAGAAGGTTCACGATAGCCCTTCCCTTGCTGGCGCGGCCGGCCTGGGGGATTTCATAGACCTTGCACCAGTAGACCTTTCCCTGGTTGGTGAAGAAGAGGAAAGTGTGGTGGGTGGAGGCGACGAAAAGATGCTCGACGAAGTCTTCCTCCCGCGTCCCCATGGCGGTCTTGCCCTTGCCCCCCCGGCGCTGGCTTTGATAGAGGGTGATGGGGTTCCGTTTGATATATCCGGCCTTGGAGATGGTCACCACCATGTCTTCTTCGGCGATCATATCCTCCATTGTCAGCTCCCGGACGGCCTCGATGATCTCCGTGCGGCGGGCGTCGCCGAAGTTTTCCTGAACCTCGGCGAGCTCGTTTTTGATGATGTCGAGGACGATACGCTCGCTGGCGAGGATTTCCTTGAACCAGTTGATGTCCTTGAGAATTTGAGCGTACTCCTCGAGGATCTTCTCCTGTTCGAGTCCGGTCAGCCGCTGGAGCCGCATATCGAGGATGGCCTGTGCCTGGAGAGCGCTGAGACCGAAGCTCTCCATGAGGCGATCCTTGGCTTCCCTGGCCGTGTTCGATGCGCGGATCAGGGCCACCACGTCGTCCAGGTTCTCGAGGGCGATCTTGAGGCCTTCCAGGATATGGGCCCGTTCCTCCGCTTTCCGGAGGTCGTAACGGGTCCGCCGGACAATGACCTCCTTGCGGTGGAGGATGAACTGCTCCAGCAGCTCTTTCAGGGTGAAGAGGCGGGGCCGGTTGCCCGCAACCGCCAGAAAGATGATGCCGAAGCTCGATTCCATCTGGGTGTGCTTGTAAAGCTGGTTGATGATGATTTCGGGGACCTGATCCCGCTTGAGCCCTATGGCGATACGCATACCATCGCGGTCCGATTCGTCACGGACGTACCGGATTCCCTCGATCTGTTTGAGCTTTATCAGTTCGGCGATTTTTTCGATCAGCCGGGCCTTGTTGACCTGGTAAGGGATCTCGGAGACCACGATGGTCTGATGGCCGCTCTGCCGTTCCTCCTCCACCGTCACCCTCGCCCGCATGCGGATGATGCCCCTGCCTGTACGGTAGGCCTCCCGGATGCCCTGGGTCCCGTATATGAATCCGGCCGTCGGAAAATCGGGCCCGGGAATATGCCGCATCAGTTCGTCGCAGGTGATGTCGGGGGCGTCGATGAGTGCCGTGAGGGCGCTTGTGACCTCCGTGAGGTTGTGGGGCGGTATGTTGGTGGCCATGCCCACGGCGATTCCCGAGGAGCCGTTGATGAGGAGACACGGGATGCGGGTCGGCAGCACCGACGGTTCGGTGAGCGATTCGTCGTAGTTGGGTGCGTAGTCGACCGTATCCTTTTCCAGGTCCGTCAGCATCTCATGGGCGATTTTGGCCATGCGGATCTCCGTGTATCGCATGGCGGCGGCGCTGTCGCCGTCAATGGAGCCGAAATTGCCCTGACCGTCAACGAGAGGGTAACGGAGAGAGAAATCCTGGGTCATACGCACGATGGTGTCGTAAACAGCCGTATCGCCGTGAGGGTGGTATTTACCGATGACGTCGCCGACGATGCGGGCGGACTTTTTGTAGGGTTTGTTCCAGTCGTTGTTCAGATCGTTCATGGCGAACAACACGCGACGGTGAACCGGCTTGAGGCCGTCCCGAACGTCCGGCAACGCTCGACCGATGATGACGCTCATGGCATAGTCCAGATAGGACTGCTTCATTTCGGCTTCGATGCTGATTTCGGGCATATTTTCAGTGGTTTCCCCAGTGAGTTCCATAGATGTCCTGCTAATGGATGTCCTGACGGATAGATGTCCTGCGAGACGTCCTCAATCCTCTTGAAACGACGCACGCCCTACCATGGTCGGGCGACTGATCCTTTCACTGCATTCAAGCGGCAGTGAAATGCATTGTTCAAAAGGTTTCGTCGTTCCCGGCGACACTGTTCTCCGGTCGACATCTCTAAAGTCGAAAGGTTGAGTTGAACAATCGAAACATGTGATTATATGATCAATCGATCATGGGTTCAAGGATTATTTGCAGGGAAAGTACAGCGGGTGGCGGCAGGACCGACGGGGCGGAGACAAGCCCTGAAACCGCCGAAAGGGGGAAAAGTCCCCCATGACGGTCCTGAAACAGGCGGATGATCCGCTGATCGCTCGCCGAGAATGCGGTGGTGGAAAACCCCTGGCGTTGTACTGACGGATGTCCCGGATTCGAGTGGTCTGGGATTGGGTCGCCGTCCGCCGATCAGTTTTTGCTGAGAAATGCGCCTGCGGTCAGCAGCAGGATCGCCTCGTAGATGATCACCGGTGTGAAGCTGTGGCCGAAAACGGCAAAAAGAATTCCCCCGCCGATGATGGCCGGGACGCCGCAAAAAACCAAAATCCCCATCTTCCTGCTGATGCTCATGTCAATCTCCTCTAAATCGATTTTCGCTGCTCCAACGGGTTTTTAATGGGTAAGAACCCCAATAGATCACCGAGAGTATTAGCAACAACAGGTGATGAAGTAAAGCGAAAAAAGGCCGGCCGCCCCACCCATCACCTGTTCCCAATTCAATCGACGCCTATACGCGCTCGACGATCATGGCCATTCCCATGCCGCCCCCGATGCACATGGAGATCAGGCCGGTTTCCAGGTTTTCCCGGCGCATGTGATGGATGCAGGTCACCATCTGACGGGCGCCGGTGCAGCCGATGGGATGGCCGATGGAGATGCCGCTGCCCAACTGGTTGGGTTTTTCGACGGGGATGTCGAGTTCCCGCATGCATCCGATGGCCTGAGCCGCAAACGCCTCGTTCAACTCGATCATCTGGATGTCGTTCAGGGTCATGCCGGTGGTTTTCAGCACCTTTCGAATCGCCGGCACCGGCCCCAGGCCCATGTATGCCGGATCCACGCCGCCGCCGGCGAAGGCCTTGATCCTGACGATGGGCTGAAGTCCGAGGGCTTTGGCCTTTTCGGGGGTCATCATGAGCACCGCGGCGGCGGCGTCGTTGATCCCGGAGGCGTTTCCGGCGGTGACGGAGCCGTCTTTCTTGAAGGCCGGCTTCAGTCTGGCCATCTTCTCGAGGGAGGTGTCCATGGGGCGTTCGTCCGTGTCGAAAACCACGTCGCCCTTGCGGCTCTTGATGACCACGGGCACGATCTCTTCCTTGAAAAGGCCGTCGGTGATGGCCTTGCGGGCCCGATTATGGCTCAGTACGCCGAGTTCGTCCTGCTCCTCACGGCTGATGCCGTAAAGTTTGACGATGTTTTCGGCGGTCATGCCCATGTGATATCCGTAAAAGATTTCATAGAGTCCGTCGAAAACCACCAGGTCCGTGACCTCTCCCGCGCCGGTCAGTTCCATACGATAGCCCCACCGGGCTTTGGGCAGAGCCATGGGAGCCATGCTCATGTTTTCCTGACCGCCGGCCAGCACGACTTCCGCCTGACCGGACATGATGGCCGATGCACCGACGGCGATGGCCTTGAGCCCGGAACCGCAGACCTTGTTCAAACTCATGGCCGGCGTCTCCTTGCAGATGCCGGCCCGGATCATGGCCTGACGGGCGGGATTCTGACCCTGGCCGGCTTGCAGGACGTTTCCCATGATGACCTCGTCGATGACTATCGGCGTGGCGCCGTCGTCCCAGTCCGCAGCCTGTTTTTCAAGGTCAACGGGCCCCTGGTCCTTCAGTTTCTCCGGAACGCCCGCTCTCATGTCGTCGCTCAGCACGGGCTTGAGATTCGCCTTTTTCAGGACGTCTTTCATGACCAGTGCTCCCATATCCACCACCGAAACGGTTTTGAGCGATCCTCCGAAACTGCCTACAGCGGTCCGCGAGCCGCTGACGATAACGACTTCGTTCATGTGCACTACTCCCTTGTTGGATGTAAATAAGGACTTAACAAACAAAAAATCTTTTAGTAACATAATTCAAAACTGAAGGTCAATGGTGATGCTATGTGTTTGATTCTTTTTTCATATGCGGACCACCCGGACTACCGTCTGATCCTGGGTGCCAATCGGGATGAGTTCCATGAGCGCCCCACGGCACCCCTGGGATATTGGGAGAGTGGTGCCGCAGGTCCCGTCTCCGCCTCGGTGCTGGCCGGCCGGGATCTGCGGGGGGGCGGAACGTGGATGGGGGTGACCCGTGCCGGTCGGTTCGCGGCCCTTACCAATTTCAGGGATCCTTCGGCCAATCGTAACGGGGCGCCGTCCCGGGGCGTCCTTGTGAAGGACTTTCTGACGGGTCATGAACCCCCTCTGCCCTACCTCACGCGCATCATGCGGAATGGGGCGTCCTACAACGGATTCAACCTTCTGGTCGGGGATCGGCGGGATCTCTTCTGCTATTCAAGCCGGCGGGGCGAGATCCAGGTCGTGACGCCGGGCATCCACGGCCTCAGCAATCGGTTTCTGGATTCACCCTGGCCCAAGGTCGATCGGGGGAAGGCCGCAATGGCGCAGGTCTGTTCCAACGGGCGGATCACGTCGGAAGCGGTTTTGAGGATCCTCGAAGACCGGCGCCGTCCTTCCGACGACCTTCTGCCGGAGACGGGTGTCGGGCTTGAATGGGAGCGGATCCTTTCTTCCATGTTTATCGTCTCCCCCACATACGGCACCCGATCCTCGTCTGCGTTGCTCGTCGGCAACGGCGGCGAGATCCGTTTTGTGGAGCGGACCTTCATTCCCGACGGCGATGAATCCCGGGCAGTGATGACCCGCCGGTTCAGGTTCACAATCGACGAATAGGTTTCATCCCGGGTCGGGTCACGGCCTTCAGGACGGCATCCACGTCCAGGCCGGTCATGCAGAGGTGATCCCCCCGGGGGCAGGAGCGTTTGAAGCACGGGCTGCAGGAAGGCCCCAGCCGAACCACCGCATGCCCTGGACCGAAGGGGCCGGTCCGCCACGGGGCTGTGGGGCCGAAGATGGCGACAACGGGGGTTTCCACCGCCGCCGACAAATGCATGGGGCCCGTATCCGTTGAAATCACCATTCGGGCCCGCCGGTAAAGGGCGGCCAGGGTCCGCAAAGTGGTCTGTCCCGTCAGGTCGCCTGCCTTCCGGCGCATTCGGGACAGGATATCCGCTACTGTCGGCCGGTCGTCGGGACCCCCGGTGAAAACGATGTCGACGCCGTGGTCGTGAATGAGGCGGTCGGCCAGAGCCGCGAACCGGTGGTTGGGCCACAGCTTGGTCTTCCACTGGGCCACGGGATTGACCGCCACCAGGGGCCGATCCCCGGCGATGCCCGCCTGCTTCAGCAAAGCCGCCGCCGCCTCGTGATCCACTGCATCCATAGGGAGCCGATAGACGATCCGGGAAGCGGGAACACCCAGCGCCCGGAGGAGCATCAGATTCCGCGAGAGGGCGTGGTGCTCCATGGAGACGCTTGGGATACGTCGATTGAGAAAGAGGTAGCTCATCTCCATGTGCTGCATGCCCGGACCGAAGCCGACCTTGACGCCGCCTCGGGCCAGTGCCGTCACGGCCCCGCTTTTGAGGAGCTGCTGAAAGTCGATGACCAGATCGTATCGGGTATCTCTGAGATCGCGCAGGAAGCGGCCGATCTCACGAAGCGTCTCTTGTCGTCGATATCCCGATCGCAGCGCTTCCGCCCACCGTTTCCGACCGGAGACGATCACCCGATCGAGGGCCGGGTGTCCCTTGACGAGTGGAGCGGCGGCCTCCTCCGCCACCCAGGCGATGTGCGCGCCGGGATAGTGCGCGCGGAGAGCGTTTACGGCCGGCAGGGTGTGGATGACGTCGCCGATGGCGCTGAGTTTGACGATCAGAATCTTCACCCGCGACCGCCTTCCTCGTCAATGCCGAGAAACGGCACGGCCTCGCTCAAAACCCGTTCCACCGTCACCGCCTGCATGCATCCATGCCGCTCCAACCCGTCCGCGATGGGGCATTCGGGCATCATGCAGGGGCTGCACGGTATCGGCACCCGGACCATGCGGCTGCAGGGGCCCGACGGAGACGTCGTGGTCGGGTCGGTGGGGCCGAAAATCGCCACCAGCGGAATATCCAGGGCATCGGCAACGTGCATCAAACCGGAATCGTTGGTGATGAAAACACGGCACCGTTCAATCAGGGCGACGGCCTCGCGCAGGGTGGTCCGACCGGCCAGATTGATGCAGCTCCCGCCGATGTCCCGCTGGATCCCGTCACCCAGGGCCGTCTCTCCCGGTCCGCCGAAAACGGCGATGGGCAGAGCGGGGTAATGCGCCGCGATGCGCCGGCCCAGTTCGACAAACCGTTCCCCCGGCCACCGCTTGGCGCCGCCGAAAGCCGCGCCGGGATTGAGGCCAATGATGCCGTCCGTACGGATTGCGCCGGCTTTTTTCAGGATTCGTGCGGCTCGGACCCGTTCGGCGGGCGACACCCAGAGGCTTGTCTCCCTCCCGAAGGTGCGGAGGCCGGCGCCTTCCAGCACGCCCAGGTAATAGTCGATCTGATGCCTTCGCTTGAGGCGGCGTGTCATGGGCACGGCATGGGTGAGCAGCAGCGTCCGTCCGTCGGTGGCATAACCGAGCCTCCGGGGTATTCCCGCGAGCCTTGCGATGAGGGCCGCTTCGAAGGCGTTCTGGACCAGAACCGCCAGATCGAAACCGACGGATCGAAGCTCTCCGCAGAGTCGAAGAATGCCCGGGAAACCTTCATGCCGTCCCCGGGCGTCGTAAGAGATGATCTGGTCGACGTCGGGGCTGTTCTCAAAAACGGGCGCCACCCACGGTTTGGCCAGAACATGGATCTCCGCCTGGGGAAAGTTGTGTCTCACCGCCCGGATCATGGGTGTGCTCATTACGGCGTCCCCCACCCAGTTGGCGGCGCGGATCAGAATGCGGCGGATGTCTTCGGGTGCGATGGTATTCATGGATGTGTCCTTCGGGTCCCGGCGTTGACGGCGCTGTTCAAGCCGGTGCTGAGGGGTTGACGGGCGGGGATTCCGGGATGCCTAAGCGGCTGCGGACAAACCGGCGGAAGGCCGGGTTCTCAGCCCCGAAATCCATCTCTATGCCGATGACGAAAAGATCGAGGGGCCATGTAAACCCTCGGTCCATCCGGGCGTAGTCCTTCTCCGTGGTGACGATGCCTCCGGCTCCGGACGAGACCGCTGCGGCCGACAGATCCGTCAGGTCCGAGGGGGTGTAAGCATAATGGTCTGGAAAACCCGCCTGGCCCGTCACCTGAAATCCCAGGGACTGCGCGGTGAAAATAAAGGTTTCGTTTCGGGCGATGCCGGAAAAGGCGAAGACGGCAGGTCGCCGGTCGATCGCTTCGGGACGGACCGGACCGGGCTCGTCCGGAACCGGAGCTGAATACCGCACGATCTTGCGGACGAACGGCCGATGAACGGTCCGAAAGAGGGGGCATCCGAGGACCCCTCTTTCAATCTCCCGGGCGGCCGGAGAGACCCCCGGATCGCAGCGTGTCAGGATCACGGCATCGGCCCGCTTCAGGGCGGAAAGAGGCTCCCGGAGCGGTCCCCGGGGCAGTACACGGCCGTTGCCAAAAGGCGCCCGGGCGTCCAGAAGCAGGAGGTCAAGGTCCCGGGCAAGCCTGAGGTGCTGGAAGGCGTCGTCCAGAAGAAGGATCTTCGCGCCGAATCGACGGACGGCTGTCATGCCGGCTGCGTACCGATCTCGGCCCACGATCACCGGCACGCGTCGTTGGGCCGCCGTGAGGGTTTCGGCCATCATGAAGGGTTCGTCCCCGGCCGTCGCGGCATCCATGAAAAGGGTTTCCCCGTCGCTGACAACGCCGCCTTCGGCTTCCGCTTTCCCCCGGTAGCCGCGGCTCACAATCACCGTGGGGATGCCGGCATCCGCAAACTCCCCGGCCAGCCGGAGGGTCATGGGCGTTTTCCCGGTTCCGCCCACGGTGATGTTGCCTATGGAGACCACCCGGCAAGGCAGCCGCCGCGATCGCCTTCGGTCGGCGGCATACCAGAGGGCCCGCCGGACCATCGCCGTTTCATAGAGACGGGCGACCGCCGACAGTCCGAGGGCCGGGAGCCCCGACGCCATGGGGCCGTCGTTTTCAATGGCGGCCAGAATCGCTCGACGAAGCGTGCTCATGCGGTTATGCCTTCCGTGATCAGTGCCGCCGTTCGGTCGACGGCCCCCCGGTTGACCAGTACGGTTTCACGGGCCGCCTGGCCCATGTCGGCCCTGCGGGTTCGGTCCTCCAGGAGTGCCTGCAGGACCTCGGCAAGCCGCATTGGGTCCGGTATTTCCAGGGCGCCGCCCCCCGCGATCAGAAGATCGGCGATTTCCCTGAAATCGCTCATATAGGGGCCGAAGAGAACGGGCACGCCGACGGCCGCAGGCTCCAGCGGGTTGTGGCCGCCCCGGTTCACCAGGCTGCCCCCCACCACGGCCGCCTCGGCCAGGGCGTAAAGGCGCTTGAGGAGGCCGATTCGGTCTATCACCACAACGTCCAAGCGTTTATCGCCACCGTTTTCGAGCTGACTCAGGGTTTCGGTCTCGATTCCGGCTGAAGCGAAGATTCGCCGGACCCTCCCGGCCCGGTCGGGGTCCCGGGGGGCCGAGATCAGGCACAGGTCCGGATAAACGGCCTTCAGCCGTAGGAAAGCCGTCTTCAGTACCTGCTCCTCTCCGTCGTGGGTCGATCCGGCCACCACGATGCGCCTTTCCGGAGCGATCTTCAGGGCTCGTCGCATCCGTTGCCGTTCGGTTTCGGGGATGTCGGGGATGGGCTGATCGAACTTGATGTTTCCCGTCCGGATAATGCGCTCGGGCGATACCCCCAGCGCCGTCCATCGGAGACCGTCCTCCGCCGACGGTACCCCGATTTTCGTAAGGGCGCGGAACATCGGGCGGGTGAGGAACGACAGCCGCCGGTATCCCGCGCAGGAACGACTGGAGATCCGGGCGTTGACGAGAAACACCGGAACGGCGCGTCTGTGCATCTGTTCCAGGAAATTGGGCCAGAGATCCGTCTCGACGATCACCATGACATCCGGAGAGACCCGGCGGACCAGCCTGGAGACCGAAAAGGGGAGATCGTAGGGAAAAAAGAAAAGAGCCTGGACAATACCGTCCAGGAGGCGCCGGGCCGTTAAAAATCCTGTTCGGGTCGAGGCCGAGAAAAAGATGTCGTGGTCGGGGAATCGGTTTCGGAGGCACATCGCCAGCGGGACGGCCGATGTCACCTCTCCCACGGAAAGCGCGTGGATCCAGATCCGCCTCCGGCCGGAACCGCTTTTTTCCGGTGTCGGCGGCAGTCCCCGCAACCCCAGGCGCTCCAGAGCGGTGGCCCGCCGCTTCCCGGAGCAAAGCGCCAGGGGCAGGGCCAGCGGGAGTCCGCAAAAAGCCCCGAGGCCGAGAACGATATTATAGAGTATCATGCCTTTCGCAGCCATGCGAAGATTTGGGGGAGAAGGTCAATGTAGATGGGACGCCCCTTCACGGTTCTGGCCAGCAGGTACCCGCCGAACCCGCCGGTGACGATATTGGGGAGCCACATGCCGATAGCCGGCGGATAGGCGCCGGTTTCGCCGAAGACCATACCGGCGGAAAGCAGAAGATAATAACCCAGGAAGAGAAGGAAGCCCAGGGCGAACCCGAAGGATTTGCGGGCGGATTTGGACTGGACCCCCAAGGGAATTGCCAGAATGCCCAAGGCGAAGCAGGCGACGGGAATGGAAAACTTCTTGTGGAGTTCTATCAGGCATCGGTAGTAGCGGACATCTTTTGACGAGGCGGCTTGCAGATACGCCCACAATTCGGTGAGGTGCATTTCGCGCTCGTTTTTGGGTTCGTCGGAGATGTTCTCCATGGCCTGCTTGAGGTCGAGTTGGATGTCGTAGGTGTCGAAGTGAACGGTGTTGACGGATTTTTTCCGGAGATCCACCTGGTTGATGGTGCCGTTGTGGAGCCGCATGTGGAAGAGAAGATTGTCGGGATCGCTGCCCATTTTCCCCAGCGGAGCGACCACCGTGACTGCGGTGTCCGGGTTGCGTTCGTCCTGGATGAAGACGTCGATGAGTTCCTTTCTTTTCAGGTCGATCTCGTTGACGTAGAGCATGACGCCCTTGAAGGCGTTGTTGAAGGTCCGCTCCTTGAGGCCGATATCGACATTGGATTTGGCGATCTCGATAGTGAGCGTCTTCAGGGCGGTGCGGCTCCAGGGTTGTCCGTAGACGGTCATGAGGCCGGTGATAATCGATCCCGCCAGACAAAAGGCGAAGACGGCCGGCAGCAGCTGGTATATGCCGATGCCGCTTGATTTGAGGGCGATGATTTCGTTGTCTCCGGACATACGGAGAAAGGTCAGAAGGACGGCCATCATTACCGACATGGGAAGGATAAAGATGAGGAAATAGGGCATGGAGTAGGCGAGTATCCTCAGTACCGCCCACAGGCCCACCTTATAGTTGACGATCATATCGGTGATGTCGAGGATCTCGGTCAGAAGAAATACGAACATGAAAAACAGGACGTTGACGGCAAAGGGCGGGAACATCTCCTTCAGGACGTAACGGGTGATGAGGGCATTGTATTTCATAAAAGTGAAGATGTCTCCGCGGTTGGTGCGACATCGCGTGCGGCCGAGCCGGTATGCGTTCAGAAGATTTACTCGACGTTCGATGTTAATGGGGCGGTGGTGCCGGAAAGGCGGCCCACGCCCACGCAGTTGCATCAGGAGCTGAGGCGGATTGAAGGCGGGCGCTTGCGGGGCGTTTATCCCCTTTCAGCCGGCCTCAGCCGCTTTCCGGTAAACATCACCAAAAATCGAATATTGAAATTTACCTTAATGAGCTTCGTCGTCCAAGTCAATACCGCCGACGCCGTGGTGTGCATTCCGATCCCTCGTCTGCCGGCGGAACAGCTAATCCCGATCGGGCATGAGGGGTTTGCCGATGCCGAAAGCCTTGCCGATCTGCCGCCCCACTGTGTGGTAAAGACTCACTTCGGGGCTGAAGACCAGTGGACGGATTTTTTCGATGTCGGGCTTTCCGTCGGCGTTCAACGCCGATGCATCCACCTTGACGTCCAGGATTTCCCCCACGAACTGGGTGTGGGCGCCGATGTCGAAGGTATGGATCACCCTGCACTCAAGAACCATCGGGAACTCCGCCACGTAGGGCGCGTTCACGACGTCGGACTTTACGGCCGTGAGGCCTGCCGCTTTGAACTTGTCGGTTTTCCGGCCGGAGGCCATGCCGAAAAAATCCGCCGCGGCCGCATGGTGTTCTCCAGGTACGCTGAGGGTGTAGGCGCCGGTTCGCACGATATTCTCGTAGGTGTAACGGGACTTTCTGAGAGAGATGGTCACCGCCGGCGGTTTGGAGCAGCAGATACCGCCCCAGGCGATGGTCATGACGTTGGGTCGTCCGTCCGTATCGTAGGAGCCGACGCACCAGACCGGCGTCGGAAAAATAAGGGTGTTCGGACCGAATGATGTTTTCATGGTGGGGAACCTCCGGATCAGATGGTTTCCAGGGTATTCATCCTCCCTGCTGTCGATCGGTTGTCACGATGAAGCCTGTGCTCGCCTTGATGGACAGGCCCCTGCGATGGTATTGCGGGTTACCATAGCGCCTCTTGCGGCGGATGTCAAAACGATGTCGCCGACGCCTTGATTTTCGAGGCGTTCCATCATAACATGGCATCCGATTTTTGGATTTGAACCCGGAGCGACCCGGATCCCCTTGGGGTTATCGGCAACGGCACACGGCCTCAGAGCAGGCGCGTGGACCCAATTCAGGAAAGAACTTTACAGCTTATGGACAGTTTTTCAGATTTGACGCCCCATCGATTTCTGCCGGCCCTCGAGGCCGCCATCGGCACGGAATTGACGGCCCTGGCGCGACCCTTCAGGAGTTATATCAACCGTGTCTACGAGGTCCAGGCAGAGGACGGGACCCCCTATATCGCGAAATTCTATCGGCCGGGCCGATGGTCCCCCGGCGCTCTCCAGGACGAACACGACTTTCTGGCCGACTGTGCCGAGATCGACATTCCCGTGGTCTGCCCAATATCCCTTCAAAACGGCCGGACCCTGGCCCATCTGGGAAGGATCTCCTTTGCGGTCTTTCCCAAAAAGGCGGGGCGTCGGTTCGATATCGAGGATGAGGAGAGCTGGCGACGGGTGGGGGTGCTGCTGGGGCGGCTTCACAATGCCGGGCAGAAGCGGCCGGCTCCCGAGAGGCAGGTCCTCCTGCCCGGGACCACCACGGCTGCCTATGCGAGGTATCTGGCGGCGGAGGCGGTGACACCGACCTATCGGGATACGTACCGGGACATCTGCGACCGCATCATCGACGCCCTGGCCCCTCGCTTCGAGGATCTCGAAATGATCCGCATCCACGGTGATTTCCATGCCGGCAACATTCTCAACCGACCGGACGACGGCCTCATGGTGATCGATTTCGACGACATGATGAACGGTGTTCCGGTCCAGGATTTCTGGCTGCTCCTGCCGGACCGCTACCCGGCTTCCGACCGTTTTTTGCAGCTGTTGCTTTCGGGGTATCGTCGGTTCCGCGACGCGGATCACCGCTGGGCGTTTCTGATCGAGGGACTGAGAGCCATGCGGATGATCTATTTCACGGCCTGGTGCGCCATGCAGCGGGCCGACGCCCGGTTCCAGGCCGAGTATCCGGACTGGGGCGGCGACCGGTTCTGGGCCCAGGAAATCGGTGACCTGAGAGCCCAGTATGCCTTCATGATGGCGGCGCTGTCGCCGTAAGCGGTGCAGGCGGCGGGATGACGGCCCGGAGGGTTGGACGATATCGCCTATTTTACGACGTCGTTCGGGCCGCCGCTTCCGACCGTGGGCGTGATGAGCTTGAAGAGGGTCGGCCCTAAGAAACAGGTGACGAGGGCCATGAAGACCACGGCATCCTTGATTTCGGGTTTGATCAAGTTGTTTTCGACACCGATGGCCGCAGCGGCGATGATGAGGCTGAGACGCGAGGAGAGGAGAACGCCGGCCTGAAAGACTTCCCTCGGTTTTCGCCCCCGGAACAAAAGGAGCGCCGCGGGAGCCATCTTGACCGTGACGGCAGCGCCCAACAGTTTGAGGGAAAACAGGATCATCTCGGGCTTCATGATGTGGGTCAGATCGAACTGCATGCCCACGTGGATGAAGAAGACCGGGATCAGAAAACCGAACCCCATGGCCGAAAGCTTGGTCTCCAACAGCGGTTTTTCCCGGAAGATATAGGCCAGGAGGCTGCCGCCAAGGAACGCTCCCAGAACGGGCTCCAGGTGGGCCAGTTCCGACAGGGCCACAAACAGAAAGAGCAGGGCCATGGAGAGGCGGACGCCGATCTCCTGGGCGTCCTCCTGAATGCCGAGAATCCGCTCGGCCCCGGCCGGATGCCACCAGACCCAGACGCGGCCTATCCGCAGCAGAATCCCGAACCCCAGAAACAGCGGGATGGGAAGGAAAAAACGCCAGTCGATGCCCTGACGGATGTAAAGGACATAGAAGGTAATGCCGAAGAGGGTCATGAAGTCGGCCAGGGTGGCGGCGATCAGGATGTCCTGGCCCATGGGGGTCCGGCTCATTCCCGTTTCCCTCAGGGTGGGCATCACCAGGCCTAAGGAAGTGGTGGAGAGCATGAGGGCTACGAAAAAACCGCGGGAAAGGAGTGTCGCCGCCAGGGTCGCCAGTCCCAGGGTGACCATGAAAAAGAGTACCTGAAACATAAGCTGCCCCCGACTCTGTCGTTTCAGCATGGTGAAATCAATCTCCATTCCCGCCCGAAACATGAGGAGCAGAAATCCCAGATGGGCCAGGAACGGGAGCCATTCGCCGGTGAATTCCAGTTTCAGCACGCTCTTGCCCAGGATGACGCCGAAGATGATCTCCACCACCATGGACGGCACCCGGAGGATCCTGCTGATGCCGGGCACGATCAGGATGGCCAGAACAACCAGGAGAAGGGCGGTCTGCTGAGAGGTGATCATGGGGCTCCCGACGCCAGGATGAGCACCGAGCAGGGGGTCCGCTCGACAAGCAGTTCGCCCACGTGAGGGGTGAGCAGCTCCTTCTGGGGATTGGTGCTGCCGACCACCATCAGCTGATATCTTTCCGCCAGGGCGGTGATTTCCTTGACCGGGTTGCCGCGGCATTCGATTTCCCCGATTTTCACCTTATGGATGTGACTGATCTCCCGGACCTTTTTGAAGGTTTTGTCGCTCCAGGATTCCCGGGATTCGCCGTGGATGAAATCGGGCTCCTGAACCACGGCGGCGTCCACGAGAGCACCGATCTGCTCCGCCAGGCCGACGGCGGTCTCCAGTGCCAGTGCGGCCATGGCGGTGCCGTTGAAGGGCACCAGAATCCGGTCGTAGGGATTGGAATTGCGGGCGATCAGAAGCGGGCAGGCGAGTTCATGGGCCAGGGCGATGGTTTCGGGCCGGGAGATGGATTTCAGAAACGAGCGTCCCAGGGGGCGCATGACCACCAGCCCGATCTGGTCTTTCCGGCAGAGGGTTTTGACGGTGTCCGTCAACCGGCCGTCCATGGGGTGAAGGCGGATGTCGTGGCGGACGTTTTTCCGGTCGATGTGGGCCGTCGGGTCCGGCATATCGACGGCATCGTAGAGAATGGAAACATGACCGACCCGCGTGTTCCGGAGCAGATACATGCCTTCTTCCAGGGTCTCAGCCCCCTCGTCGCCGTTCAGGACGATCATGAGCCCCCGGCCCCAGGGAGCGGGAAACGGCATGTGACCGCAGGCCAGAACCGAGCAGACCGACCGGAAGAAGTTTCGCTTCCCCAGCAGGATCAGCCGGTCTCCCTCCGCCAGCATCAGCTCCCCGGTCAACGGCATCCACTCGCCGGCACGATAGAGCCCCGCCAGACGCCATTCCGGATCCTCGAGCACCGTGACGGACATCCCGGCGATCCAGTTGTCCCGAGTGACCTCGATTTCCACGACCTCGCCCGTGCCGCGGGCAACGGAGAATACCTGAATCCGCGGATCCTGCAGGTAGTGATAGAGGGTGTTGCCCACCATGTTGCCGGGCAGCAGAAGATGGACATCCAGTTTCTGGAATTTCGCTTCCAGTGAAAGGTCATAGAGCACGGAGAGAATGTGAGGAACCCCGGCCTTCCGGGCGAATCGGACTGCCGCGAGGTTGACCTTGTCGTTGTCGGTGAGGGCCAGAAAATAATCGGTTTCACCAAGACCGGCCTTGTCGAGAAGGACCGGGCTTGCGGCGTCGCCTGCCAGAACCTTCGCCACGGTGGCGTGGGTATCCATCAGCTCCTTGAGGGCTTTTTCGGAGGCGTCGATGAGGGTGATGCGCCATCGGTCCCCCAGCCGACCCAACAGGTTTCGGGTGTAACGGCCCGCGCCGCAGATGACGGCTTTCATACCGCGGTGTTTCCGGGAGGAGATCGGCGGATCAGACGGAGAATCGCCTCGGTGTCCACGTGGTTTTCGAAATGCTCGGCCAGGCGATCGTACTCCCGATCCCGGGCTGCCGGGCCGGCCGGGGTGTCGCCGGTGTCGAGACGGCCGAGACCGATGGTGTCGAGCCATCGGCGGGTTACGGCGGGCGTGTCGAAAAGACCGTGCATGTATGTGGCCATGATCCGGCCGCCGTCGCTGATACAGCCGTCCTCGGTATTTGCGGGAGCAGCCCCGTTCTGGGCCAGGATCGTGAAAAGCGGTGCGCCGCCGATCCGGTCGGTCCGGCCCATGTGGATTTCGTATCCGGTGCCCTGGACGTCTCCCCAGGCGAATCGGCTCAGGGTCGTGGTCTTGGGTGCCATCAGGGTGGTTTCCACCGGCAGAAGGCCCAACCCCTCAGTGGTGCCGGGGACACCTTCGAGGCCCTGGGGATCGTAGACACGGTTGCCCAGGAGCTGGTAGCCCCCGCAGATCCCGAGAATGTGGCCGTCCTTTTCGGCGTAGGCGGCGAGCCGTCGGCTCCAGCCCGTTGTCTTGAGCCACTCCAGGTCGAACCGGGTGTTCTTGGATCCGGGCAGGATCACGGCAGCGAAGCCCGAGAGGTCCTGTACCTTTTCAATGAAAAAGAGGTCGAGGCCCTTGACGGCCGAGAGGGGGTCGAAATCCGTGAAATTGGAGATGTGGGGGATGCGGATTACGGCCACGGCCGGCCGCGTTCCCCTGCCGGGCAGCACCGTGGGGGGGCTCTCGATGATCACCGAATCCTCGGCCTCGATGGCGATGTGGGTGTACCAGGGCAGGACGCCGAAGACCGGTTTCCCGGTGTTGGCCTCGATCCACTTCACCCCGTCGTCGAAGAGTCGGATGTCTCCCCGGAACCGGTTGACGATGAACCCGGCGATGCGGTCCCGCCGTTCGGGGGGCAGGCAGGCGAGGGTCCCCACCAACTGGGCGAACACGCCGCCCCTGTGGATGTCCGCGATGAGGATCACCGGCGCGTCGGCATATTCGGCCATGGGAAAATTGACGATGTCGTGGGCCATGAGGTTGACCTCGGCGCAGGACCCGGCCCCCTCCATGACCACCACGTCAAATCGGCTCCGGAGTCGGTCGAGGGCGCGGCAGGCGGTGTCGAAGAGATGCGCCTTCCGGGTGTGATACTCGACGGCGGTCTGGTTGGCCACGGCCTCCCCCATGAGGACCACCTGACAGCCCACGTCGGTGGTCGGCTTGAGGAGGATGGGGTTCATGTCCACGTGGGGCGGGATCCGGGCCGCCTCGGCCTGGACGATCTGAGCCCGCCCCATCTCGAGTCCCTCCGGGGTGACACCGGAGTTGTTGGACATGTTCTGGGCCTTGAAAGGCGCCGTCCGCAAGCCCCGGTTCAGGAAGATGCGGTTCAGGGCCGTGGCCACGACGCTCTTGCCGACGTCCGATCCGGTGCCGAAGGCGGCGATGCAGGGGGCTTCAGACATGACGGCGTCGCTCCGAATCGAGATCGTATTTCCTGGCATATCCCCGGGGGGTGATCATGTGTCCGAGATATGCGAAGGTGCTGCTGTTGCCCACAAAAACGGTGGTCTGCATGTCCACTTCGGCCCGATGGAGGTCGCCCAGGGTGGTGATCGTCACCCGCTGGTTGTCCCGCATGGCGCCGGTGACGACGCCCACCGGCGTTTCGGGGGCGCGGTGCCGCAGAATGATCTTCTGGGCGGCCTCCAGGTGGTCGCTTCGACGCTTGCTCTTGGGGTTGTATAGGGCGATGACGAAGTCGGCGCCGGCGGCGGCGTCGAGACGCCGTTCGATAAGCTCCCACGGCGTAAGGAGGTCGCTCAGGCTGACGGCGGCGAAGTCGTGGGTGAGGGGTGCGCCCAGGAGGGCGGCTCCCGCGGCCAGGGCCGGGATGCCGGGGATGACCTCGATGAGGAGGGCATTCTCGTCCGCATCGACGGCGGGGTCCGTCCGGGGGGCCCGGATCGCGAGTCCCTTTTCCCGGCACATTTCGTAGACAAGGCCTGCCATGGCATAAATGCCGGCGTCGCCGCTGGAAACAATGGCGCAGGACTCGCCCGACAGAGCGGCCGAGATGGCGGCCTCGACCCGCTCCACTTCGCGTTTCATGGCGGTCTGAATAATCCGTTTGCCGGCGATGAGCGGCCGGATCAGGTCGATGTAGGTGGTGTATCCGGCGACGGCCTCGACCCGCTCGAGAACGTCGTGGGCCCGTCGACAGAGGTAGTCCGGACCCCCGGGGCCGATACCGACGACATAGAGGACCTTCGTGCCACGGCCGCCGTCACGTTTGGGGTGATCTGTTTGGGAACGATCAGCGCACCGTTCCTTGCCGCCAGGATTGCTGCTGCTTCGCATACGCTTTTGACTCCTATGTGTTTTTCCACCATTGCCGATGGCGTCGCTATGGTCCGGACCCGCCCCAGGGCCTCTCGATCAAAAAAAACAAGGGGAATCCCCAGGGATTCGCCCAGTGCGATGAGGCCGGTCTCGTCTCGCTTGATGTCCACGCTGGCCAGGGTGGAGACACTCAGAAGGGAAAGCCGGTGGCGGTCCAGGGTCTCCGTGAGAAGACGGTGCATCTCGGACATCTCGGTGTCGCGATTGCAGCCCATGCCCACGGCCAGGGAACGGGGACGCAATATCAGAACTTGCGGGGGCAGGTCAACCACTCTGTCGTCGACATAGATGCCCGGACCTTCGGGGATTGGATTTCCGGACGGAAAGACGTCTTCGCCGTCGTCCGTGCGGGTGTCCGGCACCAGGGTTTCCGGCGGCAGATGGTTCCGGATAAGGCCGTAAGGGTCGTGGAGTCGAACGGGACGTCCCTTCAGAAAGGCCATGCCGACGTGTTTGACGGCGTCGGGGTTTTCGATGGCGAGACCCAGTTCGCAGGCCAGGGTGTCTACGGCCGGCAGGCGGTTGAGGTCCGTGGCCGTGGTGATGACGGGGACGGCGTCGACCGCCTCTGCCGCCCGACGGGCCAGGGCGTTGGCGCCGCCGATGTGTCCGGCCAGAAGGCTGACGGCGTGGATGCCCAACTCGTCCAGGACGACCACTGCGGGGTCGACGCTTTTGTGCTGCAAAAGCGGTGCGATCATCCTTACGACGATGCCCGTGGACATGATGAAAAGGTGGCCGTCGTGTCGGGTAAAATGCCTGGTAACCGCCGTTGCGAGGCGTTCGAACCGTTCGGCAGGCAGAGCCTCCGGGAACAGGTCGAGAGCGGCGGAGAGGTATAGCGCGGATCGGGGGAAAAACCTCGCGAGCCTTTGGGCCAGCCGGACGCCGTTGGGCGTCACGGCCCAGATGCCGATGTTATTCATGCCGCGGATCCATTTTTTAAATTTCAACGTTCATGATGGCGACCGGATAGCGGCGCCGGCCTGGGAAAGTCGAAAGTTGAGTTAAATGACGCGTGATTTGCAATCATGACTCCCGGCCTTACTTCTCGCCGTAGGACGACAGTTTTCGCCGAAGGGTGTTGAGGCCGATGTCCAGGCGTCGGGCCGTCAGGCTCTTGTTTCGATCGAGACGCCGATAGACCTTTAATATATGCGCTTTTTCCACCTGGGCAAGGGTGAGAATCGGACCCTGCTCCCGAGGGGCTTCGGCCTCCTGAGCGCGTCCGGCGTTCCGGACGGCCTCGGGAAGGCATCCGGGCACAATCGGCCCGCTCTGGGCCAGGTTGACCGCGGACTGGATGATAGCGCGGAGCTCCCGGATGTTACCGGGATAGTCGTGGTGCATCAGCAGCGCCATGGCTTGTACGTCCACCCGGCATCGGTCTTTCTCCCCGCAGAATTCGTCGAGGAAAAGGTTGATGAGGGGCGGAATGTCGGCCCGCCGTTCCCGCAGCGGGGGGAGGTGAAGCCACCCCCCCCGAAGCCGGTAGTAGAGATCCTGTCGGAACCGCCGCTGCTCGATGAGCTGGTCCATATCCTCATTGGTGGCGGCGATGATCCGGACGTCGGCGCGTCGGGGCTGGTTGGTACCGATTTTCATGTATTCCCCATCCTGAAGGACCCGAAGGAGCTTTCCCTGGAGGGAGACGGGTAAAATCCCGATTTCGTCCAGGAAGAGGGTGCCGCCGTCGGCGTACTCGAGATAGCCGATGCGGGCTTTGTCCGCACCGGTGAAGGCGCCCTTGGCGTGGCCGAAGAACTCGGCATCGAAGAGGCTCTCGGTGACGGCCGCCATATTGACCGTCGTCATGGGGCGACTCGCCCGGGAGCTGGCCCGGTGAACGGCCTTGGCCAGGAGTTCCTTGCCGGTGCCGCTTTCGCCGGTGATCAGAATGGGTACGTCGCTGTGGGCATGAAGCTCCGCTTCCTTGAGCACCTTGAGCACGTTTCGGGATCGGGTGACGATCCCCCGAAACGGCGATGTGTCGGTCAGTTTGGGCAGGGTTTTCTTTTTGTCGATGTCGAGCAGATCCAGGAGGTGCTTCCGCTCGAGGGCCCGGTTGACGGAGAGTGTGAGGTTTTCCCTGGAGACGGGTTTGACGAGATAGTCGTAGGCGCCCTTTCGGATGCAGGCGACGGCTACGTGGACTTCGTTGACCGCCGTCACCATGATGCATTCGGTGTCGGGGCTGGTGTTCTTGATCCGGTCGAGAAGTGCCATTCCGTTCATCTCGGGCATGTTGACATCGATGAGAGCGAGGTGGAACCGCTCGCCTTCGGCGAATCTTTGGGCGGCCTTCAGGGCATCGGCCTCGATGGTGATGTCGTGGAATCCCGCCGTCGAAAGCCGCCGTCGCAGGATATCGAGATAGTCCGGATCGTCGTCGATGACGATGATGCTGTCGTCCATGATCTCCGCTTTTCCGTTTGCCCTGGAAGTACGGCATGCCGTGCTCCCGCGTTTTAGATATGCTGATAGGGCGTTAGCACATGATGCAATGAAAATCAAAGGTATTCCATAATGGCGCGTGCCAAAATGGCGTTCTTGTAGATAACCCTTCGGAAATAAAGCGGTTGCGGGCATGCTTGTGCCAAAACGGCATCGCTTGGGCCGGAACTTCGGGCGCCGAAGCCGTCGATCACGCCCGGCAGCGCTGGAGATTTGGGCGGCGGTCAGGAAGCGATCCGCTGAAGAGCGGCTTTCGTGCTGTTTTTTCCGGTACTGTGTCAAAGATCACGGCATATGGCACGGGGATTGCTTTGTCTTATGGTAACCGTTCGAAAAGATATGCAGCCAACCGTTTGATGCTTCAGGAATATCTTTAAACAAAGGAGGAAGACTATGAGCCAGAAAGTCGTATTGGTCGTGGATGATGAGCCTGATGTGATCTCCATCGTCGGGGGAAGATTGAAAAAGGCCGGTTTCGCCGTCGAGGCGGCCTACAACGGGAACGAGGCACTCGAGAAGGTCAGGGCGAAGCGTCCCGACTGTATCGTCCTGGACGTCATGATGCCTGAAAAGGACGGGTATGAGGTCTGTGCGGAGTTGAAGAAGGATCCGAATCTCTCGGATATCCCCATTGTGATGCTCACCGCAGTGGCCGATCATGTCACCTCCACCCGCTACTCCCATTTCGACGGCATCAGCATGGAGGCCGACGATTATATCCCCAAGGGCCCGGATTCCACCGAGCAGATTGTCCAGAGCGTCAAGGATCTCCTGGCCTGAGTTCCGTCGGACGCCGACTCCGGGCCGACCTCGGAACGGGGGCATCCACGCCGGATGCCCCCGATTCATGTCGTGACGCTGTTTATCGTTTCACTCGGAGGGGGGCACACCGCTTCTTCGGTCTTCTCCAGGGGCAGGATCACGGTAAAAGTCGTGCCCCTGTCCACGCTGCTTTGGACGGAGATGGTGCCGTTCATGGCATCCACCAGGCTTTTGACGATGGGCAGGCCCAGACCGGTGCCGGTGATGAAACGGGTCTTTTCGTTCTTGACCCGGTAGAAGCGTTCGAAGATCTTGTCCAGGTATTTTTCATCGATACCGAATCCCGTATCCGAGACCTCGACCTGGATTCGGCCGTCCGGCTTGCTCGCCCTCACCTCGATGTGACCGCCCTCCGGGGTGTAGTTGATGGCATTGGTGATCAGGTTGCCGAAGATGCTTTCCAGGGCCATGGGGTCGGCGGTGATTTGTGGCAGCGGCCGCTCAGGCAGAACGGCGGTGAGGGTCTGACGTTTCGCGCCGGCCCGGGCGTTCAGGAAATCCACGATGCTTTTCAGCAGGTCGTCCAGCTTGACCGGGACGGGTTCGCGGGTGACGGCCCCGGATTCGATGCGGGAAAGATCCAGGAGGTCTCCGATGAGGGAGATCAGTCCCTGGGTCTTTTCCTTGGCCCGGAAGAGGAGATACTGTTCCTGCTCCTTGTCGGCGTTCGAATCGTCCCCCATCATGTCGCCCAGCACCAGCGCCAGTTGTTCGTGGATGGTGGAGAGGGGCGAACGCAGCTCGTGGGTGACCTTCGCCACGAATTCGCTTTTAAGTTGGTCCAGAACCTTCATGGTGGTGATGTTGACCAGGGTAATCACCGCCCCCATGCATTCGCCGTCATCCCCCGTAATCGGGCGGCCTTTGGCCATGAGGTAGATGTTGTCGGGCAGGGCCAGCTCATAGCTTGGGGGGTCGTCGGCAACGGTGTATTTTCCCTGGGAGATGTCCATCACCAGATTGCAGAATCCCGGATCGGCGACGTAAGCCTCGATCCGTTCTCCGGTCGTCCGGCAGGGATCAAGACCCATGAGATGGATGAAGGCGGGGTTCATCAGTACGACCTGACCCCGCGTGTTGGTCACCACCAACCCATTGGGAAGGGATTCCAGGATGGTGCGGATCCGGCTTTTTTGCATACCCAGATCCATGAGAGTCTTTCTCCGCTGGGCTTCCAGCATCTCCGTTTCCATGGTCAGGATAAGCTTTTCCCGGGCGCGTTCGACGACCATGCGGAGGTGTTCAGGCTCGAAAGGCTTGGGGATGAAATCGTAGGCCCCTTGTTTCATGGCCTCGATGGCCGTCTCGATGGTGGCGAATCCCGTGATGATGATGACCAGAATCGATGGGTCTTCCGCCCGGATATGCTGGAGGACCTCCAGACCGTCCATTCCCGGCATCTTGAGGTCCAGAAGGACAATGGAGATCATCTCTTTTCTGATGATCTCCAGCCCCGCGAGCCCCCGGTTGGCCGAAAAAGTTTTGAACCCCATCCGGTTGAGGATCCGCTGACAGGCCAGTCGAATACCGTCTTCGTCGTCGATCACCAGTACATTGATTTCATCCATATCGTATCATCCTCGGTGCGATGTTTCATGACCGGGTTTTGGGAAACCGGTGTCCGGTCAACCGACGGCGGTCAGTGGTCGGTTTCCGTCGTCTCGGGCATGTCGAGGGGGAGTTCGATGCTGAATACGGCACCGCCCTCCGGCGCATTCCTGGCCTCGATGAGGCCGTGGTGTTCCTTGATGATGCTGTAAGCCAGGCTCAGCCCGAGGCCGGTGCCCTCCCCCTCGTCCTTGGTGGTGTAGAACGGGTCGAAGATGTGGGGAAGAACCTCGTCGGGAATCCCGGGACCGGTGTCGGAAATTTCGATCAGCACCTGGTTCCTGGCAGGGAGGTGTTCGGTTTTCAGCGACAGCTTTCCGTTCCCGCCCATGGCCTGGGCCGCGTTGATGATGAGATTCATGAAAACGTGGTTCAGCTGCTGGATGTCTCCGGGCACCATGGGGAGACCCTCGGCAAAGTGTTTGCAAATCTCGATGTTGTGGAAGAGGGTTTGCTTGTCGAGCAAAAACAGCGTCCTCGAGAGGGCTCTGTTGATGTCGTGGGGTTTGATCTGGTAACGGGTCTGCCGGGCGAATTCAAGGAGCTCCTTCACCGTGTCCCGGCAGCGTTGGGCGTCTTTCAGGATGCGGGAAAGGTCCTCGCGGATGCTCTCTTCCAACGCGTACTCCTCGAGCACCAGCTTGGTAAAGAGGGTGATGCTTCCCAGTGGGTTGTTGAGCTGGTGGGCCACGCCGGCGGAAAGCTTGCCCAGGGATGCCATCTTGTCGGCCTGGAGGAGCTGCAGACGCGTTTTTTCCAGCTTTTCCTTCATTTTGATTTCTTCCCGAAGATCGTGAAAGAAGCCGATGGTCGCCACCTCTTCCTTGCCGTCATAGACGACGGCGGCGTTCAGCCGGATAGGGACGATCATGCCGTTTTTGTGCTGTATGTCCACCTGATGGAATTTCAGCTTGCCTTTCCCGCCGTAATCCTTGCTCCGCAGTTTTTTCATGATGTCGTAGGCACAACCCTTCTCGGCGTAAATGTCCTGGATCATGAGTTTGTGGAGCCCATCGTACATGCTGTACCCGGTGATTTCCACGGCGGCGTCGTTGAAAATGAAGATCTTACCCTTCCGGTCGGCGGCGATCACGCCGTCCACGGAACTCAGAATCAGGTTCTTGAGGAAGGCGTTTGAGCGCTGCAGCTTTTCTTCGAGCCCCTCCACAAAGGGGATGTCGAAGTCGAGCATGGCGATGGCGTCTACTATCTCGTCCGTCATGTTCTCGGACGGCGGAAGCGGGTAGAAGTAGTGGCAGTAGTTCTTTTTCTGGGTGAGAAAGCTTGATTTGTGGATAACCGTGGGTGACCGTGTCTTGGTGATCTGTCCCAGGGGGCATTCCTCGCAGGGCGTGTCGAGGTTCCAGAGAATCTCGTGGCAGAGGCGTCCGATGATGTTCTTGCTGAATCGTTTTTTCGTGAAGGCGTTGGCGGCAAGGATGACGTATTCCGGAGAGACGACGATGATCTTGCGCCTGAAGCCGTCGATGGCCCGGATCAGGTACTCCTTTTCAGTATCGGTGTGCATGGGCCTTCTCCTTGATGGGCTTTAGGGGCCGGTCATAATGAGACGAATCAATATTAAATTCAGTATATCGAAGGAGAAGGATATAATCAATACATAAAAAAAATGCGGCGAATAGAATAAATCCGCTTCATTTTCATTCTTCGGATAGCGGCGCAGGATCGGCCGGAGCCCGATGGATCAGGTCAAGGGGGCTGGCGCCGCCGCGAAGGGACAGGATCGCCCGGTTGTTGGGTTGGGCGTGGAACAGCCGATCCCCGGTTTCCGACGTGATGCGGCGGATCACGTCGGGCCGGGGGGGACCTTTGGCGGAAAAGACGCTTACCGCCTCGCCGACAGTGATTTTGTTGCGGACATCCAGCAGAATATCGGTGGCCGAGAGGCGTTCCAGGACTTTTCCCATGAAATCCTGCCGAATCTCGCTGTCGGGCGGGTTGTATTCCGGAACGATCTGATCGGGATCCCTCAAATAAAAGCCGGTGCAGTAACCCCGGCGGGTGACGCCCGCCAGGGTTTCCCGCCAGTCGGGCCGGACAACGTAACGACGGCCTTCGGAACGGTCAAGAGCGGCGTCGATGGCTTCGCGGTAAACCTTGACCACTGATGCCAGGTAATGGATTCCCTTCATCCGTCCCTCGATTTTGAGGGACCGGACGCCGGCGTCGATCATCTCCGGGATGTGCGCGATCATGCACAGGTCCTTCGAATTGAAGACATAGGCTCCCCGGCCGTCCTCGGCGATTGGGTAATATTGACCCGGTCGCTTTGCCTCCATGAGGGTGTAATGAAACCTGCAGGGATGGCTGCACCGTCCCCGGTTGGCGTCCCGTCCCGTCATGAAACTGCTCAGAAGGCAGCGTCCCGAATAGGCGATGCACATGGCGCCGTGAACAAAGGCCTCGATTTCCAGGTCGACGCCGTCGGCGATTCTCCGGATGTCATCGAGGGGGAGTTCCCGGGCGAGATTGACGCGGCGGGCCCCCAGATCCCGCCAGAACCGGGCGGCGTCGAGGCCGGTGATGTTGGCCTGGGTGCTGATGTGGATGGGGATTTCGGGGATGATGCGCCGGGCTGCGGCGAATACCCCGGGATCGGCAATAATGACGGCGTCGGGCCCGATCTCGGCCAACTGCCCCAGGTAGGCGGCGATCCGGTCCGTTTCATCGGTTCGGGGATAGATATTACACGCCACATAGACCCGTACGCCGTTTCGATGGGCGAAGGTGACGGCCTGGTCCAGTTCTTCCAGGGTGAAATTTCCGGAGAAGTTTCTCAGGCTGAAGTCCTTACCCGCCAGATAGACGGCGTCGGCACCGTAATAGACGGCGATCTCGAGCTTCTCGGGATTGCCGGCCGGCGCAAGCAGTTCGACGGCGGGGCTGTCAAGCGTCACGGGCGGAACCTCGGCAGGATGCCGCGGCGGCCTTCGGAGGGCTTTCCGACGCAGCGCCGGTGATAATCCACACCGGATTCTGTGGAGAGAGGCGATCGCCCCAGGGCATCTTTTTGGCGGCGCTCACCTGAATCTGGACGATGTCGGTCGCCAACCCCAGCCTCCGGAAGCCGGTCAGGGCGACGTCGATGTTCTGAATCAAAACGGTGTTTACCACCATGACGCCCCCGGGCCTGAGACGCGCCCCGGCGGTTTCCATGATCCGCCCCAGGTCTTTTCCGCCTCCGCCGATAAAGATCCGGTCGGGGGCGGGCAGATCGTCGAGGCCGTCGGGCAGGGTCGCCTGGACGATTTCAAGCCGCTCGATTCCGTACCGTTCTTGATTGGCCCGGATATGGGCGATGCGATGGGCCCGCCGCTCCACCGCAACGATCCGGCCGGTCCGGATGAAAAGACCCGCCTCGATAGCTACGGAGCCGCTGCCGGCACCCAGATCCCAAAGAACGAGACCGGGCGCCCCAAGGCGGAGTTTGGACAGGGTGACGGCGCGGACCTCGGGTTTGGTGATCAGTCCCTTTTCGTGGATGAAGGCGGCCTCGGGCATCCCGGGATAGAGCGGCGACGCCTCCTTTCTGTCGGGCGGTCTCCGATGCAGGATGACAACGTTCGGCGACCGGAAAACCTTTCCGGCGGCCTCGACCGGCGGTACCCACGCAACAGATTCGTCTTCGGCGCCGAGTTTTTCGAGGACACACATGTCGAAGTCCGTGAAACCATGCGCCGTCATGAAGGCCGCCAGCCATGCGGGGGTATGGATGGGGTCGGTCAAAAGACCGATTTTGTGATGACAGGCGAGGGCCTCCAGGAGCGCCGCATCGTTCCGGCGGCCGTGGAGGCTGACGAGGCGGGCGTCGCTCCAGGGGATGCCGATCCTGGCAAAAGCGGCGCCGATGGCGGTGATGTTGGGCAGAACCCGTACGTTCTCCGCCCCGAGAGCGGTCGTGATGACCGATCCGATGCCGTAAAACAAGGGGTCCCCGGATGCCAGGACAACTACCTTTTTAGCGGCCATCCGTTCCGCGATGAACGGGACGATCTCGGCGATGTTCCGGGTGATCGCCAATTTTTCGGCACGGACATCCGGGAAATAGCTCAGGTGTCGTTTTCCGCCGACGAGAACCTCGGCCTCCCCGATCGCCTCGAGATGGCCCGGGGTGAGGTCTCTGGGAGAGAGGCCGATGCCGACGATCGTGACGGGGATCATGATACGGCACCGCCGTTTTCGTCGAAAATACGATTGCCTTCGAAATCGAAGACCACGCCGCGGATCCGGAAACCTTCGCCGGAAAACCGCCGAGCGGCCGCGATCATGGCGCGGCCCACCCGGGAGATAAGGGCCGGGTGCTCGGCACGGATGAACTCGAAGGCGTGGCGGGCCGTGTTGGCGTGGGCCACTCTTTCGGCGAAGTCCGCATCTCCGCTGACCGCCAGCGCCCATTCCGAGAGACGTTGAAGCGTCATGGCCGATTTGGCGGCGTGGGTGTGGGGGATCCCCTGGGCCATCTTGACGGCCTTGCCGAAAAAGACGGCGATCCGGACCTCGCGGAAACCCGTGGCGGCGGCCGTGAGGGATGTCTCGAAAAAATCCCCAATCTGCACGAAGGCTTCCTCGGGAAGGTCCTGCCAGAGGGCTTGGGCGAACCGTTCGCTGCGGCGGCCCGTGGTCATGACGACGGTGTCGAGCCCTGCCGCCTCGGCCACTGACAGGGATGCGCGGATAGTGGCGATATAGGCGTCGTGGGACATGGGGCGGACGATGCCCGTCGTGCCCAGAATGGAAATACCCCCCAGGATGCCGAGGCGGGCGTTCAGCGTTTTTATCGCCATGGCCTCGCCTTCGGGGACGAAGATTTCGACACAGACCGTGCCGATATCGCGGCGGTCCGCAAGGACATCCAGCACAGCCTGTCGGATCATCCGGCGGGGTTCCGGATTGATGGCCGGTTCGCCCGGCGCCACCTCAAGACCGGGCTTGGTGACCCGCCCGACGCCCGTGCCGCCGAAGAGGCGGATTCGCCCCCCGTCGAAATCCGGCAGGACAACCCCTGGATTCGCGCCGTTGCCGACAGCTGCCTCCCGGCATTCCCGGGGTGGCGCCCCCAGACGAACCCTTGCGCCGATGACGGCGTTGTGGGTGACGTCGGGGTCGTCTCCGCCGTCCTTGACGACCAGACATTCCGCTCCGCCGTCGGCGGTGAAAGAACAGGCGTGGATGGGAATGGTAAGGGCCTCACCGGTCGGAAGGGGGAGGATCACCGTCGCCGGAAAACGTCCTTCAATCAGGTGCAACAGCGCCCCCCGGACGGCTGCGGCAGCGGCAGCGCCCGTAGTGAAACCGCACCGAAGTGTCGGTTCGCGCTTATCACTCATGAGGTCCGGCCGGCCATGATCAACAGGGCGTTGACGACGGCGGCCGCCACGTTGGACCCCCCCTTGCGACCGAGGTTGGTGATGTGGGGTACGTCCATTTGGGCCAGTTCGGATTTGGATTCCGAAGCGTTGACAAAGCCGACGGGCAGTCCGATGACCAGAGCCGGACGGGCCTGGCCGGCCCGGATCTGCTCCATGAGACGGAGCAGGGCCGTGGGGGCGTTGCCGATCACGTAAATCCCGTCCGTCATCAGGGGTAGGGCCATGTCGACGGCGGCCTTGGCGCGGGTGATGCCGGCCTTTTCGGCGTACATCCGCACGTCGGCCTGACCGATGAGACAGGTGACGCTGCCGCCGAAAGCCTCGACCGATGCTTTGCGGATCCCCGATCGCGCCATTTCCGTGTCGGTGATGACGGGATTGCCGGCCCGGATCGCTGCGAGGCCTCGGGCAATGGCGAGCGGGTGGAAGCGGACGGTCTTCATATAGTCGAAATCCGCCGATGTGTGAATCATGCGTCGGACGATTTCCCATTCGGCGGCGTCGAAACCGTGGGGACCGGCTTCCCGGTCGATAATCTGAAAGCTTAAGGATTCAATTTCTTGGGGGTTCATCTTGTTGAGCGGTTCCTTTCATGACGGTAGATCCGACAGGCGTCGACAAACGAGCCGGCAGCCTCGGGGCGGCTGCCGAAATGGAGGTGGACATAGCTTCCCAGGGTGCGTTGGATCTGAAACCCTTCTCCGCTTCGCGGCCGACCCAAGCGGTCCGACAGGCCGTAGACCGTTTGAACCCCATCTCCTTCGGGAGAAGGTTCAAGGTCGGAATAGTGGAATTCGTGTCCCCGGAGGGTGGCTCCGGCCTGCCCCAGAACCGTGTCGGCGGTGAGGGTGACCTCACGGTAGCCAAGGGAACGAAGGCGGTCGTACATCCGCGTGGCGAAGGGAAAACACCCGGTCATGAGATGGCTCCGACCCTCCATATCATGGATTTCCCGGCCGAGGTACATGAATCCGCCGCATTCGCCGTAAATGGGCATGCCCGCCGCACTCGCTTCCCGAACCTGCCGGCAGAGCGTCCTGTTTTCAGCCAGCCGATCGGCGAAAAGCTCGGGATAACCCCCGCCGAAATAGAGGCCGTCCAGCGCGTCGGGAAGGGCCGGATCCGATATCGGTGAAAACGACACAATTTCGGCGCCCCGGGCTGCAAGGAGATCGAGGTTGTCCTGATAGTAAAAGCAGAAGGCCTTGTCGACAGCCACGCCGATCCGGACGATCGGCATGTCGGCGGTGGGGCCGGAAATGGGGGTGGGGCGTGTCACAGCGATCCCGGGGAGATCCGGCAGGCGCCGCCAAAGGGCATCCAGATCGATGTGGCCTTCGATCAGGTCGGCCAGTCGACGCACGGTTTCGGAGGATGTCCCGTGCTCCTCCCGGGTGACGAGGCCCAGATGACGTTCGGGGATGGCGACGGCGTCGTCCCGGGGGATGCCGCCCAGGCAGGGCATTTTCACCCGTCCATCCAGAGCCTCCCGAAGATAGGCGAGATGTCTCGGGCTGCCGATGTTGTTGAAGACGACCCCGGCGAAGTCGAGCTCCGGATCGAAGCTTTCGAAGCCGTGGACCAGGGCGGCGGCGCTTCGGGCCATGCTTTTGGCGTCGACGATCAGAATGACGGGGACGCCCGTCCATTTGGCCATCTGGGCCGTGGAGCCGGCTTCGCTGCGCCCGTCATATCCGTCATAGAGCCCCATGACCCCCTCGATGACGGCAATGTCTGCCCCGTCCGCGGCCCTGGCGAATGCCGCCGTGTTGTAAACCCGGGAGAGCATCCATCCATCCAGGTTCCGGCTGATCGCGCCGGTGACGCGGGTGTGGTGGCCGGGATCGATGAAATCCGGCCCGACCTTGAACGGCGCCACCGTGAGACCCCGTCTGCGGAAGGCCGCCATGAAGCCCATCGTGATGGTTGTTTTGCCGCTGCCGCTTCTGGTTCCGGCAATGACGACCCCTTTTATGGCGACCTCCTTAAAAGCAAGAAACCAAGTTCTGCGAAACTTGGTTTCCGGATAAGCGTCGTTTCGGTGCACGTCGCTTTGAAAAACGTCAAGATCGCAACCCGTTGCATTGAATCGGCAATATCGTCGAGGTTGCGGAATCCCGCGGTTTTGGGGTTGACAAAACCGCACCGGAAAAATGAATAACAGGGATATCCGAGGATATCAAGTCCTATTTTCCACGGGCGTCAGGGGACCTGCGGCGGGTTCCGGCCGTGAAGAAAACAGGCTTCAAATCGACGCGTGGGGCGAGGGTCGTATCCTCCCGGCACCGGCCTGTGAAAGTCGAAAATTGAGTCATCATCGACCGTTGAGAAAGGAAAGACGCTTTGGTGCATACGGACATCGCGGCCCTCGGGCTGTTCGGCATCACTTATGCGGGGATTGCCCTGGGAAAGGTGCCGGGGCTTGTCGTCGACAGGGTCGGCATCGCACTTCTGGGTGCCATCGGCATGGTTGTGGCGGGTGTCGTCACTACCCGGGAGGCGGTGGGCGCCGTCGACATTCCGACCATTCTGCTCCTCTATTCCCTGATGGTGGCCTCCGCACAGCTCCGCCTCGGGGGGTTCTATTCCTGGGCCGCCGCGGCGATCGCCGGTCTCCTCCACCGCCCGAGGCTCTTTCTGTTGACCGGCATGGTCTCGAGCGCGCTGCTCTCGGCGCTCCTGGCCAACGACATCGTCTGTTTCGCCTTCACCCCCGTTCTTTCTCTGGCCTTGATCCGAGGCGGGCTCAACCCCGTACCGTTTCTTATCGGGCTCGCGGTCGCCAGCAATATCGGCTCGGCCGCCACCATCATCGGCAATCCCCAGAACATGCTCATCGGGCAGGTCGGCCGACTCGACTTCGGGGCGTTTCTGATCTGGTGCACGCCCCCCGTCGCCGTGTCTCTTCTGGGCGGCTACCTGATCATCCTCGGGATTTACCGGGAAAGGCTCTACACCACCAACCTCGACACCGAAACCCTGTCAAAGACACCGTGGCCGATGTTCAACTCCTGGCACACGGCCAAGGGACTCATCGCCGTCGCCGTTCTGGTGCTCATGTTCTTCACCGCCGTCCCCCGAGAGGTGTCGGCCATCGCTGTCGCGGGCGTTCTCCTCTGCAGCCGTCGAATGAAAACCCGAGACATCCTGGGATTGGTGGACTGGCATCTGATCACTTTTTTCTGCGCGCTCTTCATCGTTATCCACGGCGTTTCCCGGGGACCCTACCTGGGGATGATGGTGCAAGCTTTCACGGCAAGGGGATGGGTATTGGGCGATCTTCCCGTTTTAGCGGCCGTGTCGACGGCCTTGAGCAACCTGTTCAGCAACGTTCCGGCCGTCATGCTGCTGCTGCCTTTTCTCGATCCTATGAATCCGGTTCAGTGGTATGTCCTGGCGGTGTCGAGCACCTTCGCCGGAAACCTTTTCCTCCTGGGGAGCATTGCCAATCTCATCGTCGTCGAACAGGCCCGCGGTTTCGGCATCGACATCACCTTCGGCCGGCATGCGGCGGTGGGGATTCCGGTGACCTTGTTCTCTTTGGGTGTGTTGTTGTTGTGGATCGCCTTTTGAACGTCGGAAAGAACGGCGTCCTCAGACAGTCTCTCATTCCGCCGTTTCGGCCCTGTCGGGGGGCGTCCGGTCGATGTCCCAAACGGCGATGATCGTCGTGCCGTTGTCCGGGCTGGAATCGATGGTGACGGCACCGGCGGCGTGGGTGACCCGTTCGCACATAGCCGGAAGGCCGATGCCGCTGTCGGCGGATTGGGGATGGAGCTTGTCGTCGACATTGAACCCGATCCCGTTGTCCCTGATTTCAAGAAACAGCCGGCCCTTTTGTTTGCGAAGGGAGACTCGGCCTCGGGTTGCGCGGCTGTGACGGGTCATATTGGCCAGTGCCTCCTGAACCACGCGATAAATCACGATCTTGAGGGGTTGCGGCAGATCGTTTTCAGTCACGGCCCATTCGGTTTCAATGGAAATTTCCGGAAAAGCGCTTCTGATGCTGTCGCAGAGCCCATCCAAAGCGGGACGCAACCCCAGTTCGTCGATCATGAGCGGACTCAGGTTTTTCGAGATGACCCGGATCTCCTCGTGCAGTTCCTGAAACGTCTTGACGATCAGGCGGCATTGACGCTCCATGTCCAGTTCATCCTTCCCGTTCATGGCCTGCAGGGCCGCTTCAACCCTGAATTTAAGGGCGCTGATCTTGGGCCCCATTTCATCGTGAAGACCGGCGGCGATCTCGCGGCGTTCGATTTCCTGTGCGGTCAATAATTGGTTGGAAAGGCGCCTCAGCCGCTGTTCCGATTTCTTGAGCTCGGTTTCCGCCTGTTTTCGCCGTTCAATGTGTTGCAGCAGCGGTTTGTAGGAAAATCGATACAGGGTGGGGAAGACGAGCACGATCAGCAACAGCGCGTCCCCCATGACTTCGATCGTCAGGGGCAGCGGCGGGAGGAGGTTCAGGAGGATCATATTGAAGGCTTCGACCAGGAAAATCGACAGGGCGATAATGGAAAGCAGCCAGAGGGGGCGGCTCAGTCGGCGAACCGATTCGGGTTGCGGGTGGGTTGACGGGGACGGGGCGGGGGGGCACTCGGAAGCGGTCTTGCTTTCCATGGATCTCTCCAGGCATTGTCGGAAAATTTATGAGAACGGCCGGTGTGCAGGAGCGTCCTGTTCATCGGCGGCACTGTCGTCAGGGATTTCTTACCAGAATTTTTCTGTGTGAGACAACGGCTAATTTTTGAGCATTGACGGCCGAGCCGTGTTCAGCCGTGCCGGCAGACTTGATCATCGCGGCGGAACGTGTTATCCGTTAACCTGAAATCGGTGCCTGAGGAGGCCGTGAGGGTGCCGTGGCGTCGTCGCCCGACATTGGATGCCCGGTCCGGGGCCGTCGGCGGTGCCGGGGGATTTTCGGCACATGGATCCCAAGGATATTGATGATGTCGTTCCATACCGGGACGGGCGGCATCGTCGACACTGCACGCCGGAGAAATACCCCCATGTCGTTCCCTGAAAGTTCACATTGGGAAACACGTCTGGTGTCGCCTCAGACGGTGCTGACGCGCATTCAATTCTTCTGAACATGCTGATCCGCCTGGCCAGGGAACAGGGCCTGAAAGGACTGACGGCCGAGGTCCCTGCCGTCAACAAATTCATGATGAAGATATTCGAAAAGGCGAACCTGCCGTTGGATGCGCGCCTGATCGACGGGGTATACCACATCACAATCCTCTTGGGTGCATAGCGTCCCGGGAAGGGTCGAAACTTCCGGGGTCGAGGAGGATAGGGGAGGAGGACGCCTTTTCGGCATGAATGGACGACGATCGGTATGAAGCGGGAGCGCCTGAGCACCATCACCCTCATGCTGTTTTCCATGGTCATCGGCGTCCTGTCTGCCGTCGGCGCCGTCTGTTTCCGTGCCCTCATCGAGCTGTTCGGGAACCTGTTCTGGGCGCCGGGCGTCACCTTCACCCATCAGGTAGTGGCTTCGCCCTGGTGGTTCAGGGTCGTTTTTCCCCCGTCGGTCGGTCTGATGGCGGGGCTGCTTATCGTCTACGTCATTCCCGAAGCCCGGGGTCCCGGCGTTCCCGAGGTGATTCTTTCCGTAACCAACCACCAGAGTCGAATCCGGCATCGGGTCACCTTTTTCAAGACACTGGTCACGAGCATGCTCATCGGCGGGGGCGCATCCGTGGGCCGGGAAGGCCCCATCATTCAGATCGGGGCGTCCATCGGGTCTTCCATGGCACAGGTATTCAGGCTGGACCCGGCAATCCGCCGCGTTTGCCTGGCCTCCGGGGTGGCGGCGGGCATCGCCGCGACCTTCAACGCACCCATCACCGGCACCCTTTTTGCCGTCGAGATCATTCTTCTTGACCTTGAACTGAGCCACATCAGCAACATCGTCATCGCGTCGGTGGTCGGGTCGGTGGTGTCCCGCATATTTCTGGGCGAGTTTCCAACGTTTGTTGCGGTGGACTTCGTGCTTTACCACTTCTGGGAACTCGGCGTCTATCTGGCTCTGGGTCTCGCCGGAGGCTTCGTCGCCATCCTATTTATCCGCACCGTCGGCCTGAGCGAGGATCTGTTCATGGGGACCCGGATTTTCGAATGGCTGAAGCCGGCCGTCGGCGGACTCCTTCTGGGGGTGTCGGCCCTGGCGTTTCCGCAGATTCTGGGGATCGGATACGATACGGTCAATGCCGCACTCACCGCATCCCTGGGCCTCGGTGCCGCCGTGGCCCTGCTCCTGGTCAAGATGATCGCCACCGCCCTCTGTGTGGGCTCTGGCATGAGCGGCGGCATCTTCGCCCCTTCATTGGTGCTGGGCGCGACGCTGGGCACCGCCGTCGGACTTGCCGCCAATCAGGTGTTTCCAGGACTCGATCTGAATCCCGCCTTTTATGCGCTGGCCGGGATGGGCGCGGTGGTGGCCGGAACGACCCTGGCGCCCATTACGGCCATCATGACGATTTTCGAACTGACGAATAACGAAGCGGTGATTCTCCCGCTCATGGTGGCCTGTATCAGCAGCGTTCTGGTGGTCCGGCTCCTGTTCGGGTATTCCGTTTACGAAATGAAGCTGCTCAGGAAAGGGGTGAATATCGTCCGAGGGCACGATGTCGGCGTGTTGCGGCATCTCGTCGTCAAGGATTTCATGGACGACGATTTTGAAACCTTGCCTGAAAATGCGTCGCTGCCCCACATCGTCGAACGGATCTGTGAATCGAACTATCCCCATTTTGTGGTGCTGGCCGGCGAACGGTTGGCCGGTTTCCTCTCCCTTCGGGATGTCCGGGGGGTTCTGAACGATTTCGAAATGCTCCGGGAAATCGTCGTCGCCGCGGACCTCATGCAGCGGAAGGTCATCACTGTTTCAGCCGCCGACAACCTCGAAACGGCGTTTTATCGATTTGAAACCCATCACGTCTCCTGCCTGCCCGTCACCCCGCCGGACGATCCGGATCGGGTTGTGGGGATCCTCAGGAAAGACGTGTTGTTGAATGCCTACCGTGAACGCGTCCTCAAGGACAGGCTTCTTTCCGTTCCCCTGTGACGGCCGGAGCCGATCGGTGCGGCGGAAAGGGAGGTTTTAATGAAAACGGAATGGCAGCAGGCTTTGGGGAAGATGGTTTACGGCATCTATGTCCTGACTACGGGAAACGGAACTGCGATCAACGGCATGGTGGCCTCCTGGGTATCCCAGGTCTCCCACGACCCGCCGCTCATCATGGCTGCCGTGCATCCCAACCGGTATTGCCACGCCTTGATCCGACAAAGCGGCGCCTTTGTCCTCCACGTGATTGCAAAAGACCGGAAAGACTTCCTTTCGCGCTTCAAGGGGCCGAACCCGACGGCGAAATTTTCGGGACTCGAGTGGCGAAAGGGCAAAACCGGCTGCCCGGTCCTCCCGGACTGCATCGCCTACCTGGAATGCGCGGTCAAGGAGAGCCTGCAGCCGGGCAATCACACCCTCTTTATCGGCGAGGTGGTCGCCGGCCGTCTGACGGCCGACGCGGATGCTTTGGATACCGGCGACTACGACGGCGTTTATACCGGAAAAGCCTGATCGGAACGGTCCTTAGCCTTTCATCACCTTCATCAATTCCGGAATCGTGTTTTTTGGGCTGATCCCGTACCACGCCGCTGCGATCCAGCCCTTTTCATCAATGAGAAAGGCGGATCGCACGATGCCCATGTAAACCTTGCCGTACATCTTTTTCTCCGCCCACACGCCGTAAGCCTCGGCAATCCGGTGATCCGGGTCGGAGAGGAGCGGAAAGTGCAATCCGTGTTTGTCGTCGAACTTCTTCTGTTGGGCCGGTTTATCCGGACTGATGCCGACCACGAAGATGTCCGCTGCCGAAAGTTCCGCGAGTGCGTCCCGCACCGCCTGGGCCTGGGCGGTTCAGCCGGAGGTGCCGGCCTTGGGATAGAAGTGGAGGGATGGGGTCAGGCGATCCATTTGCGATTGATGTTGTAGAGGCTTGCTGTGAACAATACAACACAGAAAACCCCGAGAACGGACAGGTCAAGGGAAAAGGGCATGATATGCCCGCCGTGGACGGCCCCATGGAGCAGGTCGGCCCCATAGGTCAGGGGCAGTGCATACGAAAGCGGTTTGAGAAATACAGGCAGTCTGTCAATGGGAAAAAAGAGCCCGCAGAGGAATATCATGGGGAAGCGGAAAAAATTGGAGAAGGTCTGGGCTTCGAACACCTCGCTCACCGCCACGGCGATGAAAAGGCCCAGAAAGGCGGAGGCCACGGCGATCAGGAAAACCGCCGGAAAGAAAACGCTCCAGGCCACCTGCGAGAGATCGGTGAGGAAAACCGCCATGACGATCGGCACGAAGGCGTTGGCCACACCGAAAAAAATGGCGCCGCTGGTTTTGGCCAGCATCAACAGATGCAATGGAATGGGCGCGAGGAGCAGCCGCTCGAAGGAACGGGTCTTTTTCTCGAAGGTCACGGTCACAGCCAGCATCGACGTGGTGCCGAAGAGGATGGAGACTGCCGTCACGCCGGGGAGCAGCGTTGGGATGCTTTCGGTGCCGGTGCCGGATCTGATGAAAAACATCGCCGTCCATGCCAGGGGGAAGACGAGTCCCCAGCTGACATTGGGTGGCTTCAGGTAGTAGGTGCGCATGTCCTTGAGCAGAATGTTCCAGAAAGCGATCCATCGTTTCATGGCTCCCCCCCTTTTTTCTCTTTTTCTCTTCGCATGGCCTCGGCCTCGATGCCGGTGATCCGCACAAAGATGTTTTCAAGGCTCGGTCGCATTCGTCTGGCCTCCAGAACCTCCGCCCCCTGGTCTTCCAGGAATCGAACCAGTGTGCCTACGCGGACGATCCCGTCGCTTTCCACCTGGATAACATCCTGCCCGGAGAGAGTGAATTTGAGATCTGGAAAGGTTTCGGAGAGGATTTGCCGGCGGTGGGTCAGGGGGTTGGCGCATGTGATCCGAACCACGTGTTTCTCCTGGAGGGGTTGGAGCAGATTCTCGACCGTGTCGATGCGGACGATACGCCCTGAGACGATGAATGCGATACGGCCGCAGAGTCTTTCCGCCTCCTCGATATAGTGGGTGGTCAGGAAGATGGTGGTTCCGTTTCTGTTCAGATCTGCGATGAGCTGACGGAGTTGTCGGGCGCTGGCGACGTCGATGCCTGTGGTGGGTTCGTCCAGAAAAAGGATTTCGGGCTGGTGAATGATCCCCGCCGCGATGGTGAGCTTCCGCTTCATCCCCTTGGAATACTTTCCGAACTTGCGACCGGCCGCTTCGGTCAGACCAAAGGTTTCCAGAAGTGTTCGGGCCCGGGTCTGTCGTTCGGCCTTGCCGATGCCGTAAAGCGCAGCACAAAAGCACAGGTTGTCGAAACCGGTGAGTTCCGCATACAGATTGCTTTCGTCCGGCACCACGCCCACGAGATGCTGGGCTGCCCGGGGATTGTCCGTGCAGTCGATGCCCCCGATCCGGACCGTTCCCGTGTCCGGGCGCGCCAATCCCGTCAACATGTTGATGGTGGTGGTTTTTCCGGCGCCGTTGGGGCCGAGAAAGCCGAAGAGTTCTCCTTTTTGAACACGAAATGAAATGCCGGAGACGGCATCGATCTTTTCAAAACGCTTGGCCATGTCTTTGACGATTAAGGCATCGGTCATGGAAATTCCTTTAAAAATAGTAGCGTACCCAGACTTCGGGTCGATACGTATCGGGTTTTTCGCCGAATTCGGTGTACGCCGGGCCGATGGGGATCCCCACGCGAAGATTCAATTCCAGATCGGTCACGGGCGCCCAGGTCAGACCCGGCTGGAGGTTGAAGCTGAAATCCCTCAGGTTGACGACTGCCGCCACCCAGGGGGTGAAGTACAACAGGTCGAAAGGCTCCTTCTGGGAGATTTTGATGTAGCCGTAATCCTTCCCGGGATTCCGCTGCCGATCGTAAGGTCGGGTGGTCCGGGCGATACGCTCCATGACCGAGGCGTCGCCGGTTGTCTGCCACTCGCGGAATGCGGCCTTCTTGAGCACAAACACGTCTTCAATCTCGCCGCGATCGTAGCCGGCGCCGTTATGATAATATTCCGCGATGAAAGTGGTGTCGATCGTGTTGAGGTAGCGCGCGCCCAGAAGCAGGCTGATCTGATCTTCCCGCGATTCCCGGGGAAGATCATCGGCATCGGGGACCATGTGCGGCACATCCTTCCGCACCGCCAGCTCGCCGTGCACTTCGATGTTTTCGGCAAGGTTTTTGGCAAAATCGAATCCAAAGCCGGCGGGCTGGTCCGGGCCGTCAAAACAGATGACGTCAAGGTCGGTGTCATGCCATAGCAGGTAAAGCTTGAGCGCAATGTTCAGATCACCCCCCTCGCCCAATTCCGCATTGGCCCAGTCATCGATGACCGGAAGCAGCAGCGCCGTAACCCCGATGTTGCTCAGGTGACCGGCTGCAAAGCTTCTGATGAGGTCGACCCCCAGAAACGTGCGTCCTTCAAGATTTTGAGCCGGATCGTCAGGGTCTTTGGGCCGGTTGATGAATCCAACCGGGTTCCAGGCGTACCCTTTGCCCCACAGTATCGATTTTTTGCCGGCGTCCACCGTCAGGCGGGGGGTAGGGGTCAGCGACATGTAGCCCTCGTATATTTTGTGGTCCCATCCGTCGTCCTCATGCGTCTCCTCGAATTGATGGTGGGTGAGCAGACCCGCCTGAAAGACGCCGTATTGACAGCTGCCGGAAAGTTCCGCCGATGTCCGCCATTCATGCGTATCGTCCCCGACATCCTTCAGGTGGTCATTGGGGCTGTAACGGATCGCATCCTCATCGAGTCGGTGGTAGATGAAGCGGGATTCCAATCGTCCCCCCACCGCGTAGGGCTTTTTTTGGGCTTCGGAGATGATGAAGTCAAATTCTTCGGCGCCGGTCGGGTCGGCCAGGGAGACCATCAGCAACAGAAGAGAAATCCAGAAACCCATGAGATCAACGCAAGTCTTTGATCCTGGGGAGATAATTCAGCGTGAACACCTCGTCGGGCAGACTGCGTTTTTTCAGGTTTGCGGAAATCATGACGGATCGGTATCCTCTGTAAAGCGGGCTTTCGGTCTCCATTACGGCCGGCCGCACGACACCGTCGCCGATGTCCTTGATCTCCTTGAAGTGCAAGGTCTTGATGAGCATGCCTGTGGCGGCGTAACATTCGATCCGGGTGGGCGCCAGTTCCTTCTTCAGAACCCACATCCTGAGTCGGTCGTAGGCAACGGCGCCGCTCTTGGCCTTGAGGTCCAGAAGATACCGTCCCTGGTCTTCTTCAAGGCCGGCCACGTCGTATTCAACACTATAGTCCAGACGCATGATATCGGCATTGTTGAACACCCCGCCCACTACCGACTGCATGCTGGTGATGCGGATGGGTTTGCCGACATTGGGAATAAAGAGCCACATGTTGTCGCCCAGGCGCAGGGTGGCGCGACCTGTTTCACTGGGCGGCGAAATAAAGAGGGTGACGACCTTGTCCTTGTCTTTCCTCAAAAACCAGAGTACGAACTCCTTTTTCCGGCCGTCGGGCTCTATGTTGATGATCTTGCGGTACATCTCCAGGTCTCCCGGTTGAAGGTTGCGGTCCACCTGTTCCAGGATCTGGACGCCGGTCAACGCATCGCAAAAACCAGGGGCCTGCGAAAGCAACACCGACAGAAGGATAATCGGAAGGACGGCGATATGCGGCATGGGAAATCCTTCTATTTCTTTTTCATCAGCATTACGGCATCTGCCGCAGGGCCTGTGGCCGTGTGAAAAGCCATGTCATTTTGCTGCATGGCCGCAATCATCTTTGCACCGAACTCACCGGCAACTATCGTGTGAATCCCTCTGGCCGACAGGAAGTCGACGACTTTGGGGCCGGCGTTTCGGTGTTCCGCGACATAGGGATTTTTCACGGCTTCCAACAGTTCTCCATTCCGGTCAAACAGCAGGAAATAGGGGGATCGGGCCGCCGTCGTACCGACCTGAGCGGTTGCCGCTGCGCCGTCAGCGGCAACCGCAAGGATGGCCCTGTTTTCGGCTGTTGCCGTCACACAAACGCCAAGTACGGTAAGCACCAGAATTGCCGTTGCCAATGATTTTCTGATCATTTTGGATACCTCCTTTGTACACTATACATGTCGCAATGCTTCCGCAGGAGCGAGTCGTGCCGCCTTGGCTGCGGGTTGCAGGGCGGCAATGACGGAAACCAGAAGCACAATCAGGCAGGTCCAGATCACCTCGGTTGCCGAAACCGACGGTTCCAGCATGAATACCTGGTTGGCACCGCCAAAGGCCACCTCGACGCCGACGATGTCAAGCATCCAGAGAATCCCCAGTCCGACGGCGGTTCCCGCCAGGGCGCTCACCAGGCCCAGACTGAATCCTTCGGCCACAAACAAGGCCATGATCCGGACGGGCTGGGTGCCCATGGCGGCCAGAGTGCCGATTTCTCGAACCCGTTCATAAACACTCATCATCATGACGTTAAGAACGCTGATGAGGACCACCGAAATCAGGATCATCCGAATGCCCATGTTCATGATGTTCATCATTCGCACGACATTGTAAAACGGGCTGAGCTGTTCCCATGTATGGATTTCGAAAGCGGGTTTGCCTTGCTTGTCCTTGAAGGCTCCCAGTGAATTGCTCAGGTGTTCGGCTACGGCGGGCAATTGATCAAAGTCCTTCAGCCGCACCGCCACCTCGCTGATTTCCGTCTTCTCCATGCGCAGCAGGGTCGCCGCATCGTCGATGTGCAGGTAACCGTCTCTTCCCCCGGGTCCCATCAGGCTTTTCACCAGACCGGCCACTTTGAACGTCATGCCGTTCACCGAACCGTCTTTATTGTTGGCCACCAGAACTACCGTGTCGCCGGTTTTCAACGCCATGCCTCTGGCCAGGATTTCCGGCAGCAGCACCTCTCCGGGACCCAGCAGGACATCGGGTCTTATGCCGTTCTGAATGCGGGATAACAACAGTGGGGCTGCGGCATGTTCCTTTTCCGGATCGATGCCGTTCAACCGAAGGTTGGTGGTCTGGGCGTAGTTGCTCAGCATGGCGGCGAACTTGATGCGGGGAGAAACAGCGGCAACCTCTTCTGTTTGTGAAAGAACGGACAGGAGGTTTGTGTAGGCCTCGAAAGATATCATGCGGTCCAGCGGCAGATTGTCGATGCTGGCCGTATAGCCCTTGCGATGCACCTGCAAATGGCTCAATACCGAATCCGTGATCTGGCCCACAACAGCTGTTTTGAAGGAACCGCTGAGGCCGACAAAAACAATTACGGCGACTATACCCACGGCGATCAGCAGACCGGTGAGCAGCGTTCGCCGTTTGTAACGTAACAGGTTTTTGAGTGCCAGACGCAGGATCTTAATCATGGTGTTCCTCCCCGATGACGGAAGATCCGTCCAGCAATCGTCCGTCCTCCAGATGGAACATGACTTCGGCCTGTTTCATGATCCTGGGATCGTGGGTGGAAAATACAAAGGTCGTGCCGAATTCATCGCGCATGCGCTTCATCAGATCCACCACCATCTGGGCGGTTTGGCCGTCCAGATTGGCGGTAGGCTCATCGGCCAGAACCAGGGCCGGCTCGCCCACCAGTGCCCGTGCCACGGCGGCCCGCTGTTTTTGTCCGCCGGAAAGCTGCGACGGATACTTCCGGGCCTGGTTCGACATGCCCACGGCCAAAATAACCCGATCTACCGCGGGTTTTCGTTGACTTCTTGGCAGGTTGCGGATCATGAGCAGCGGATACTCCACGTTTTCGAACACCGTGAGCACCGGCAGCAAATTGAAGTCCTGAAACACGAAACCCAGTTTTTCGCCTCTGAAGGCGGCGCTCTCACGCCGGCCCAGACGATCGACCTGCCGGCCGTCCACCATGACCTCGCCTTTGCTCGGACGATCCAGACAGCCCATCAGATTGAGGGCGGTGGTTTTGCCACTGCCGGAAGGGCCCACGAGAGCCGTAAAGGCGCCTCGGGGAATGTGTAGAGTGACATCCAGAAGCGCGGCAACATCGACTTCGCCGATGCGATAGATCTTTGAAACATTCTCGAAGGTCACAATGTCCATCGGTAGAGCGACTCCTTTCGTCAGTTGACATCCACTTCGCGTTCGAGCGTTGTTTTTAACGACGGTGTCCGCTGTATTTCAGGCGCCACAGCGGGCGCGATTTTCGGGTTTGGCTTCTGACGGGATGACTGAGAGAAGCTAAGCAGGATAGATCCCGATTGTCAAATGAAAACAGCATTTCTTTTGCGCTATGCCGCACGTTGTCCGGCGGCCTTCAGAAAGATGATTTTATCGTAACTTTCCGGCTCTATTCAGGATGCGGTTGAGAAACTGCCGGACGATGATTTTCGTGCCGCGAGGGGCGTTGGCCCCCATAACGGAAGAACAGTCTGAATCTTTCCTGTAACCCATCCCGACACTCCTCCGACGTAACGTAACAAAGCAGGAATTGATTTGGAAAATAGATCATGAACTGCGGCTCACGTGAACATGATATCCATCTCCACATGAACTTGGGTTTGATTTTTGTAGGCAGAAAACCACCCCAAATTGGCCCGCCGCCACCACCCGCCCCTAATAATTACAAGCTATTGTGCCTACCCGGCCTTCTCTCAATCTCAAAAACGCGTAGGCACACGAATTATCAATTTTCTATTGACTCAAAGGGAATAAAATGCCATAAACGTAAACATGTATCTGCGGTCTACGAAGCGAAAGAACAAAGACGGCTCCGTGGTCGAATATTTCCAGCTGGCGCATAACGAGCGCCACCCGGATACCCGCAAGCCGGTTGCCAGAATCATCCACAACTTCGGCCGTGCCGACCAGCTCGACCGGCAGGAGCTGATCCGGCTGTGCAGATCCATCGCCCGGGTATGCGGGATAACCGTCGTCGATCCTCTTGATGATGAAGTTCTGAGCGCCACACCGCCGGGCGAAGCGGGCTTCTTCGAAGACCTGAAGATCCGGAAAACCCGAGCCTTTGGTTGCCCGATGGTCATCGAGGCCCTCTGGGAGCGGCTCGGACTGAAAAAGACACTGGAAGGCGTCGTCAACGCCAAAGGCCTGCGGGTTCCCTATGAAAGAGCCCTGATGGCCATGACCGCCAACCGGCTGTGCGATCCCGAGTCCAAGCTTGGCGTATGGGACCGCTGGCTCTCCAGGGTCTATCTCCCTTCCTGCGACGGTCTCCAACTCAAACACATGTACGAGGCGATGGACCTGCTGTACGAACATGCTGACAAGATCGAGGAGGCCATCTTCTTTCATATCGCCGATCTCTTCAATCTGGAGGTCGACCTGATCTTCTATGATACGACCACCGCGTCTTTTCATGTGGACCAGGAGGACGACCCCGACCGGTACGCCAATGCCACCCTGCGCAAGTTCGGCCACTCCAAGGAGGGCACGTGGAGCCCCCAGGTGGTGGTCGCCCTGGCGGTGACCCGCGAGGGCATCCCCGTGCGCAGCTGGGTGCTGCCGGGCAACACCTCCGACGTGGCGACCGTCGAGAAGGTTCGGGCGGACCTGAGGGGCTGGAACCTGGGCCGTGCCATGTTTGTCGCCGACTCGGGCATGAACTCCGAGGACAACCGCAGGGAACTGGCCAGGGCCTGCGGCAAGTACCTCCTGGCCTGCCGCATGTCCAACGTGGCCGAGATCCGCAAAAAAGTCCTGAGCAAGCGCGGCCGCTACACCGTTTTCAAGGACAACCTCCATGCAAAGGAGGTTGTCGTCGGCGACGGCGAGCGCCGCAGGCGCTATATCCTCTGCTACAACCCCAGGGAGGCCGAACGGCAGCGCAAGCACCGGGAGATGACCGTCGCCGTCCTGGAGAAGGAGCTCGAGTCCCACAAGGATGCATCGGCAACCGCCCAATGGGCCATCGAGCTGCTGGCCTCCCGCCGCTTCAAGCGCTACCTGAAGGTCACCAAGACCAACAAGGTCCGCATCGACCGGGGCAAAATACGGGAAGCGGAAACCTATGACGGCAAGTGGGTCCTCGAGACCAACGACGACACCATCAGCCTGGAGGACGCCGCCTGCGGCTATAAAGGCCTGATGGTCATCGAACGCTGTTTCCGCTCCCTGAAGCGGACCCAGATCAGGATGATGCCCATGTACCACTGGGCATCCCGGCGCATCGAGGCCCACGTCAAAATCTGTGTCCTGGCGCTCCTGATCGAGCGTGTCGCCGAGCTGGCATGCGACAGGCCCTGGCACCAGATCCAAGGCGCGCTGGATGAGCTCCAGATCACAGAATTTTTCAATTTAAATTTCCGTGTGCTCATGCGCAACGAGCTGCCCGCCAAAACCATCAACATTCTTAAATTGTTAAAGATCACCCCTCCAAAGCAGGTCATCGAGCTGGAAAAACTGACCTGAAAACAGCCCGATTTCGTAGACACACGCTGAATCTCGTTCATTCGCGCGGATGCCCGTGCGTCAAGCCTTCGCGCGATTTTGTGTTCTTACAAAAATCAAACCCAAGATGAAGAGAGATGCCGGATTAAAAAAAGGAGAACTTATGAAAAAATTTATTTTTATCCTGATTTTTGCAGCGTTCACCAGTGTTTCATGTGTTGCGGCTGTGAGACCTTACGGCGCTGATGTGGCGGTCGCTCCGCACCTTCCGATCGTTGTGGAATTGGTGGATTCATATTATGTCTACAGCGGCTATCATTATCATTATCATCAAAACCGTTGGTATTACTCAAAAACAAAGGACAGGCACTGGAAACATCTTCCAAAGGAGCGCTACCCGAGAGAGGTGAGATTCAAGAAGAAGAGAAACGAAACGCACCGGGGAGATGAGAGATATCGGAAAAATGACAGCCATCGGGATAGCCGGCATCGGGAAAGCGACAGATACCGGGGTGACAGGCATCGAAGAAACGATAACCATCGTGAAGATGATAAATACCGGCGAAGTTACAGAGATCGGACAGATCGCTGAGGCATACCCTGATTTCCGGAGGTGAGACCATCTGTGCCATTGCGCCCTGTATTGTACGCGGTGTACAGACTTCGGCGCGTGGTGTTGACCTGATCGAAGCGTCGAAAACACACAAAATAATCATCGTCGCGCTCACTTGTCGATCAGTATAATCTGCAGATCCATGACATTGGTACGGGTGGGTCCGGTGACCAGAAGATCGCTCAGTTGTTGAAAAAACGGGTAGGAATTGTGTTGCGCAAGATGTTGGTGCACAGAAAGATTCAGGGCGTTCGCTCGAATAACGGTTGAGTCACCGGAAAATGCACCAGCGGCATCGGTCGGACCGTCCGTTCCGTCTGTACCGGCTGACAGCAGCAATGTGCGGGGGACATCCGCCAGTTCAATCCCCGCGGCCAAAGCCAACTCCATGTTGCGGCCCCCCTTACCGTTGGCGCTGAGCGTAACCGTGGTTTCGCCTCCGGACAACAAGCATCCCGGAGGCGATACAGGCCGCCCGAATCGCCTGACTTCTCTGGCTATGGAACTCAAAACCCTGGCAACTTCCCTGGCTTCTCCCTGGATCGAGGAGGAAAGAATGATCGGCGTGAAATGAAGAAGGCAGGCCTTTTTTGCGGCGGCATTCAATGCATCGGAAATACCGCCGACAATATGGTTTTCAACACGGTCGAATTCAGAGGCCCCTGGTTTCAGTGTTTCATCGACCTGGCCCTTGCAGCCTTCGGACATGTGCCTGAGCACCGAATCGGGTGCTGTTTCGAGAAGGCTGTAGCGTGACAATATCGTCAGGCAGTCATGGAATGTACTGATGTCCGGAGCTGTGGTGCCGGAAGCGATGATATCCAGATCATCACCGATGACATCGGAAAGTATCAGAGAGACAAGTGAGGCACCGTTTGCCTTCCGGCAAAGCTGTCCCCCTTTGATATGGGACAAGTGTTTTCGAATGGTGTTGATTTCATGAATATTGGCACCGCAGGATAACAATAAGCGGGTCATCTCCTGCTTGTCTGTCAGATCGACCCCTTTGACAGGTGCGGGTGTCAGTGCAGATCCTCCACCGGAAATCATGCATAGAATCAAATCATTGTGGTTTGCAGAAGCCAAAAGATCCAGCAATGCATCGGTCGCCTTGACACCATTTTCGTCGGGAACCGGATGCCCCGCTTCCATCACACGGCAATGTTTCAAAGGTACACCGTGTCCGTATTTGGTAACGATCAATCCACCGTCTATGCGATCGCCCAGCAGTGCCTCAACCGGGCGGGCCATAGCAGCCGAGGCTTTGCCGAATCCGATCAAATACAGGCGTTTTATCTGATCAAGAGGAAAGGACGAATTCCCTATCTGCAATACGCCGGCATCCAACCGGAGATGTCTTCTGACGCAGATTTCAGGATCAACCGCTTTGATTCCGGCAGAGAAGATTTCCGATGCGATTCGCTTCAAATCGGTGAAACGTTTTGAGCCAACCGGTTGTATCATATTTCAATCTGAATTCATTTGTCGAATAAGGTGAGGCCTAAAGCCTCCGCATTGATAATACTGGGTGAGGCCAGAGGCGGGTCTTCCGCCAGGAAGGGGGAAATATCAGGTTTGTTCCATGCCGGGCAGCCCGATAAAACGCCGATGGCATTGCCGGCAGCCAGTGTCGCCATGCCTTCGCGCGTCCAACGCGTTGCTGAGGCGATGTGGGGTACGATGACGACATTGTCCAGTTCACTCAAACCGGGCTTCAAGTCGGGTTCGTCTTCAAAGACATCCAGTCCGGCACGAAAGTTCGGATGCTTACGCAAATGTTCGACCAGGGCGGCTTCGTCGATCAACGGACCTCGACTGGTGTTGACCAACAGGGCGTTTTCCTTCATCAAGGCCAGGCGCTCGGCATTGATAAGATGATAAGTCGATTCATTCAGCGCGGCATGCAGGCTGACACAATCGGCTTCCCGCAGCACATCTTCGATCGTGTCGGCACGTTTGCAGGATACCGGTTTTTGTCGCCTGGAAACGAGGAAGTCTGCGTATGCGGCAATGTCGGCTTCCAGGTCGGGATGGGGATGAGGACTATAATAGATCAGATTGGTCTTGTGCCCCTCGACCATCATGCGCGCGTAGGCCGAACCAATGCGTCCCGCCCCGATAACCCCCACAGTCTTGCGCCATAGCAGCTCTCCCAGAAGAAGGGTCATCATCCAGCCCTTGAACTTGCCGGCCCGCAAAAATCGTTCCGCTTCGCCGATACGCCGGGCAGCAGCGAAAGTCAGGGCAACGGCCATCTGGGCGGTGGTTTCGGTCAAAACCCCCGGGGTGTTGCCGACGGCGATGCCGTACCGGGTGGCAGCCTCGACATCAACGTTGTCATAGCCGACAGCCACGTTGCTGAAGGCTTTTCCGCCGGCAGACTTGAGTGCGGCAAACAGGGCATCGTTCCAGCTTTCGGTCAGCTGGCCAAGGACTGCATCGCACCGCGTGCCGATGGCGGCTCTGAGCGCATCAACGCCGAGCACATCGGTTGCGGTGTAGACTTCGACTTTGCAATCCGCATCGATCAGGCGGTTCAGCCAGAGATCGCCGGGCAGTGGTTTTGTAACCACGATGCGTTTGCGGCCGGCAGCATTGTATGTTTTCCAATTCTCTGAATTCAAAACAATATTTTCCCTTTTGCGGCCAATGAGGTCATAAACCACGGCACCTGCCTGTGCTTTCGGCGCGGCAGGAAGCGCGCACTTGAAATAAAGAATGCCAGCTTTTCCATCTTTTCTCAACCCTATTTGGTGGCATGGAGCCGGAAAGTGAACCCGAATGGAGAAAAGATCGCTCGCGAAACCTGACGGATCAGGTTCGCCGAACCTCTTCTATATTATTACTCTACTTTCGAGTTTCATGATGGTAAGCGGATAGCGGTGCCGGGAGGATACGGCCCGCGCCCATTCAGCGGTGAGTTTCAGCGCCGCCAGTACCAAATGTGGCTCGAAAAGAACGAACATCGCCATACTGTGCAGGTAGCTGTGAACAGGGTCCATACGACCTTACTGATGCGTCTTTCAACGGCGCTCTCAATGTTTCGAATTTTCGTTTCCTTTTTGCGCAAATTTTTGTTAACTTGACCTGCGAAAACCTTCAACCGCCGGGTACGGTCTGCCGTATCGTGTTTTCATCTTTTCTATATGGCCGGCGCTGCACATGGTCCGAAATTTCAATTTTCGTTTTCAGATCAACCGGATCGGAGGCTTGAAGTTTTTTCATGCCGGGGACTGTTACGGTCTTGGCGGATATAGCGGCAACGCATTGGCGGTTTGGACCTGGAAAGAACGAGAATTGGCGTGGAGGGTTGAAAGATGGGGGGGTATCTTGAAGAGATCAGAACGCTGGTGGGGCATCGCAGAGTTTTTGTGCCCGGGGTGCGCGCGATCATTGTGAACGAGTTCGAGGAGATTATTCTTCAACGCCGGAGAGATAATGGTTTGTGGGGGATACCGGGGGGTGCCGTTGAATTGAATGAGACGCCCATGGAAGCTCTGGCACGCGAGGTGGAAGAAGAGACCTCCCTGAAAGTGATTTCAGCGCAGCCCATGGGCCTCTACTGCGGCCCGCACCAGAAATTTGCCTACCCAAACCATGATGAGGTCCAGTGTTTTGCGCTTGCTTTTATTGTCCGGGAGTGGTGCGGTATACCCCGTGCAGACGGCGTCGAAGGCGCTGTGGTCAAATTTTTCAAGGTTTCAGGGCTCCCCGCGGATATCGTACCGATTCACAAACCAACCATTGAAGACTATCTGCGGTATAACGGTGAGTTTCTGTTGTCCGACTAGACAGGATATGAGTTCTCATTCCAACCTGTCGCATCTTCAATACCCTGTCATGAGCGGAGACCTTTTGTCTTCGGAGGGGAATGGAAATGTCTAAGTATCTTATAGGCCCATGGCTTGCGCTTTTGACCCTCGCGCTGACTCCGGCGAAAGGCACAGCCGGCCATGCCGGTTCGCCGGATGCGTTCCCGCGCATCACGATCCTTTTCAACAATGTATCCCATGCGCCGGGGCTCGCCTTGGGATGGGGTTTTTCCTGCCTTGTGGAGAGCCCCGAAAAGATTATTCTGTTTGATACAGGTGCCGACGGCGAAGTACTGCTTGCCAACATGAGACGGCTTGAGTTGGATCCAGAACGGATTGACGTCGTTTTCCTTTCTCATATCCACAGTGATCATACCGGCGGACTTGATGCGATTCTTGCCCGGGGTTCCGACGTGCAGGTCGTTCTGCCTCAGGGATTCCCCACCCCTTTTCTGCGGTCGATCGTCGAAAAGGGCGCACAGGTTCAGGTGGTGGAAAAGGGCGGCCGTCTCATGGACCGTGTCTACAGCACGGGGCCGTTTGATGTCGGCATTGTCGAACAGGCCCTGATCCTGGAGACGCGGAAGGGCCTGGTGGTTATTACCGGCTGTGCCCACCCCGGCATTGTCCATATCGCGGAATCGGCCGTTCGCCTCACGGGCATAAGGATCCATCTTCTCCTGGGCGGCTTTCACCTCGAGGGGAAAAAACGATCGGAGATTCAGGCGATCATTTTTCGTCTCAAAGCCATGGGCGTTGAAAAGGTGGCGCCCAGCCACTGTACCGGGGAGGCGGCCATCGCAGCGTTCCGACAAGCCTGGGGAACCGATTTTGTTGAGGGCGGCCTGGGGGCGTCAATTGCGTTGTCGTTTTGATGATGATTGAGGTTCTTTTGAAGAGGCTTGGCCGTATCCTCCCGGCACCGCTTTCCGGGTAACGTCATGGAAGACGAAAGTTAACACTTTTAAACAGAATAACAAAGGAGATATCAAATGCTTAAAATTGGAGAAAAAGGCGCCATCCCTCAAAAAGGTAAGACCACCTATGCCATTGCTCCCCATATCCCATGCGGTGTGGTGACGCCGGACTTGTTGAGAAAGCTTGCCGACATCGCCGAGAAATATAAGGTTCAGGCAATGAAAATCACCGGTGCAACCCGAATCGCCCTCGTTGGCCTGAAGGAAGAAGATATCGACAGCGTATGGAATGATCTGGGGATGGACAAGGGCGCGGCCGTGGGGCTTTGCGTGCGCAGCATCAGGGCTTGCCCGGGCACCACGTTTTGCACCATGGGCAAACAGGACGCTTTGGGCATGGGGATGAAGCTGGATGCCCTTTACCATGCCACTCAATTGCCGGGTAAATTCAAGATGGCAGTTTCAGGCTGCAAAATCAACTGTGCGGAGTCTTCGGTGCGTGATTTCGGCCTGATCGGCGAAGCCGACGGCTGGAAGGTCGTCGTGGGCGGAAATGTTGGCGTGACCCCCCGAATAGCCGATGAGGTCGCCAAAAATCTCGATGACGAACAGGCCTTGGATTATGCAAAAAGATTGATTGCCTACTATACGGAAAATGCCAACAAAGGAGAACGGATCGGGAAAATGATCGAGAGGGTCGGCCTCGATGCTTTGAAGTCGGCCCTGAGCTGATCAGCATGACGCTATTCATCATCGGGCAGGCGGAAGCCTGAACCCTCCGTCTGCTCGAATTCCGTGAAAATTTACGTTTTGCCGTCTTTCCCACCTCACCGGCGATTCCCGTTTCGTGATCCAGGCGTCAAACAGCGGACAGGCGGAGCGCATTCCGGGGATGCCGATTTCCGCGGCCATCGCTATACCAGTGGCGGTTTTTTTGAAACGATCGGAAAGATTGTCCAGTCTCGTCGACGGTGCTGTCGTTTCAGGGTCGTTAATTTTTTCCGGTTCCCCACTCACCGCAAGAATTGTGTCGACAAGCCGGATCGCTGAAGCAGGGCGTGGGCCGTATCTGTGCAACGCTTGACGGTTGCCGCGAAAAGCAGAATCTCAGGTACTGAAATGCGTGCAGGAATGGGAAACCGTTGCGTTCGGGGGGTATGGGCTTGGCACGGGGGGTATCGGTGGTTAATCTTATAAAATAGAGTGAGCCCAAAACGTTGGTGTGGTCAGGGATAGACGATGTTCTGCAAACAAAAGGAGCATAACATGGAAGCATTGACAGTACGGGATCTGATGGTGGCCGCGGAAAAATTCCCAAAAATATCCTTGCAGGCAACCCTGTACGAGGGGCTTTCGGCCCTTGAAGCGGCCCAGGAAAAGTTTCTTTCCGGCGAGTCCGAGCAGAGAATCCTGCTGGTGGAAGACGAGGCAGGGAAGGTCATTGGAAAATTTTCTCCCATTGATCTTTTGGGCGGGTTGGAGACCAACTATGGGCGGATCGATGTGGAGAACGCCCTGAACCGTTTCGGGCTTCATTACGTGTGGACATCCATGCAACGGGATTATAATTTATGGGAAAACCCATTCAAGGATTTGTGCCGGAAAGCCGAAGGGGTCAGAATAAAGGACTTTCTCAAGGCGCCTTCCAAAGGGCAAACCGCGACTCCGGATGACCCCCTGAACAAATGCTTTCACCTCTTCGTCATGAATCGTCACGATGCGCTTTTTGTGATGGAGAACCACAGGATCGTTGGTCTCCTGCGGTTCTCGGATGTCTATCGGAAGGTTTCCGAAACCATGAAAGCATGCACTCGGTAAGCCCTGATGCGGGGCGTGCCAGACGCCCCAGATCCGGCGCTTCATCAGCTTATCCTCTCGGGCAGGGAGGATGATAGGCCGTCCTCGATCCGGCGGCCAACCTTTCGGCTCATGCTGGAATACAAGCAGGCCTGGGGCGGAGCCGCATCACGGCCGTGGACTGGGGGGGTAATGCGGGGTAAATAACCGTGCTCAGAAAAACAGGGGGGGCTGAATATGGCCAATCCCTTGATTTTAATGGTGCCCCCGGCAGGAATCGGACCTGCGGCACATGGATTAGGAATCCATTGCTCTATCCACTGAGCTACGGGGGCGCTTTGGGGAAGCCGGCGAACCTCTGGACGCCTTTCGGAAATGTCCGGCGGGGGGGATGCCCCCAGCCTCGAATCGCCCGTTCTATTAGCATAGCGGTTTTGCCGCGTCAATGCCGTTTAGCGGGATGGTGGTTTTTTTGAGGTTCAGGTTGCATGAGCGCCGACGGCCGGCGCGGCAGACGCTGTTCAGCTCATTCCACCGACACCTTCTGGCCCGGATAGATCTTGCTGTCATGGGTCAGGTTGTTGACGTGGAGAAAGCGCTGTAATGTCATCTTATGACGTTTGGCGATATCCATCGGAGCATCGCCGCTTTTGACCCGGTAGGTCTTCAAGGCGTCGTTGGCCGCGATTGTGGTACCGCCGGCGCCGTCATGGGGGATTCTCAAGGTCTGCCCGACCAGCACCTTCTTGTTTTTCATGCCGTTTGCCCTCATGATTTTCTGGGTCGAGACGCCGTTGCGTTTGGCGATGTTCCAGAGGGTATCCCCTCTTTGAACGACGTATTTGATGCTCTGTCGCGGCCGTCGTTTGGCGGCGACCTCATTTTCAGGAGGGGTGGGCGTTTTGCCGCCGGGGATCTTGAGCACTTTTCCGAGGGCGATGACGTTGCTGCGTTTCAGGCCGTTGGCGCGCTTGATGGTGTCGATGTCGGTACGGTAGGTCCTGGCAATTTCCGTCAGGGTATCACCACGTTTAACGCGATGGTAGGCTACTGCGGGAGCACTTTTTCCCATGGCCGTTGGCGTTTTGCCGCCGGGGATCTTGAGCACTTTTCCGAGGGCGATGACGTTGCTGCGCTTCAGGCCGTTGGCGCGCTTGATGGTATCGACGTCGGTGCGGTAGGCTCTGGCAATTTCCGTCAGGGTATCGCCACGTTGAACGCGATGGTAGACTACAGCAGGCGGGCTCTTTCTGGAGCGGACGGTCGGTTTGACGGTTCTGGGCGGACTGGCGACGGGAATGTCGTGGAGCTTTGCGAGAACCAGCCGTTCCTTTTTCGGGGGCACCTTCAGTTCGTAGGGTGTCCCGGGAAGAATCCCCTGGCGGAGTTCGGCATTCAGCTCCTTCAGCGTCTCGCCGGGGACGTCGAGATGTGTCGCAAGATCCGCGAGGGAAACCTGTTTCGAAACCGTGACGGTTTCATAGGGGATGGGCCTGTAGGGCTTTACTTTATCGATGCCGTATTTTTCCGCATTGTTGACGATGTGCAGGGTCGCCAGAAACCGGGGAACGTATCGGGCGGTTTCATTGGGGAGCTGTTCGTAGAGATCCCAGAAGTTGTCGAGATAATTGATCTGCTGTGCACGAATGACCCTGAGAACCCGCCCTTCGCCGCAGTTGTAGGCGGCCAGAACGGTCGTCCAGTCGCCGAACATGTCGTGAAGGGCCTTGAGGTAGGCGATGGCCGCCTGGGTAGATTTGTAAGGATTCATCCGCTCGTCGACGTACCGGTCCCGATTCAGGCCGAAACGGTATCCCGTCGACGGAATGAACTGCCAGAGACCGAGTGCCCGGGCGCTGGACAGTGCCCGGACGTTGTAGCCGCTTTCGATGAGGGGCAGCCAGGAGAGTTCCGGCGGCAGACCGGCTTTGGACAACTCCTGGCTGATGTGGGCGCGGTACCGTCCCGAGCGTCGGTAAGCGTTGACGAAAAAATCCCCCTTCGTCAGATAGTCGATCTCTTTCTGGACGTGGCGGTTGATCTCGATGGGAATCGCCCGACGGTGGCCCTTGGCCGTGGTGTTGCGGGATGCATAGATCTCCAGGATCCGTTTGGATATGAGGAATCGAAGGTCCTCTTTGCGCTTGACCATATCGGGGTCGTCTTCGTCATCCAGCTTCAGCAGCAAGGCATAGGCCTTATCCAGAGCGGCGAGAGCCTCTTCGATCTCCTCTTTTTGCCAGCAGGTCTGGGATTTCCTGCAGTAGGACACTGCCTTGTTGATGATGGCATGGGATTGGGGATCCAGCGGCATGTCGGGCGGCGTGGAAAGCAAAACCGTGTCGGAAGCGGGGGTGCGGGAAGGGCCTTGTGCGACGGTGCGCTTTTCCGCTGTCGGTTGCCGGGGAGACGCTGCGTTCTGGTTTTTGGATGGGGTGGAGCAACCGACGAGAAGAACCAATAAACAGCATAACACAACAGCGGATCGGAACGTATTCATAGAAGAATTTCCTCAATTGTCCTTGGCTTTGAAATCGGCTATGATGCGACGTGAAACCGTCTCAGTGGATCTTTGGTGGTCCGAAACCGGCATACATCGGAAATAAAGCATAAAAGATCGAGATCTGTCAAGGAATTATGGCTGTCGATGCCCTCCGGACGATGTCCCGGATGCCATGTACAGAATACGGGAGAGCGATCACCCGTATAAATTGTCGGGCGACATGCTGCGCCATTTACAAAAATCAACATTCGAGGTTCAGAAGACGGTGCCGTCGATGTGCGCCGATATCGTTGTTTCAGGAACACAGGCTGAAGGCTTGCAGTGTACGTCTGTGACGAACGGGACCCTTATCCGCCTTCAATCTTCAGCCGCCGCCCCCTTTACCGTCATAAAAACTGAAAGTCGAGAAAAAATTAGATATCAGGCTTAAATAATCGAAATGCAGTTTAAATATGTATAAATTCTCCTTTAAAGCCAACTAATGCCTTATTTATCCTGTTTTTGAAACTTGAAAAAAAAGTGCTTAAGGTATAAACGTCATGGGTCTTTGAGAGAGCTTTTGAATGTGCAGACAACGAAGGGCCAACGTAGCTCAGTTGGTAGAGCTACTGATTTGTAATCAGTGGGTCGGGGGTTCGAGTCCCTCCGTTGGCTCCATATTTCCGGGTGGGGTTCCCGAGCGGCCAAAGGGAACAGACTGTAAATCTGTCGGCGAAGCCTTCGGAGGTTCGAATCCTCCCCCCACCACCAATCTCATAGCGGGCTGTTTGTAGGAGATTTCAGCTGTAATGGTTGGATTGTGTGACTACACGGCTTCCATCGCATCGGTCTTAAACGCGCCTTCCGGGTCGGTTTTGGACTAGGTTTTCCAGAGCGGGAGTAGCTCAGTTGGTAGAGCTTCAGCCTTCCAAGCTGAATGTCGCGAGTTCGAGCCTCGTCTCCCGCTCCAATAGACTTGTCTGGCGGAAGAGCGAGTTTTTCAATCCAATAAAGCCCACGTAGCTCAGTCGGTAGAGCGCTTCCTTGGTAAGGAAGAGGTTCACCAGTTCGATTCTGGTCGTGGGCTCCATTTTTTTACAGCACTGCCTTTTTCGGAATACAAGAAGCTTTATGGGTTTAAGTTTCTTAGATTGCTTGAATTGACACGTTTATCAACGGTGGGGGAGGACGATTAAGATGGCGAAAGAAAAGTTTGAACGAAAAAAGCCGCATGTGAATGTGGGGACGATCGGTCATATCGACCACGGGAAGACGACGTTGACGGCGGCGATCACGAAGATGTGCGGGCTGAAGGGCAAGGCGAATTTTATCCCGTTCGACCAGATCGACAAGGCGCCGGAGGAGAAGGAGCGCGGGATCACGATTGCGACGTCGCACGTGGAGTACGAGACGGATAGCCGTCATTACGCGCATGTGGACTGTCCGGGTCACGCGGACTACATCAAGAATATGATCACGGGCGCGGCTCAGATGGACGGTGCGATTCTGGTGGTTGGTGCCGACGACGGCCCGATGCCGCAGACGCGGGAGCATATTTTGCTGGCGCGCCAGGTTGGGGTGCCGCGGATCGTGGTGTTTTTGAACAAGTGCGACATGGTTGACGACGAGGAATTGATCGAGCTGGTGGAGTTGGAGCTTCGGGAGCTTCTGGACAAGTACGAGTTTCCGGGTGACGACACGCCGATCATTCGGGGTTCGGCATTGAAGGCGCTGGAATCGGATGATGCGGACAGCGCGGAAGCGAAGTGCATTTTTGAGCTTTTGGATGCGATCGACAGCTATATACCGGAACCGGAGCGGGACATCGACAAGCCGTTTTTGATGCCCATCGAGGACGTGTTCAGTATTTCGGGACGCGGGACCGTTGTAACGGGCCGTGTTGAGCGCGGGAAGATTCTGGTGAACGAACCTGTGGAGATCGTGGGGATCCGTCCGACGGCGAAGACGGTTTGCACGGGTGTGGAGATGTTCCGGAAGTTGCTGGACGAGGGTCGCGCGGGCGACAACGTCGGGTTGCTGCTTCGCGGGACGAAGCGGGACGAGGTTGAGCGGGGTCAGGTAGTTGCGAAGCCGGGGAGCATCACGCCGCACACGAAGTTTGAGGCGGAGGTGTACATTCTGAGCAAGGAGGAGGGCGGCCGCCATACGCCGTTTTTCACCGGATATCGCCCCCAGTTTTATTTTCGGACAACGGACGTGACGGGGATTCTGTCGCTTCCCGAGGGCGTCGAGATGGTCATGCCGGGAGACAATGTGAAGATCACCGGCGAGTTGATTACGCCGATCGCCATGGAGAAGGAACTTCGGTTTGCCGTCCGTGAAGGCGGCCGTACCGTCGGTGCCGGTGTCGTGAGCGAAATTATCGAATAGCACTGAAGGAGTTTCCTGTGAGAGTAAATGTAACGCTGACATGCACCGAGTGTAAGCAGAAGAACTACATGACGACCAAGAACAAACGGACGACGCCGGATAAGCTGGAATTCAAAAAATATTGCCGATTTTGTAAAAAGCATACGCCTCACAAAGAAACCAAGTAGTTGATCCGCCCGATGTCGAACAAGGGCGGGTCGGTCAATCCGGTTGCTTCATAGGCAAGGTGCTTTGTTCAGGCCAGTAGCTCTAATGGTAGAGCGTCGGACTCCAAATCCGAATGCTGGGGGTTCGAGTCCCTCCTGGCCTGCCAGAATCATGCGGATATTTTATGGTGCAAGCTCAAGGCGTAGACGGGCCGCTTCGGCCGGTTGACTCTTTGGGCTTTCCATATTTTTAGGAGCATAATGGCACGGTTACAGAGGAAGAAAAAAACAGAGAAAAAAAAGAAACCGGGTGACGGCGGCGAATCGGCGGTGTCCTCCGACGGACAGGACGCTGAGGCGGTGGCGGGTGAGGCCGTTTCGGTCGCTCCCCGGGAAGTCCAGAAAAAAAGATTCCCCGCGCCTCAGAAAAAGCTCTCGACCGGAACCATCAAGATCGGCTACCTGGAAAAGGGGATTCAGTTTTTGAGGGAGGCCAAGGCCGAGCTGAAGAAAGTCACCTGGCCTTCCAAAAAGCAGACCATCGGCTCGACGGTCGTCGTCATTATCCTTGTAATGATCATCTCTTTGTTTCTCGGGGTTGTGGACTTGGCGCTGTCAAGTTTGATTCATGTCGTGCTTCAGTAAAAACGGAGATAAAAATGGCGCTAAAATGGTACATCGTCCATGTGTATTCAGGGTTTGAAAACAAGGTCAAGAAATCCCTGGAGGAACGAATCGCCTCTTCTCCTCATGCGGCAAAGTTCGGTGAGATCGTCGTACCGACGGAACAGATTGTCGAACTCGTTAAGGGAAAGCGAAAGACCTCTTCCCGTAAATTCTATCCGGGATACATTCTGGTTCAGATGGATCTGGACGATGAAACCTGGCATATCGTGAACAACACCGACAAGGTCAGCGGCTTCCTGGGCGGCCGCGAAAAACCAGTACCGATTTCCGACGAAGAGGCCGCCGGCATTCTCAACCGGATGGAAGCCGGCCAGCTCAAGCCCAAGCCCAAGTTTTATTTCGAGACGGGAGACGACGTCAGAGTTATCGACGGGCCGTTTACCAATTTCAACGGCACCGTGGAGGAAGTGAATCCGGAGAAGGGTAAGATAAAGGTTCTGGTGAGCATATTCGGCCGTTCCACACCGGTGGAACTCGATTTCGTACAAGTGACAAAACTATAAGTAGTCTGGGGGGTGGACGGCTTGCTTGGGCCGGTGACCCGAACCTCCCAAAAACGCCTTGATCAGGAGTATATAGAGAAAGATGGCAAAAAAGGTAATTGCACAGATAAAACTACAGGTGACGGCAGGCAAGGCCAACCCGTCCCCCCCGATCGGTCCGGCGCTTGGACAGCACGGTGTCAACATCATGGATTTCTGCAAAGCCTTCAACGCGAGAACGGCCAATGAGGAAGGCATGATCATCCCGGTTGTCATCACCGTTTATCAGGATAGGTCCTTTACCTTTGTGACCAAAACACCGCCTGCTGCCGTCCTGCTGAAAAAAGCGGCGAAAATTGCCAAGGGTGCGAGCGATCCGAAGCGCGATAAGGTCGCCAGGGTGACGCGGGCGCAGGTAGAGGAGATTGCCAAGCTCAAGATGCCTGATTTGAACGCCTACGATTTGGATGCGGCCTGCAAGATCATCGAAGGTACCGCAAGGAGCATGGGGATCGAGGTAGCTTGATCGTCTGAGATCGCAGATAAATGATCAACGCCGGAGGGTGGGGTTGCCGCTGAAGGGACGATTGATCATTAGGATAATGGATAAGGAGCAAGGATAAACGATGCCGAAGCGGGGTAAAAAATATTTAGAGGCAAAGAAAAAGTCAAGTCCTGGAGCGCTACTCGGGTTTACGGAAGCTGTACAACGAGCGATTGAGACCTCTTTTGCGAAATTCGACGAGACTTTTGATATCGCCGTCAGACTGGGTGTTGATCCGCGGCACGCGGACCAAATGGTCAGAGGGACGGTTGTCCTGCCCAATGGAATCGGGAAAGAGGTGAGGGTTCTCGTATTTGCAAAGGGCGAAAAGGAAAAAGAGGCTGAAGAGGCCGGAGCCGATTATGTCGGAAACGATGAATTGATCGAAAAGATCAAGGGCGGCTGGTTCGAGTTCGACAAGGCCGTCGCGACGCCCGACATGATGGGGTCCGTCGGAAAGATCGGTCGTCTCCTCGGGCCGAGAGGTCTGATGCCCAATGCAAAGACCGGAACCGTCACCTTTGATCTGGCAAAGGCGGTCACCGAATTGAAAGCGGGAAAGATTGACTTCAGAGTGGAAAAGGCGGGAATTGTCCACGCACCCATGGGGAAAGTCTCTTTCGGCGCCGAAAAGATCGTGCAGAACGCAACTGCGTTTCTGGAAACGATCATGCGCCTGAAGCCTTCGGCGAGTAAGGGTGCCTACATCCGAAGCATCGCCGTATCCACGACAATGGGACCCGGCGTCAAGGTCGATACGGCATCCATCAAAGATCTGGTAAAATAATTATGTTTGAGGAGACAGGGGGCGGAGGTTTCAATCGCGCCGTTCCTACTCACGCCAATACCGCACTCAAAAAATATTCCTGTCAAAGACCGTGGGTATACAAATTCTGGTGCTCTGCTGATTTGTATTTAATCGACATGTTCGGCCTGCCGAGACAGTAGCTTTCCAAGTTTACTTACCTCTGGTTTTGAACAGGCACGAAAGGAGGTGTGAAAATTATATGAAGCTGGACAAGAAAAAGGCGATCGTGGAGGAACTTCACGAAAAGTTCTCGAAATCCAAGATTGTCATCCTGACCGACTATAAGGGGCTTGATGTGGCCGCCGTCAGTGAATTGAGGAAAAAACTCAACGAGGTCAATGTCGAATTCAAGGTCGTCAAGAACACGCTTCTCGTCAGAGCGTCCGAAGACACCGAGGTGGCATTGATCAAAGATGACTTCAAAGGCCCCAGCGCCGTAGCGATGAGCTACGACGATCCGGTCGCGCCCGCGAAGGTCATGACGGAGTTTGCGGGAGGAAACGACAAGTTCGAGATCAAAATCGGCGTCATGAACGGCAAACGGATCGATGTCAAGGCCATCAAGGCGCTGTCGTCCCTGCCGTCCAGAGAGGTCCTGCTCGCGCAGGTGCTCTCCGCGATGAACGGGGTTCCGACAGCGTTCGTGCGCGTTCTCAATGCGGTTCCCCAGAAACTGTTGTATGCGTTGCAGGCCATCAAAGAGCAGAAAGAAGCGGCCTGAGGTGTTTCGTACCTGTTAAAACAAGACTTGGAGGATAAGTAAAAATGGCGGATGTTACCAAAGAAGATGTTATAGAATTTATTGCAAATATGTCGGTTCTGGAGCTGTCGGAGCTGGTTAAGGAACTGGAAGAGAAATTCGGCGTCTCCGCTGCCGCACCCGTGGCGATGATGGCCGGCGGCATGCCCGCCGAGGGCGCTGCGGCCGCAGCCGAAGAGAAGACGGAGTTCGATGTCATCCTGACTGCCTCGGGCGACAAGAAGATTCAGGTGATCAAGGAAGTGCGCGCCATTACCGGTCTCGGCCTGAAAGAAGCCAAGGCCCTGGTGGATGAGGCCCCCAAACCGGTGAAGGAAGGGGTTCCCAAGGATGAGGCCGACAAAATCAAGGCTCAGCTTGAAGAAGCCGGCGCGCAGGTCGAAATAAAATAAGCCACATCCTCACTCCTACACGCCATTATAGTATCAGCGACAATGGGATGGAATGCCGTTACGGCTTTCATCCCATTGTCGCCGTTTCAGAATACCATTATTCATTGGAGACGATATGACGGGAAAGCCTTTAGCGGCAGCTAAACGCATAAGGAAAAACTTCGGGAAAATTAAGAAAATTATCGAGATTCCTGATCTTATCGGAATGCAAAGAGAGTCTTACAGACGTTTTCTGCAAATCGACGTTCCTCCTGAAAAGCGTGAAGATATCGGGCTGCAAACCGTATTCAAGTCGGTGTTTCCCATTAAGGATTTTACGGGGAGCGCGTCCCTTGAATTTGTTTCTTACCGTTTTGCGGAAACCAAGCACAGCGTCGAAGAGTGTATAGACCGCGGCATGACCTATGAGCTTCCTGTTCGTATCACCGTCCGGCTCGTCGTATACGATATCGACAAGGAGACGGGGGTCTCCAATATTCGCGACATCAAGGAACAGGAGATATATTTCGGCACCATCCCCTTAATGACCGACAAGGGAACCTTCATCATCAATGGGACTGAGCGGGTAGTCGTCAGCCAGCTTCATCGTTCTTCCGGCGTGTTTTTCGACCATGACAAGGGAAAGACCCACTCCAGTGGAAAGGTCATCTATTCATCGAGGATCATCCCTGTTCGGGGCTCCTGGATCGACATGGAGATTGACCCGAAAGACATCGTCTACATTCGCATCGATCGACGACGGAAGTTTCCGGTGACGCTGCTGTTCAAGGCGTTCGGATATACCACCGAGGACCTCCTGGCCTATTTTTATGAAACCCAGAAGATCGTCATCGAGGGGGATGAATTCTATAAGATCTTCGAGGAACATGCCTTCAAGGGGCAGCGGGCTTCCCAGGATATCGTTCTTCCCGACACCGGCGAAGTGGTGGTCCGAAAGGGGCGTATATTCACTCAACGGGCCATTCGGCAACTCAAGGCTGCGGATGTCCAGCGAATCCCCATCAGCGTCGACGACATCCTGAACGGCTTCTTCGCCTTCAACGTGATCGCGCCGGAAACCGGTGAGATCATCGCTAAAGCTAACGATCCGGTGGATGAAGAGGTGTTGAAGGAGATCAGCCGCGTGGGAATCGATCAATTCGAACTTCTGCTGATCGACGGCGTCAGCATCAGCGATTCCATACGAAAGACCCTTCTGCTCGACAAGGTCGAAACCAAGGAAGAAGCATTGATCGAGATATATCGGAGGCTTCGGCCGGGCAATCCCGCGACGCCGGAGGTCGCTCAGGATTTTATCGATCATCTGTTCTTCAAGTCCTCCTACTACGACCTGTCGGGTGTCGGGCGAATGAAGATCAATCTCCGGCTGGGCATCGATACCCCCGTCGACGTGCGGACGCTTCGCAAGGAAGACATCCTCCTGACCACCAAGACGCTGGTGGAACTCCGGGATACCCAGGGCGTTGTGGACGATATCGACCATTTGGGCAACCGGCGGGTCCGGGCCGTGGGAGAGCTTCTGGAGAATCAGTATCGCATCGGTTTGGTACGGATGGAGCGCGCCATCAAAGAGCGGATGAGCCTTCAAGAGGTCGATGCCCTCATGCCCCACGATCTGGTGAACCCAAAGCCGGTGTCCGCCGTGGTGAAGGAATTTTTCGGAACGAGTCAGCTATCTCAGTTTATGGACCAGACCAACCCTCTGTCGGAAACGACCCACAAGCGCCGTCTGAGTGCGCTGGGCCCGGGCGGTCTCACCCGGGAGCGAGCCGGCTTCGAAGTGCGGGACGTTCATCCGTCTCACTACGGACGCATATGCCCCATTGAAACCCCGGAAGGGCCCAACATCGGTCTGATCGTTTCCCTCAGTACCTACGGGCGGGTCAATGATTACGGATTTATCGAGACACCCTATCGCGTGGTTCGGAATGCCACGGTGACCGACGAGGTTCGATACCTGAGCGCGTTCGAGGAGAAGAAGCATCCCATCGCCCAGGCCAATGCGCCCATGAACGAGAACAAGCAGTATGTCAATCCGAGGGTGACGTCACGCGTCTCCGGCGAGTTCGAGATGGTCGACCGGGAGAATATCGAACTGATGGACATCTCCCCAAATCAGCTGGTGAGCGTTTCGGCCTCTCTGATTCCGTTTCTGGAAAACGACGACGCCAACCGTGCGCTCATGGGATCCAACATGCAGCGGCAGGCCGTTCCCCTCATGCAGAGCAAGGCGCCCCTGGTGGGCACGGGCATCGAGTCCGTGGTGGCAAAAGACTCGGGCGTGACCATCGTCGCCAAGCGCGATGCGATCGTCCTGGATGTGGAGGCCTCGCGTATCCTTCTGAAATACGACATGTCGGAGGATCCGTCGGAAAAGGTCGTCGAGCCCATCAACCTGTCCAAATTCGTCCGGTCTAACCAGAACACATGTTTCAACCAGCGGCCCATCGTCCACAAGGGGCAGCGAATCAAGGCCGGGGAGATCATCGCGGACGGCCCGGCCACCGAAAACGGCGAGTTGGCCCTCGGCCAGAATGTCACCGTCGCTTTCATGCCGTGGGGCGGCTACAACTTCGAGGACTCCATTCTGGTGAGCGACCGACTGGTCCGAGACGGGGTCTACACTTCGGTGCATATCGAGGAGTTCGAGGTGGTTGCCCGCGACACCAAGCTGGGCAAGGAAGAGATCACCCGTGATATCCCCAACGTGGGGGAGGAGGCCCTTAAGAATCTTGACGACAGCGGGATCGTCCGTCTGGGAGCGGAGGTGAAATCCGGCGACATCCTGGTGGGCAAGGTCACGCCCAAGGGTGAGACCCAACTCTCCCCGGAGGAGAAACTGCTTCGGGCCATCTTTGGTGAAAAGGCGGGCGATGTGAAGGACACCTCGCTTCGGGTGCCGCCCGGCGTCGAGGGGATCGTGATTAACGCGAAGGTCTTTTCCCGCCGGGGCGTCGAGAAAGACGATCGGACCCGGTGGATCGAAGACGAAGAGATCTCCCGGTTCGAGCGGAACAAGGACGATGAAATCGCGATCATGGGGGATGTGGTCTGGGAGCGGATCGCCCGGCTTCTCGTCGGACAGAAATGCTCGGTGCCTCTGAAAAAGGGCAAGACGGTACTGATTCCCAAAAACGTCGAAATTACCCGGGAGATACTGGACAATATCGATCCCCTCTCTCAACTGGAGGGCATCGTCCTGGAAGATGTTGACGTCACCGATCAGGTCCACAACATCCTGGATATCTATACCGAGCAGTGCGAGCGCTGCCGCCTCAATTTTGAACAACGGGTGAGCCGGTTCGAGAAGGGCGACGACCTGCCGCCTGGAGTAATCAAGATGGTGAAGGTCTATGTCGCCATGAAACGGAAGCTCTCCGTGGGCGACAAGATGGCCGGCCGACACGGCAACAAGGGCGTGGTGTCGAGAATACTCCCCCAGGAAGACATGCCCTATTTCGAGGACGGTACGCCGGTCGATATGGTGCTCAACCCGCTGGGCGTGCCGTCGCGGATGAACGTCGGTCAGATCCTCGAGATTCACCTGGGTCGAGCCGCCAAGGTTCTGGGCGAGCAGCTCGAGGCGATGGTTCGAAACAAGGAAACGGTCGCGCTCAGGGAAAAGGTCAAGCGTATCTTTTCGACGGAAAAGATGGATGCCCTGAACGACAACGAGATTCAGGTGATCAACGAGATCGCGGAAATGGACGATGCGACGCTGCTGAGTTTTGCATCCTTCTATAAAGACGGTGTTCATATGGCGACACCGGTCTTCGACGGCGCCAAGGAAGATGAAATCAAGGCGCTCCTGGTGGAAGCGGGGCTTTCCCGGACGGCACAGGCGACCCTCTATGACGGGCGTACCGGTGAGCCCTTCAAAGAGAGAATTACTGTTGGAACGATGTACATGCTTAAATTGCACCACTTGGTGGATGATAAAATACACGCCCGCTCCATCGGCCCCTATTCCCTGGTCACCCAGCAGCCGCTCGGCGGCAAGGCGCAGTTTGGCGGTCAGCGGTTGGGCGAAATGGAGGTCTGGGCCATGGAGGCTTACGGCGCGGCTCATGCGTTGCAGGAATTCCTGACGGTGAAATCCGACGATATGGCCGGCCGGACAAGAATGTATGAGAAGATCGTAAAGGGACAGAACGTCCTGGAACCTGGTATCCCCGAATCTTTCAAAGTTCTGACCAAAGAATTGCAGAGTCTGGGGTTGGACATTACCCTCATGCAGAACGAAAACTGACAGGATCGTTTTCGTTTGGTTTAACGCCTAAAGCTTTAAAGGGGGATCAATTTGGAAACGTTATACGATTTTTTTGCAAAACCCATGGACCCGAAAAACTACAAAGGGGTCAAGATTGCCTTGGCATCCTCGGAACAGATTCGGGAATGGTCTCATGGGGAGATCAAAAAGCCGGAAACTATCAACTACCGGACCTTCAAACCGGAGCGTGATGGGCTTTTCTGTGCAAAAATTTTCGGTCCAACCAAGGATTACGAATGCAACTGCGGCAAATACAAGCGGATGAAGCATCGGGGCGTCATTTGTGAAAAATGCGGCGTCGAGGTCATTCAATCCAAGGTCCGGCGTGAGCGCATGGGCCATATTGACCTGGCGACTTCCGTTGCCCATATCTGGTTTCTGAAGAGCCTGCCCAGCAAAATTGGCAACCTTCTGGATCTGACTCTCAAAAATATGGAGAAGGTGCTCTACTTCGACAGCTACATCGTTGTCGACCCGAAAGAGACTGGTCTTACCAGGGGCCAGTTGCTGACCGAAGAGAAATATCGTGAGGCGCGAGAGCTATACGGATACAAGTTCGATGCGGGCATCGGCGCGGAGGCCGTAAAAATCCTTCTGCAGGGCCTGGAGTTGGAGCAACTGCACCGGGAACTCCGGGAGGAGATCAATTCCACGACCTCTATGGCCAAGCGGCAGAAACTGTCCAAACGGCTCAAGATCGTGGACGCTTTCCGGAAATCCGGTATCAAGCCGGAGCAGATGATCATGGATGTTATCCCGGTGTTGCCGCCGGATCTCCGGCCATTGGTCCCTCTCGAGGGGGGGCGCTTCGCCACGTCGGACCTCAACGACCTCTATCGACGGGTTATCAATCGGAACAATCGACTCAAACGGCTGATGGATCTCAACGCGCCCGACATCATCGTTCGGAACGAAAAACGGATGCTTCAGGAATCCGTGGACGTCCTGTTCGACAACGGGCGACACGGCAGGGTCATTACCGGAACCAACAAGCGCCCGCTCAAATCCCTGAGCGACACCCTGAAGGGCAAACAGGGGCGGTTTCGCCAGAATCTGCTTGGAAAACGAGTCGATTATTCCGGTCGTACCGTCATCACTACCGGGCCCAACCTGCGGCTGCACCAGTGCGGTTTGCCCAAGAAAATGGCTCTCGAGCTGTTCAAGCCCTTTATCTACTACCGGCTTGAACAGAAAGGGCTCGTCTCGACGGTCAAAAGCGCCAAGAAAATGGTCGAGCGTGAAATTCCCGAGGTGTGGGACACCTTGGACGAGGTAGTGCGGGAATACCCCGTGATGCTCAACCGGGCCCCGACATTGCATCGATTGGGGATCCAAGCCTTCGAGCCGACCCTGATCGAGGGGAAGGCGATTCAACTTCATCCCTTGGTCTGTACGGCGTTCAACGCTGACTTCGACGGCGACCAGATGGCCGTTCACGTGCCGTTGTCCGTTGAATCCCAGATCGAGGCCCGGATACTGATGCTCTCCAGCAACAATATCCTCTCTCCGGCCAACGGGAGCCCGATCATCGTCCCCAGTCAGGACATCGTTCTGGGGATTTATTACATGACGCGGGAAATTCCGTTTTCCAGGGGGGCCGGGAAGCGCTTTTCCAACGTGGACGAGGTCCGATCCGCTTTTGATGCCGACGCAGTCGATCTCCATGCCAGGATTTCCGTCAGAATGGACGGAAAGATGGTGGAGACCACTGTCGGGCGGGTTCTGCTCTGGGAGATCATTCCCAAAGACAGTCTGCTCAAAATGCGCCACATCGAGATTTCGGACAAGGAAACCGCGAAAAAAATTCTGGCAGAGATCCGGGGCGGCGCCGACTTCATCGAGATGGTCCGACGACACTCCGTGAGCAGCGATGTCGAGGACGACGGTATGGTGGGGCTTCTGCGGCAGGACGAATTCCGGAGAATCTTCAATGCCAAGCAGGTTGATATCGAGGACGTGTTCGCTCTTTCCGAAGGCGATGTGACGGAGGCCATCTTTGGCGATGGTGCCTACCACATCTTCAAAATTCTGACCAAGCGGCCGGATATTCCCTTCGACACGGTCAACAACGTCATGGACAAGAAGATGCTGCGGGAGTTGGTGGACAAGGTTTATCGAAACCTGGGCGCCAAGGCGACCGTCATCCTGTCAGACCGCCTGAAAGACATCGGATATAAATATTCGACCCTGGGGGGGCTTTCCATCTCCATCGACGCCATGATCATCCCTGAGATGAAATGGGAGATTCTCAAACGGGCGGAAGAGCAGGTGACGGAGATCGGTCGACAGTATACCGAAGGTCTGATCACTCAGGGAGAAAAATACAACAAGGTGGTCGATATCTGGGCCAAGGCTACGGACGACGTCGCCAACGAAATGATGGATGCCATGAAAAAGGCCCCGCTTCTGGACGATGAGGGAAATCCCCGTCTCGACAAGGACGGCCGGCCCATTCTCATGGAAGGCTTCAACCCGGTCTTCATGATGGCCGATTCCGGCGCTCGAGGCAGCAAGGACCAGATGCGGCAGCTGGCGGGCATGCGGGGGTTGATGGCCAAGCCGTCGGGAGAGATCATCGAAACCCCGATCACGGCCAATTTCCGCGAAGGCCTTTCGGTGCTGCAATACTTCATTTCCACCCACGGCGCCCGGAAAGGTCTCGCCGACACTGCCTTGAAAACCGCGAACTCCGGTTATCTCACCCGGAGACTTGCCGATGTAGCCCAGGATTGCGTGGTGATGGAGCCGGATTGCGGCACCATCCGGGGCGTGGAGGTGGAGGCGCTCATGGAAGGCGGCGAGATCATTCAGCGTCTGGGCGAACGGGTTCTGGGACGGACGGTGGCGGAGGAGAATGTGCGGGATCCATACACCGACGAGATCATTGCCAACATCGGCGACGAGATTGACGAAACCGTCGTGGCGAAGATCGAGAGGGCGGGCCTCACCAAACTGAAAATTCGGTCGGTGTTGACCTGCAACAGTGCCCAGGGCGTCTGCGCCGCATGCTACGGCAGGGACCTTGCCCACGGAAGACGGGTCGAGGTCGGTCAGGCGGTCGGCATTCTGGCCGCCCAGTCCATCGGAGAGCCGGGCACCCAGCTGACCATGCGGACTTTCCACATCGGCGGTACTGCCAGTCGGCGTGTCGAGCAGGCGGACATCCGGGCACGGGTGGAAGGCAACATCCAGTTCATCGATGTCAACGTGGTCAGGAACGCCGACGGTGAACTGATCGTCATGGACCGTCAGGGCGGCGAATTCGCCATCGTCGGCAAGACCGGTCGGGAGCTGGAGCGGTTTCCGGTCATCTACGGTGCTCATATTCTCGTCAAGGACGGGCAGGAGGTGAAGGCCGGCGACCTCCTGGTGACATGGGATCCCTTCACGACGCCCATCATCACCGAAGTGGACGGCGTCATCCGATACGGCGACATCTCGCTGGGGAAAACCCTCCAGGAAAAGGTCGACCCCGTCACCGGAAAATCGAGCCGGACGATCATCGAGTCCAAGTTGGCGGAGGTCCGCCCCAGGATCACCATCAAGGGGCCGGACGGAAAAAAAATGCGCTATCCACTCCCTGTGGAGGCCATTCTCCTCGTGGAGGAAGGCGACACGGTAAAGGCGGGCGACGTATTGGCAAAGCTGCCTCGCGCCACCACCAAGACCAAGGATATCACTGGTGGTCTTCCCCGCGTCGCGGAGCTTTTCGAAGTCCGTCGGCCCAAGGAGACGGCGGTGCTGAGCCGGATAGACGGATACGTCTCCATCGCCAAGGGGCCCAAAGGCAAACAGAAGGTGACGGTGACCCCCGTGGACGGCGGGGATGTCGAGGAGTACCTGATTCCTCGAGGCAAGCACATCAATTTCTACGAGGGGGACTACATCCGCGCGGGCGAGCCCCTCATCGCCGGCTCCGCCATCCCCCAGGATATTCTGACCATCAAGGGCGAGGTCGCTCTGGCGCGATACCTGGTCAACGAGGTTCAGGAGGTGTATCGCCTCCAGGGCGTGCGCATCAATGACAAGCATATCGAGGTGATCGTTCGGCAGATGATGCGGCGCGTCAAGATCAAGGAAGTGGGGGACACCGAGTTCATCATAGAGGAACAGATCGATAAAAGCGTGTTCGAAGCGGTGAATAAGGAGGTCAAGGCCAAGGGCGGGAAACCGGCAGTAGCCGAACCCCTGATTCTGGGCATCACCAAGGCCTCCCTCAGTACGGACAGTTTCATTTCCGCGGCTTCTTTCCAGGAAACGACCAAGGTGCTCACCGAGGCGGCCATTGCCGGTGCCGAGGATTATCTCAAGGGACTCAAGGAAAACGTCATCATGGGGCGCATTATTCCAGCGGGAACGGGATTTCCGTCATATTCCGAGCTGGAGATCGATTCCCTCTGAAACGAGAAAATCTCTTGACAGAGAATCCTTACATGTATATAAAAAAGAATTTTGTCATGTATCACAAAAATGGTGATTTAGATTAGGAGATAGGGGTTTTTATGCCGACCATAAACCAATTAGTGCGAAAAGGTAGACAGCGAATTAAGAAAAAGACCGGTACCCCGGCTTTAAAAGGTGCGCCTCAGAAAAGAGGGGTCTGCACCCGCGTGTACACCTCGACGCCCAAGAAGCCGAACTCCGCCTTGCGGAAGGTCGCCAGGGTCCGGCTCACCACGGGGATCGAAGTGAGCGCTTACATTCCGGGTATCGGCCACAATCTTCAGGAACACTCCGTCGTCCTGGTTCGAGGCGGCCGCGTCAAGGACTTACCTGGTGTGCGGTATCATATCGTCCGGGGCACCCTGGATACACTGGGCGTGGAAGATCGGAAGCAGGGGCGGTCCAAATATGGTGCCAAGAAACCCAAATAACACAGTGAGAATGGTGTGACCTATGCCAAGAAGAAGAGAAGTTCCCGAGCGGGTGATTGTTCCGGATCCAAAGTATGACAGCAAGCTTGTCGCAAGGTTTGTCAAATCCATCATGCGCGACGGCAAGAAAAGCGTGGCGGAGAGAATCCTTTACGACGCTTTTGACATTATTGGGGAAAAAACCAACGAGGCGCCGCTGAAGGTGTTCGAAAACGCCATGGAAAACGCCAAGCCGACCATCGAGGTCAAATCACGGCGCGTCGGCGGATCGACCTACCAGGTTCCGACGGAGATCCGGCCGTCTCGCAGAACGGCGTTGGCGATCCGTTGGATTATCGATTTTTCGCGGAAACGCTCGGAAAAGGGAATGTCCAAGAAGTTGGCGGGGGAGTTGCTGGACGCCGCCAATAACCGAGGTGCTACCGTCAAGAAGAGAGAAGATACGCACAAGATGGCCGAAGCCAACAAGGCATTTGCGCATTTCCGCTGGTAGTCGGCAGGTTCGATGCTGGGGGGGATCAGCCGACAGCATTCAGGCCCATCCGCCGTTCGTGGAAAACGCGAGACAAGAATAAAATCCCGGCTTGAAGGGGAGGACGATTAAGATGGCGAAAGAAAAGTTTGAACGAAAAAAGCCGCATGTGAATGTGGGGACGATCGGTCATATCGACCACGGGAAGACGACGTTGACGGCGGCGATCACGAAGATGTGCGGGCTGAAGGGCAAGGCGAATTTTATCCCGTTCGACCAGATCGACAAGGCGCCGGAGGAGAAGGAGCGCGGGATCACGATTGCGACGTCGCACGTGGAGTACGAGACGGATAGCCGCCATTACGCGCATGTGGACTGTCCGGGTCACGCGGACTACATCAAGAATATGATCACGGGCGCGGCTCAGATGGACGGTGCGATTCTGGTGGTTGGTGCCGACGACGGTCCGATGCCGCAGACGCGGGAGCATATTTTGCTGGCGCGCCAGGTTGGGGTGCCGCGGATCGTGGTGTTTTTGAACAAGTGCGACATGGTTGACGACGAGGAATTGATCGAGCTGGTGGAGTTGGAGCTTCGGGAGCTTCTGGACAAGTACGAGTTTCCGGGTGACGACACGCCGATCATTCGGGGTTCGGCATTGAAGGCGCTGGAATCGGATGATGCGGACAGCGCGGAAGCGAAGTGCATTTTTGAGCTTTTGGATGCGATCGACAGCTATATACCGGAACCGGAGCGGGACATCGACAAGCCGTTTTTGATGCCCATCGAGGACGTGTTCAGTATTTCGGGACGCGGGACCGTTGTAACGGGTCGTGTTGAGCGCGGGAAGATTCTGGTGAACGAACCTGTGGAGATCGTGGGGATCCGTCCGACGGCGAAGACGGTTTGCACGGGTGTGGAGATGTTCCGGAAGTTGCTGGACGAGGGTCGCGCGGGCGACAACGTCGGGTTGCTGCTTCGCGGGACGAAGCGGGACGAGGTTGAGCGGGGTCAGGTAGTTGCGAAGCCGGGGAGCATCACGCCGCACACGAAGTTTGAGGCGGAGGTGTACATTCTGAGCAAGGAGGAGGGCGGCCGCCATACGCCGTTTTTCACCGGATATCGCCCCCAGTTTTATTTTCGGACAACGGACGTGACGGGGATTCTGTCGCTTCCCGAGGGCGTCGAGATGGTCATGCCGGGAGACAATGTGAAGATCACCGGCGAGTTGATTACGCCGATCGCCATGGAGAAGGAACTTCGGTTTGCCGTCCGTGAAGGCGGCCGTACCGTCGGTGCCGGTGTCGTGAGCGAAATTATCGAATAATTAGGACGATTGAAGCTATGATAATGAATACGAAGATCAGGATACGGCTGAAAGCCTACGACCACAAGCTGCTGGACCAGTCATCGGCGGATATCGTCGATACCGCCAACAAAACAGGTGCCAAGGTCGTCGGGCCGATTCCGTTGCCGACCACAATCAACAAGTATTGCGTGCTCAGATCCCCTCACATCGATAAAAAATCTCGTGAGCAGTTTGAGATGAGAACCCACAAACGACTGCTGGATATCCTTGATCCTACCCAACAGACGGTCGACGCCCTTATGAAGCTCGATCTTTCTCCGGGAGTGGATGTGGAGATCAAGCTGTAGCAGGACGACAGGAGAGATAGAGCGATGTGTAAAGGATTGATTGGAAAGAAATTGGGCATGAGTACCGTCTATTCGCCGGAAGGCAAGCAGATCCCGGTAACGGTTGTGCAGGTCGGCCCCTGCACGGTTGCCCAAGTGAAAACCAAGTCGACGGACGGCTACGAATCGCTTCAGCTTTCGTTTGGAGAGCGAAAAGAAAAACGCGTTACAAAGCCGGTCAAGGGACATTTGAAAAAAAGCAATCTCACGTCTACGGCAGCCCTGCGTGAGGTGCCGGTAGACAATCCTGAGGAGTTCACCCCCGGTCAGGTTATCACGGCGGATATCTTCCATGTCGGTGAGAAGGTGGACGTCATCGGAAAGACCAAGGGGCGAGGATTTTCCGGCGTTATGCGTCGTCACGGATTTTCCGGGGGCAAAAAAACCCACGGAAGTCATAGTCACCGCATCCCGGGCTCCATCGGATGCAGCGCGTGGCCGGCCCGTGTGACCAAGGGAAAGCGGATGCCCGGGGCCTACGGAAACGAGAAACAGACCGTCAGAAACCTTGAGATTGTCGATATTCGGATGGATGACAATCTGGTACTGCTTAAGGGCGCGGTTCCCGGATCGAAGTCCGGGCTTGTTATGGTGAGAAAAACTAAATTCGCGAAATAATATCGCGTGAGGCCCCGCGAAGGCCGATCCTCAACGAGGGAGCGGTCAAGTAAGGGGTCGGCGAGGTTCGTTATGGCAGTTGTAGATGTTCTGAACAGCAAGGGTGAAAAGGTTTCTCAGGTAGAGCTTTCAGATGAGATATTCAGCGTTCCCGTGAAGCCCGGCGTTCTCCATGAGGTGGTCACCATGCAGTTGGCCTCCCGGCGGTCGGGGAGCGCATCGGTCAAGCGCCGCGGAGATGTCGCCGGAAGCACCAAAAAACTTTTTCGCCAGAAGGGAACCGGTCGGGCGCGACGGGGAAACATCAAATCGCCGTTGTTGAGAGGCGGCGGTGTCGTCTTTGGCCCTTCACCCAAATCTTATGCCTACAAGGTCCCCAAGAAGGTCAGGCGCATGGCGCTGAAGATGGCGCTTTCCAGCAAACTTCAGGAAAATGAACTGACGGTGGTGGATCAACTGGAGCTGGATCGAATCAAGACCAAGGCGTTTGCCGAGGTGATCCGCGCACTGAACAAGAGCAATGTCTTGCTGGTGACCGATGCGGCGGATGAAAAACTCGTTCTTTCCTCCCGGAACCTTCCCAATGTCAAGGTGATCAAGGTCGAAGGGCTCAATGTCTATGATATCTTGAAATACAGGGATATTATCCTGCTTGAGCCCGCCGTAAAAGCGATTGAAGGGAGGCTCTCCGCATGAACAACTATTACAATCAGATTATACGCCCTCTGGTGACGGAAAAGACGACGAATCAAAAAGAACTCAACAATCAATTTTCGTTCGAGGTGAACCCCAGAGCAAACCGTGTGGAGATCAAAAAGGCTATCGAAAAGATTTTCAGCGTCCGCGTCGCCGGTGTTCGGACCATGCACGTCAAAGGCAAGGTCAAGCAGAGAGGCCGGATTGTCGGGAAGCGAAAAGACTGGAAAAAGGCGGTAGTCACACTGATGCCCGGAGAACGGATTGACTTTTTTGAAGGCGTTTAACATTTAGGAGTTGTAATGGCAGTTAAGAGGATAAAACCGACATCTCCCGGTCGTAGGTTCCAGGAATATTCTACCTTCGAGGAGATCACCCGGAAAGAGCCTGAAAAGAGTCTGCTTCGGGTTCTCAAGAAACAGGGTGGTCGAAATACCAACGGCCGGATTACGTGCAGGCATCGCGGCGGTGGGCACAAACGCCACTATCGCGTCATCGATTTCAAACGAGACAAGATCGGCATTCCCGCAAAGGTCGCATCCATCGAATACGATCCCAACCGAAGCGCAAGAATCGCGCTTCTCTATTATGCGGATGGTGAAAAACGATACATTCTTGCGCCGGTGAATCTCGCCGTAGGCGATCAGGTCATGTCCGGGCCCGAAGCCGACATCAAGCCCGGCAACACGCTGCCGATAAAGAACATACCACTGGGTACGTTGATCCATAATATCGAGTTGCGGGTGGGAAAAGGCGGTCAGATCGTCAGAAGCGCCGGAACTTTTGCCCAGCTTATGGCCAAGGAAGATCGTTACGCCCAGATCAAATTGCCCTCGGGCGAAGTTCGGATGGTTTTGTTGACCTGCCAGGCCACCATCGGCCAGGTGGGGAACGTTGTGAGCGAGAACATCGCTTTGGGCAAAGCCGGCCGTAAACGTTGGCTGGGTAGTCGACCCAAGGTCCGGGGCGTGGCCATGAACCCGGTGGACCATCCCATGGGCGGCGGCGAAGGTCGCTCCTCCGGCGGCCGCCATCCGTGCACGCCGTGGGGTATTCCGACGAAGGGTTATCGGACACGTAAAAACAAACGGACCGATCGATATATTGTCAAAAGGCGTACGAAAAAATAAAAGCGTGCAAGCCTGACCTGAATGTCAGGTTGTCTGCAAGTGTAGGAGAGGCTTATGCCACGGTCGTTAAAAAAAGGTCCATACATTGATGCCAAACTCATGAACAAGGTGTTGGTGGCCCAGGAGACCCGCAGTAACAAGGTGATCAAAACGTGGTCCCGGCGTTCGACAATCATCCCTGAGATGGTTGGCACCACGCTGGCGGTTCACAACGGGAAAAAATTTATCCCGGTGTTCGTGACGGAAAACATGGTGGGGCACAAGCTGGGTGAATTTTCGCCTACGCGTACATTCTACGGTCACGCCGGTGATAAGAAATCTAAATTGAAAAAGTAGTCCATTCTGGGAAAAGGGTATGTCGTAATGGAGGTCAAAGCTGTATTAAGATATGTGCGTACTTCGCCGCAGAAAGTACGATCAATCGTTGATGCCGTCAAAGGGCAGCCGGTTGAACGCGGACTGAGTACTCTCAAATTTATGCCGCAAAAGACCGCAGGGATTGTTGCAAAGGTAATCCGTTCAGCGGTGGCGAATGCGGATGAGAATTTGGGGATTGATGTTGACGCGTTGATAATTAAAAACGTAATCGCCGACCAGGGGCCCATGTTGAAGCGCTTTCACGCCAGGGCACGCGGCAGGGGGACGCAAATATTCAAGCGGACCAGTCACATCACTGTAATTTTAGAGGAAATGGCGTAGATAAGGAGGTAAACGCTTGGGCCAGAAAGTAAACCCTGTTGGGTTAAGACTCGGTATCGTAAAGACATGGGACTCCCGCTGGTATGCTGGGAAAAACTATGCGGATTACATTCTAGAGGACTTTAAAATCCGGAAGTTTATAAAGAAGAAGCTTTACCACGCAGGGATTTCTAAAATAGAGATCGAAAGATCCTCCAAGCGTGTTAGACTCCGAATTTATACAGCACGGCCGGGGATTGTCATCGGCAAAAAGGGCTCCGAGATCGAACAACTCAAAAATGAACTGGAGAAGATGATCACCCAGGAGGTCCTGATTGACATCCAGGAGGTCAGAAAACCTGAAATCGATGCACAGCTGGTTGCCGAAAATGTCGCCGCCCAGATCGAGAGACGCGTGGCCTTCCGGCGGGCGATGAAGCGGGGGGTCTCCTCGGCGATGCGTTTTGGAGCCAAAGGCGTCAAGATCATCTGCGCAGGCCGCTTGGGCGGTGCGGAAATGGCAAGGACCGAATGGTACCGTGAAGGTCGCGTTCCGTTGCATACCTTGAGGGCTGATATCGATTACGGATTTACGGAAGCCAACACGACATACGGCATCATCGGTATTAAGGTATTTGTTTTCAATGGCGAAATCTTGAAGAAGGATGTGATATAGCCAAGCGGTGAGCATGCTAAGGAGATACGGACATGTTGAGTCCTAAGAAGGTAAAATTTCGAAAACAACAAAAAGGGAAAATGCGCGGGATCGCCTGGCGCGGCAGCGACTTGGCTTTTGGCGAGTTCGGTCTGCAGGCGATGGAGTGCGGCACCATCAGCTCCAAGCAGATCGAGGCCGCGCGTATCGCCATGACCCGCCATGTCAAGAGGGGCGGAAAGATGTGGATTCGGATTTTTCCCGACAAACCTTTCACCAAAAAGCCCGCCGAAGTACGAATGGGAAAGGGTAAAGGCGCACCTGAAGGTTGGGTGGCCGTCATTCGTCCCGGCAGAATCCTTTACGAAATGGAGGGCGTCCCGGTGGAACTGGCCAAAGAGGCCCTTCGGCTGGCCGCCCACAAGCTTCCCATCAAGACCAAATTTGTTGAAAGAGGGGATGTGTGATGAAGGCAAGTGAGATTAGAGAGCTGAGCCCCGAGGAAATGCGCCAGAAGGCGAACGACCTCTACGAAGAGCTCTTCAACCTGCGCTTTCAGCATGGTGTGGGTCAGCTTGAAAACACGCAGAAGATCAAATCCACCAAGCGTGGTCTGGCTAGAGTCATGACGATTATCAAAGAGACTGAACGCAAAAACATATAGATAAAGAATAGCTATGAAAAAGCGAGGAATGAAACGACAGTTGACCGGGACGATCGTCAGCAACAAGATGGATAAAACCGTCGTCGTCCAGGTCGAACGGTTGGTGAAGCATCGACTTTACCAAAAATACATTCGTAGGCGGGCCAAGTTTGCAGCCCACGACGAGGCTAACGTCTGCCAGGTGGGGGATAAGGTGATGATCACCGAGTCCAGGCCGCTCAGCAAAACCAAGCGATGGCGAGTAAGCCAAATACTCGAAAAAGCTGTTTGATACATAAAGGAAAATTAGAATGATTCAGGCAGAATCTAGACTGACGGTAGCGGATAACTCCGGAGCCAAAGTTCTATACTGTATCAAAGTCCTCGGTGGTTCCAGAAGACGGTATGCCAGCATCGGCGATATCATCGTGGTGACCGTCAAGGAGGCCATACCCAATGCAAAGGTCAAAAAAGGGGAAGTCCTGAAAGCGGTGGTGGTTCGGACCAAGAAGGAAATCAAGCGTCCGGACGGATCCTACATCCGATTCGACGACAATTCCGCCGTGCTGATCAATGCGGCCAAGGAGCCCGTTGGAACACGTATCTTCGGACCTGTGGCAAGAGAACTCCGAGCGAAACGGTTTATGAAAATTATTTCACTGGCTCCAGAGGTATTATAGTTTCATCTCGGTTTGCCCTGTGGAGAAATGAAGAATGAAAAACACGAATAAATGCCACGTCAAGAAGGACGATAAAGTTAAAATCATCACCGGCAAGGACAAGGGGAAGATCGGCAAAGTGCTGAAGGTGATCAACAAGAAGAATCGGGTTCTTGTCGAAAACATCAATATCGTAAAGCGCCACACAAGACCCAGCGCACAGAACAGACAGGGCGGCATCATCGAGACCGAGGCGCCGATTCACTGGACGAACGTCATGTTGATGTGCAACAAGTGCATGTCGCCTTCCCGTATCAGGATGCGGCAGCTCGAGGACGGCAAAAAGGTGCGCGTTTGTGCAAAATGCGATGAGGTGTTGGACGCATAGGGCTTGTGTTGGAGGGTAGTGATGGATAGTTTAAAAAAAACTTATGAGGAAAAGATCGTTCCCGAGTTGATCGAGACCTTCGAGTACAAAAACATCATGCAGGTGCCGAAGCTGACCAAGATTGTGCTCAACATGGGGTTGGGAGAAGCGATCCACAATATCAAATTGATCGACTCCGCCGTCGAGGAACTCAGGATGATCGCCGGACAGCAACCGGTCGTTACGCGCGCCAAGAAGTCCATCGCCGCTTTCAAGCTGCGGGAAGGCATGCCCATCGGCTGCCGGGTGACCCTTCGCCGTGATCGGATGTATGATTTTTTCAGCAAATTGGTGAATATCGCCTTGCCGCGTGTTCGGGACTTCAGGGGTATCTCCGGGAAGGCTTTCGACGGAAAGGGGAATTACTCCCTGGGCATCCGGGAGCACATCATTTTTCCGGAAATAGACTATGACAAGATCGACAAGATCAAGGGCCTGAACATTTCGGTCGTTACGACAGCCGAGACCGATGAAGAAGGAAAGGCACTGCTTAAGCTCTTGGGGATGCCGTTCAGGAATTAAGGAGGAAAATTTGGCAAGGAAAGCACTGAGAACGAAGGCAACGAGAACGCCGAAATTCAAGGTACGGGCGTACAACAGGTGTCCGATGTGCGGTCGGCCGAGAGCGTTCATCAGAAAGTTTGGGATCTGTCGTATCTGTTTTCGGAATCTCGCTTCGCAAGGTAAACTCCCCGGCGTTATAAAGTCGAGTTGGTAGACGGATACATCAGGGCAAGGAGCAACGATAATGACGATTAGCGATCCAATAGCGGACATGCTGACCCGAATCCGGAATGCCGGGAGGGCGAAGCTGAAGAGTGTCGACATCCCCGGCTCGAACATGAAGGTCGAACTGGCCAAGGTGATGCGAAACGAAGGCTATATCAAGAACTACAAGTTCATAAAAGACAACAAACAGGGTGTCCTTCGGGTTTATCTGAAATATGGTTCGGATTCCGAAAATGCCATCTACCAGATAGAGCGCGTCAGCAAGCCGAGCAGGCGGGTTTACGTGAAGGGTAAGGATATCAAGCCCTTTTTTAACGGCACAGGTATTGCCATTTTGTCCACATCCAAGGGGATCATGACCGACCAGCAGGCCCGTAAGGAAAACGTAGGGGGCGAGATCCTCTGCAGGGTCTGGTAGGAAGAGGAGTGACAGATGTCTCGAGTAGGTAAAAAACCGATTCCGATACCAAGCAAAACGAAGGTATCCTATAAAGACGGAATGATCAGCGTTGAAGGTGAAAAGGGCAAGCTGACTCGGACGATTCACGATGCGGTGAACCTGGATGTTCAAGACAACGAGATCCATGTGACCATGGAGAAGGATACGCGTGAAATTCGGGCGATCCAGGGGTTGACCCGAAGCCTCGTTTCCAACATGGTGACCGGGGTGAGCGCCGGATTCGAGAGAATCCTCGAGATCAACGGCATCGGATATCGCGCGGAGGTGAGCGGAAATCAGATCGTGCTGAACCTTGGCTATTCCCACCCCATCAACTTCGAGATACCCAAGGGGATCTCCGCCGAAGTCGACCGGAACAACACGATCAAACTTTCAGGCATCGATAAGGAAGCGCTTGGACAAATGGCTGCATCCATTCGACGCCTGAGACCCCCGGAGCCCTACAAGGGCAAGGGCATCAAATACGCTCAGGAAAAGATTCAGCGCAAGGCCGGGAAGACCGGCGCAAAATAACCCATAGCCATAGAAGATCCTTTCTGATGGTTCAAGTGTGCAAGGAAATAGATTAAGATGGGCTCTTTCAATAAAAAACAAGCGCGTCTGAAGCGCAAAAAAAGAATTCGAAAACATGTGGCCGGAACCAGCGAGAGGCCTCGGTTGAGTGTTTTTCGAAGCGCGAAGCACATCTATGCGCAGGTGATTGACGACATCCAAGGCATCACCCTGGTCGCCGCTTCCAGCACGGAACCGGCCGTTAAGGAAAATGGAGAGCTTGCCGCTGCCAAAGGCAAAAAGGATACCGCGGAATTTGTAGGGAAACTGGTTGGCGAGCGGTTGATTGAAAAAGGTGTGAAACAGGTCGTCTTCGACAGAAACGGCTTTTTGTACCACGGACGGGTCAAGGCCGTCTCCGAGGGTGCGCGTAAGGCCGGATTGGATTTTTAAAAGGAATAAGGAGGCATTCCCTTGGTCTTTAATGCGAAAAGACAGGATACGGATGAGAATCAGTTAATCGATAAAGTCGTCCATATCAGCCGGGTGGCGAAGGTCGTTAAAGGTGGTAGACGGTTCAGTTTCAGTGCGATCGTTGTTGTCGGCGATGGTGAAGGCAGTGTCGGCTTCGGTTTGGGCAAGGCCAACGAAGTTCCCGAAGCCATTCGAAAGGGTGTTGACAAGGCCAAAAAAACCATGCTGAAGGTGCCGCTGGTCGACGGGACGATCCCGTTTGAAATCGTCGGCAAATATGGCGCCGGCCGTGTCCTTCTGAAACCGGCGTCCCAGGGAACCGGCGTTATCGCCGGCGGTGCGGTTCGCGCTGTGCTGGAGGCCGTCGGTGTGCAAAATATTCTGACGAAATGTTTGGGATCCAACAACCCTCACAACGTCGTCAAGGCGACACTGGAAGGGCTCTATCGGCTTCAGAGCCGTAGGCAGGTCGCTGCAAGACGGGGAAAGCCTGCGGAAGAACTGTAACGAATCGTCCGGCTGGATGCGCATCTACGGCAAACGGATGTTAGAGGAAGACAAATGGCTGAAAAATTAAAGATAACACTTGTAAAAAGTATGATCGGAAGGCCGGAAAAGCATCGAAAGGTGTTGCGGGGAATGGGGCTGACCAAACTGAACAAAACAGTCGTTCTTGAGAATACCCCCGCAATTCGAGGGATGGTCGGCGCTGTATCGCATTTGGTAAAGTCAGAGGAGATCCTTGATGAAACTGCATGAATTGTCCCCCGCGGAAGGGGCGCGAAAATCACGGAAACGCATTGGCCGCGGCGTCGGCTCCGGATGGGGAAAGACAGCGGGTCGAGGCAGCAAAGGACACAACGCCCGTTCCGGCGGCGGCGTCAGGCCGGGATTCGAGGGCGGTCAGATGCCGATCCACCGTCGTCTTCCCAAACGGGGATTTACCAATATCTTTAAGAAAAATATCGCCGTCGTCAATATTCGGGATCTTGCGAAGTTCCAGAGCGGCGACACCATTGACGGCCCGGCCCTGATCAAGGCGGGAATCGTCAAGGGAAGCATTGACGGCATTAAATTGTTGGGGTTCGGGGATATCGATTATCCGTTGACGGTCCGTTTGGATGCCGTCAGTGAAAACGCCAGAAAAAAGATCGAGGCCGCCGGCGGCACGATCGTCTAAGCCGCGGAGTCCACGGCCCATCGGACTGACGAAAAAGGTTACACACTCACAGCAGCAGACGAGGGATATCTATGGTTGGTGGCGGGTTCCAGAATATTTTAAAGATTCCCGAATTAAAAAAGCGCGTCTTGTACACGTTTGGTCTTTTGGCCGTATATCGCGTTGGGGTTCATGTTCCGACACCGGGAATCGATACCGTTGCGCTGGCGTCGTTCTTCGCCCGTGCAAAAGGCACCCTGTTGGGGCTCTTCGACATGTTTTCGGGCGGCGCGCTCGAGCAACTGTCAGTATTTGCGCTGGGAATCATGCCCTATATCAGCGCCTCTATCATCATTCAGCTTCTGACGGTGGTCGTGCCGCATCTGGAGCAGCTTTCCAAGGAAGGGGAGCAGGGGCGGAAAAAAATCACTCAGTACACCCGGTACGGAACGGTGCTTCTCAGCATCATTCAGGGATTCGGTATCAGCATCGGTTTGGAAAGCATGACATCTCCCGGCGGTGCCGCAGTGGTGATCGATCCGGGTTGGACGTTTCGTCTGATGACCGTGATTACGCTGACGGCGGGAACCGCGTTTATCATGTGGCTGGGTGAACAGATCACGGAGCGGGGTATTGGAAACGGCATCTCACTGATCATCTTTGCCGGCATCGTAGCCAGAATGCCCGTCGCCGTCTCGAATACGTTCCGCCTCGTGTCCACTGGAGAGATGGGCGTTTTTTCCATCGTTATCCTGGTGGTGCTGATGCTGGTCGTGGTGGCTGTGATCGTCTTCGTGGAGCAGGGGCAGCGCAGGATTCCGGTACAATACGCCAAGCGCGTGGTGGGGCGGCGAATGTACGGCGGTCAGAGCACCCACCTGCCCCTCAAGATCAATACGTCGGGCGTCATTCCGCCCATCTTCGCATCGTCCATCATCATGTTTCCGGCGACGATTGCCAACTTTATCAACGTTCCCTGGATGCAGCAGGTCGCAGGCGCTATGGTACCGGGGAATCTTGCGTATGAAGCACTATACGTCGTCTTTATTTTCTTCTTCTGCTATTTCTATACCGCCGTGACGTTCAATCCGGTTGATGTGGCGGACAACATGAAAAAGCACGGGGGGTTCATTCCGGGGATTCGTCCGGGCAAACGCACGGCCGATTACATCGATCGGGTCCTGACGCGGATTACGCTGGGCGGCGCCATTTATGTCTCAACGATATGCGTGTTGCCGTCCATTCTGATATCCAAATTTAACATTCCGTTTTATTTCGGTGGAACAGCACTATTGATCGTGGTGGGGGTTGCTATTGATACGGTTTCCCAGATCGAATCCCATATGCTCACCCGTCACTACGAGGGTTTCCTGAAAAAAGGGGGCGGAACAAGAATCAAGGGACGCCACTAGAGAATCTGCGCTTTGCGGAATCAGTTGTTGGGCTCGTCCCAATGAAAAGACAGAGGGAGATAGCATGCCGAAAGAAGAACCGATTAAGGTGCAAGGTACGGTGAAAGAAACCCTGCCGAACGCCATGTTCAAGGTGGAACTGGAAAACGGCCATCAGATTCTTGCGCATATTTCCGGGAAGATGCGGATGCATTTTATACGAATTCTACCCGGTGATAACGTGACAGTCGAGTTGTCTCCGTATGATCTGACCCGGGGCAGAATTGTTTATCGATCAAAATAAGCGTAAAAGCGCTTGAAGGAGCTTGGTTCAATGAAAGTCAGGGCATCTGTTAAGAGGATATGCAGCAAATGCAAGATTATCCGCAGGAAAGGCGTGATCCGAGTGATCTGCGAAAATAAGCGCCATAAACAGAGACAAGGTTAACAGAGGAGGATAAGCGTTGGCAAGAATTGCGGGCGTAGATTTACCTAAGGGAAAGCGGATTGAAATCGGGCTGACCTATATCTATGGTATCGGTCGAACGTCGTCGAGTCGGATACTGTCACAGCTGGATATCGATCCGAATGTAAAGACAGATGATTTGACCGAAGGACAAATCAACGACATTCGAAAAATGATCGACGGCGGATACAAGGTCGAGGGCGAGCTTCGAACCGAGGTCTCCATGAACATCAAGCGGTTGATGGATCTGGGATGCTATCGTGGACTTCGGCATCGAAAAGGGCTTCCCGTCCGGGGACAGCAGACCAAAACCAATGCGAGAACCCGGAAGGGGCCGCGACGGGCGGCAGTGAAGAAAAAAGGCGCAGCCAAGAAAAAGTAATTCATGAGGGATTGCGCGGCGTCGCAAACAGCGCCGATGGGCGCGCAACAGAGGAACAGCGTTTATGCCGAGAAAAACTCGAACCAAAAAAAAAGAGAAAAAAAATATATTAAACGGCGTCGTGCATATTCAATCGACGTTCAATAACACCATCGTGACCATTACGGATCCGACGGGAAATATCGTTTCCTGGTCCAGTGCCGGTGTGCAGGGCTTCAAGGGGTCAAGGAAAAGTACGCCGTTCGCCGCTCAGTTGGCCGCTGAGGACGCTTCCAAAAAAGCGATGGAGCACGGCATGAAAAATGTCGAGGTTTATGTCAAAGGCCCGGGAGCCGGACGGGAATCCGCTCTTCGGTCGTTGCAGGCTGCCGGATTCAACATCGTCATGATCAAGGATGTTACACCGATACCGCATAATGGTTGCAGACCGCCGAAACGCCGCAGGGTGTAAAATAAGGAGGAAAATTTGGCACGATATATAGGTTCTGTTTGCCGGCTATGCAGACGAGAAAATTTGAAATTGTTTTTGAAGGGAGACCGCTGTTATTCGGACAAATGTGCATTTGATCGGCGCGGGTATCCGCCGGGTCAACATGGTCAGCGGCGGCGAGGGAAATTGTCCGACTACGGGATTCAGCTCCGTGAAAAGCAGAAGGTGAAACGTATCTACGGTCTTGACGAAAATCAGTTTCGCCTGTTTTTCAAAAGGGCCGAACGACAAAAGGGCATCACGGGCACCAATCTCCTCGTCGCCCTCGAATGCCGCCTCGACAATGTCGTCTACCGGCTTGGGTTTACCAATTCCCGTACCCAGGGGCGTCATTTCGTTCGGCACAAACATTTTCTGGTCAACGGGAAGGCGGTCAATATTCCCTCCTATCAGGTGAAGGTGGGTGATGTCATCGAACTGCGAGACAAGAGCCGCAATATTCAGGCAATGACCGATGCGCTGGAGAGCGTGGTTCGCAGGGGCATCCCCCAGTGGCTCGAGGTTGAGAAGGAAAACATGAAGGGTATCGTCAAGAGCCTGCCGGTCCGTGAGGATCTGACCATGCCGATGCAGGAACAGCTTATTGTCGAGCTCTACTCGAAATAATTTGCGTTCGTCCTTGATGAAATACAGGGGGCGTTCGCACCATTCGTGATGTTGTAGGATACAAACGACGACTACTCGGACATCTTCCTGAAAAGTCTGGAGTTAATATAAAATGTCATCAAATGAACTCATGTATATGAACTGGCGCGAGATCATCAAGCCGGAAAAGGTTCAGAAAGAAGAATCCACACTTTCCTATGGTAAGTTCGTTTGCGAACCCCTTGAGAGAGGGTTCGGTATCACCATCGGAAATTCTCTCAGGCGGATTATTCTCTCTTCCCTTTACGGGGCAGCGATCGTATCCGTGAAATTTGATCAGGTGATGCACGAATTCAGCGTGATTCCGGGTGTGCTCGAGGATGCTTCCGAGATAATATTGAACCTCAAAGAAGTTCGTCTCAAGGTGTCCGATCCTGAACCCAAAATGGTTCGAATTGACGTGAGTAAAGAGGGCGAAATCACGGCGGGAGATATCATCAGCGACAACGGCAGGGTGGAGATTCTCAACCCCGAGCAGCACATCGCGACGCTGGGGGCCGATGCCGAACTGAAAATGGAGATGATGGTAAAGGTCGGCAGGGGGTATTCCCTTTCCGAAGCCAACAAGGATGAGGAAGCACCGGTTGGCACGATTCCCATCGACGCTGTTTTTTCACCCATCAAGCGGGTGAACTACGTCGTCGGGAACGCCCGTGTCGGACAGAAGACAGATTACGACAAATTGACGATGGAAGTCTGGACGGATGGGAGCGTCAAGCCGGAGGATGCAGTCGCCTATGCGGCAAAAATCCTGAAAGAGCAGATGTCGATTTTCATCAATTTTGATGAGGATGTCGAGCCCGAGCCGGAAAGAACATCCGAAGAACAGGAACAACCCAAGTTTAACGAGAACCTCTACCGAAGCGTCGAAGAACTTGAGCTGTCCGTCCGCAGTGCGAATTGCCTGAAGAACGCTGATATCCACAAGATCTATCAGCTGGTCGCCAAAACCGAGGCCGAGATGCTCAAAACGAAAAATTTCGGGAGAAAGTCTCTCAACGAGATAAAAGAGGTCCTGACCGAGATGGACCTTTCTCTTGGGATGAAGCTTGAGGGATTTATACCTCCGGAGGAAGATGCGGAGGAAGGAGAGTAAGATTCTATGAGACACCGAAAAGCAGGGGTAAAATTAGGTCGGAACAGCAGTCATCGCAAGGCCATGTTTCGCAACATGGTGACCTCACTTTTTAAGTACGACCGTATTCGGACTACCGATGCCAAGGCCAAGGCTCTCAGGGGCTGGGCGGATCATATCGTCACCCTGGCCAAGCGCGGGGATCTTCACGCCCGGCGCCAGGCCCTTTCGATCATTCGCGAACAGGCGGTGGTTCACCGGCTCTTCGATGAGGCTCGCGAGCGTTTTGGCGACATCCACGGCGGGTACACCCGCATTGTCAAGGTGGGGCGACGCCCCGGAGATGCGGCGGCCATGTCGATGATCGAGCTGGTGGCGGCAGATAAGCGAAAGGCGCCAAAAGCGCCCAAGGTCGAGAAAGCGGCACCCGTGGAAACCGCACCGACAGCAGAAACCGCTCCCGAGGCCGAGTCCATCAAGGGCACCGGGGAAGGCGAACCCGCCACGGAAACGAAATCGGAAGTTCAATAAAGCGGTTCGTCCTCCCGGGAGGACACCTTGATGGAAAAGCTCTGCCCCTGAAGGCAGGGCTTTTTTACTTTGAAGGAGGTTGTAATGGAAACAATCAAGGTTATGGTCAACGGAGCCCCGGGTAATGTCGCCCGCACGGTTATCCGTCGGATCATCCAGGATCCTCGGTTCGCGCTGGTGCCATACTCGCTGACGGGTCCGGAGATCAACGAGAAGATCTGCAACGTGGACGACGTTGCGGTGCAGCTGTTCCTGCCGGAAGCCAGGTCTCAGGCGCTTGCGGCCGTTCGGGCGGCGGGACCGGAGGTTATCTGCATCGATTTTACCCACCCCGCCGCCGTCAACGAGAACGCGGAATTCTATTGCGAGGGCGGCCTTCCCTTTGTCATGGGCACCACCGGGGGTGATCGGGAGCGACTCATGGCGCGCGTTGCCGCTTCCAACATCTCCGCCGTCATCGCGCCGAATATGGCCAAACAGATCGTCGGTTTTCAGGCGATGATGGCTTATGCCGCCGAAACGTTCCCCGGCCTTTTCGCCGGCTATTCCCTGGATATCCGGGAAAGCCATCAGCAGGGCAAGGCCGATACCAGCGGAACGGCGAAGGCCATGGTCGGCTATTTCAATCGCCTCGGGTGTACGTTTACCGAAGCGGACATCGTCAAGGAGCGAGACCCCCAGCGACAGAAGACGGTGTGGGGTATTCCGGAGGCGCACCTGGCCGGACATGCCTGGCATACCTACACCCTGGTATCCGACGACGAAACCGTCAAATTTTCCTTCACCCACAATGTCAACGGCCGCGAGGTCTACGTCAAAGGTACCCTGGATGCCGTGGTGTATTTGCATTGCCGGATGCGTGACGGCATTCGGGGACGCGTGTTTTCAATGATCGACGTCCTCAAGGGAGACTAGACCCGGTGGCACGCCACCCAATGCACATTGCCGTTGCCGTCGTCCACTTTTCGCAGGATGGGCTCTTCCTCGGTACAGCGGTCGATCCGGATAGGGCATCGGGTTCGAAATCGACACCCGGACGGCGGATGGATGGGTGAAGGGACGTCGCCTGCCGGAAACGGCTTCTGGGGCTTCGGATCGGGGGATGGAACCGGTATGGCTGCGATCAGTGCCCGGGTGTAGGGGTGAAGAGGGCAGGCGTAAATGCCGTCCGCATCGGTGTGCTCCACGATCTTGCCGAGATACATCACCGCGATGTCGTCCGAGATGTGGCGAACCACCGTCAGGTCATGGGAGATGAACAGATAGGTCAGACCCAACTCCTCCTGGAGATCCAGCAGCAGATTGAGAATCTGGGACTGGATGGAGACGTCAAGGGCCGAGACCGGTTCGTCGCAGATCACGAGCTCGGGGTTCAGGGCAATGGCCCGGGCGATGCCGATCCGCTGCCGTTGCCCGCCGCTGAATTCATGGGGGAACCGCGTGAGTGCGCTTTCGGGCATGCCCACGGTTCCAAGGAGGCGGCGCACCTTTTCCCGGCGTTCATTTCCGGATCCCATGCGGTGGATGATGAAGGGCTCCTCCAGGATGTCCGCCACCGTGAACCGACTGTTGAGGGATTCGAAGGGGTCCTGGAAGATCATCTGGACATCCCGTCGAACGGCCTGGAGCTGCCTTCGGTCCAGGGTGAGAACCTCGCGGCCGTTGAACCTCACGCTCCCGGCCGTGGGCTGGTAGAGCCGCAGAATCGATCGGCCTACCGTGGTTTTGCCGCATCCCGATTCGCCCACCAGTCCGAGGGTCCGTCCCCGTCGGATGACAAATGAGACGCCGTCGACGGCAAAGACCTTGCCCACCGGGCGGCGGAGGATTCCGCCGTAGATGGGGAAATGCATCTTGAGGTCTCGGACCTCGAGGCAGATCCGGGAAATGGCCTGTGTCGATGCCGATGTGCCGACAGACGGCCCGACAGCCTCTTTGTCAGCGGTTTCGAGGCTGAAAGGTGCAAGGGTGTCACTGAAATGGCAGGCGGCGAAATGATCCTCGCCGACGTTCATCATGGGCGGATCGGTTCGGCAGAGGGGCTTTGCATGGGGGCAACGGTTGCGGAACCGGCAGCCTTCGGGCAGCTCGTGAAGGCCGGGAACGACGCCGCGGATGATGCTGAGTGGCGTTTTTCGCGGGAAATCCAGCCGGGGGATCGAGGTGAGCAGACCCCGCGTGTAGGGATGACGCGGATTTTCGAAGAGCTCCCGGATGGATGCGGTTTCAACGGTTCTCCCGGCATACATCACGGCGACGGCGTCGCAGGTCTCGGCGATAACCCCCAGGTCGTGGGTGATGATGATGACCGACATGCCGGTTTCCGCCTGGAGATCGCGAATGAGCGACAGGATCTGAGCCTGGATGGTGACGTCCAGGGCCGTGGTCGGTTCGTCGGCGATCAGGATGTCCGGCCGACAGGCCAGGGCCATGGCGATCATCACCCGCTGGCGCATGCCGCCGGAGATCTGATGGGGGTATTCCCGCATCCGCTGTTCGGGCTCGGGAATGCCGACCTTCCGAAGCATGGAGACGGACGCCGCCTCGATGTCGCCCGTCGGCATATCCGGAAAGTGGAGTTGGAAAACCTCGCCGAGCTGTCGACCGATGCGGTGGACCGGGTTGAGTGCCGTCATGGGTTCCTGGAAAATCATGGAGATCCGTTTCCCGCGGATCCGGCTCATCTCCCCGGCAGGCAGGCGAACGAGGTCCGTGCCGTCGAACCAGATCTCCCCCGCTGCGATACGGCCTGCGGGCCTGGGCAGAAGCCGCAGGATCGACAAAGCCGTGACGCTCTTGCCGCATCCGGACTCGCCGACGATGCCGAGGGTGGCGCCCCGATCGAGGGAGAAACTCACATCATCCGCCGCTCGGACGCTTTCCTCCTCCGTATCGAACACCGTCACCAGGCGGCGGACCTCGAGTATGGGTGCCGGCTTCACTTCAGAAACTTCATTTTATAGGTTTCATCGATGCGGGTCACCGGTGGAAACGGCTGCCGCTTCCGCATGGCCTGCCGGGTTTCCTCGTGCCGGGCTTCGTCGAACCAGAAGAGCCCGCCGGTGACGCTGTCAAAGGGGTCGAACAGGTCGCCGCTGATCCTGGTGCCCGGCGGGGTCGGCAGACGCCACCACCGCCAGTAGGCCTGGCGGACATAAGGCACCATGAAGGTCGGTACAAAACAGCCGATCTCATGCACCCGGGCCTGGATCCGCCGCGAGAGGTCGATCCGTTCCGCTTCATCGAGGGAATTTCGATAAGCGTCGATGAGCCGGTCCAGTTCGGGATCGTCCGTGTTGGTGATGTTGTTGGTCTGGGGCTTGTGGGCGTTGACGGAATGAAAATGCTCCCAGTACTGGGGCCGGAGGGAGGTGCTCCAGCCCATCCACGCCACGTCGTGCTTCTTTTCCATAACCATCTTGTAGGCGGCTGACGGATCGAGACGCTGGAGCTGGAGCTCGATGCCCGCCTTCTTGGCCTCCTCCTTCAACACCACCAGCCGCGGGGTGTGCTCCTCGATGCTGTAGGAAACCTCCACCGAAAAGCGTCGGCCGCCCTTGGTCCAGATGCCGTCGGGCCCCCGCCGCCAGCCGGCTTCCTTCATATATTCGTTTACCTTTTCAAGATCGAAGCGTCGTGCCCGGATCTCCGTGTTGGAATAGGGACCATATCCCACAAACCCGCTTTCCAGGCGGAAGTAATCGTTCCGCAACACCTGTTCGATCACCTTTTCCACGTTCATGGCATGGGCGAAGGCGTACCGGAGTCGCGGATCTCTGAAGATCTCGCGATCCTGGTTCAGCCAGAGCCCCATGGCCGACTGCTGGGTGTCGTTGAAAAACCAGATGCGCTCGATGTATCCTTTTTCGATCTGGGGCGTTTTCGACCGGATGTGCCAGTACTGGGGAAAGTTCATGGCGAAGGTGTCGATCCGGGCTTTTTTGAAATATTCCCACAGGACGTTGAAATCCCGCACAACGGTGAATTTGACCCGGTCCACGTTGAAGCGATTGTTGAAATAATGGAGATCATTCCCCCACCAGTCCGGCTTTCGCTTGAACATGACGTATTTCCCTTTTCGGAAATACGAGATCTGGTAGGCGCCGGTGTTGGGCACGATTTCCCAGTTGTACCTGCGGACGAAATCCGGTCCGAGGGTCTGGTAATAGTGCCGGGGTGTGGGGGCGATGCCGAGCTTCAGGTGCAGGTCGGGGACCGCCTTGGTGCTGACTACCGCCAGGGTGTGGCCGTCGTAAACGATGACCCGGTCGATCTCCTGGGTGTAGTAGTCGTTGTACCAGGGCGCGATGATATGCTCGGAGCGCATGAACTCCAGGGTGAAGGCAAAGTCGTCCGCCGTAACCGGAACCCCGTCCGACCATTGGGCCCTGGGATTCAGTTTGAAGTACATGGTCTTCTTGTCCAGATCGAATGCCCAGTGGGTCGCCAGCTCGGGGATGATGTTCAGGGTATTCGGGTGCAGGCCGATGAGGCTCAACTGGTTGCCCAGGATGGCGCTTCGGAAGCTGCTGTTGGAATCGGGGCCCACCGTTCGAAAGGTAAGGGGAAAGGTCATGAGGGCCGTGTGAAAGGTGCCGCCCCGCCGGGCTTCGGGCGAGGCGAACACCGGGTCCGCGGTGTTGGTGAGCCACTGGATATCGTCCGGAAGCGCGGGCGCGGCGCCGAGGGGGGTGGGCTGAACGACCAGGGTGATCCCCATGAGAATTATCGTCACGATGAGAATGCTGTTGTTCGATTTCATCCGTTTGTCCTTCCTGATGGCCTGATACGTCCGGGTTCGCGGCGGCACGGTGATGCTCCCCGGTATGCTTGCCATCTATTCATATACCGTGTGGAGCCTGGGATCGAAAGCTTCCCGCACCGCCTCGCCGATGAACGTCACCGTAACGAGCGTAACGACCATGGCTGCGATCACGGATCCGGCGATCCACCAGGCATCCATGGCGGTCCATCCCTGCTGCAGAAGCTCTCCCCAGCTCGGCGTCGGGGGCGGGAGCCCGAACCCCAGATAGTCGAGGGAGGTGAGGGAGACGATGCCCCCGGAAACCGAGAAGGGCGCATAGGTCACGATCACCGCCACGGTGTTGGGGATGATGTGCCTGAAGATGATCCGCAGGTTGGAAGCGCCCAGGGCCTGCGCCGCCAGCACGTATTCCCGCTCCTTCTCCTTGTAGGTGACGGTCCGCATGGTCCAGGTCATTCCGATCCAGCCGAAGAAGGCCATGATCAGGATGAGGATGAAGAAGTTGGGCACGACCACGGATGAGATGATGATGATGACATAGAGAAACGGCACGTTGGACCAGATTTCGATGATCCGCTGGAAAAAGAGGTCGAACCGTCCTCCGAAATATCCCATGGCGCACCCGATGCTGACGCCGATGGCGTAGTTGGCCAGGAGGAGTCCGAGGGAGAAAAAAATGGCGATGCGGAACCCGTAGACAAGTCGGGCCAGGAGATCCCTGCCGACGATGTCGGTGCCGAGGAAATGACGGGAAGCGATGGAGGGTGGGAAGGGCGGAAAAGCGTCATCTCTCAGGTCGTTTTCATAGGGGTTGTAGGGCGCCGGCGGCATCAGCACCCAGTTGCCCTCGCCTGCTGCGTCAAAGCGCGCCTTCAGCTCGCGGTAATTGGTTTCGTAATCATAGTCAAGGCCGAAGGTGGTGCCGGGAAGGATCCGGCCGTAGGTGGGGAAGTAATAACGCCCCTCGTAATGAACCACCAGGGCCCGGCTGTTGATGAAAAGTTCGGCCGTCAGAGACAGACCCATCATCAGGCAGAAGATGATGAAGGAGACATACCCCCGCCGGATCGACTTGAACCGGCGGATCTTTTTGAGGGTCAGGGGATTTCGTCTCATTTGAACTGCACCCGGGGGTCGACGAGGGCGACGCAGATGTCCGACAGGATGTTGCCGATCATGAGGAGCAGGGAGGAGATTACGAGGATGCCCAGAACCACGGGGTAGTCGCGTTGGACGATGGATTCGTAGCCCAGAAGCCCCATGCCGTCGATATTGAAGACAGTCTCGATGAGGAACGAGCCCATGAGAATGACCGAGACATTGTTGCCGAAATGGGTGGCGATGGGGATGAGGCTGTTTCGGAAGGCGTGCCGGAGGACGGCTTTCCGGAAGGGCAATCCCTTGGCGATGGCCGTTCGGACGTAATCCGACGCCAGGTTGTCCATGAGGGTATTCTTCATCAGAAGCGTCATGATACTGAAGGAGCCGATGACATAGGCGGCAAGGGGGAGAACCGTATGCCAGGCGAGGTCCATTGCTTTCTGTATCAATGAGAAATCCTCGAATTCGTCGCTGACCAGGCCCCCCAGGGGGAAAAAATCCCAGTGAGAAGAGAAGAGGATGAGCAGCAGGATCCCCACCACCCATCCGGGGACGGCATAGCCGATGAAGACAAGGACCGAGGAGAGGTTGTCGAAAAGGCTCTTGTGCCGCACGGCCTTGGCCACGCCCAGCGGGATGCAGACGCCGTAGACCAGTATCATGGAAAGAATGCCGAAATAGAGGGAGATGGGGATGCGCGTCCTGATCATCTCCCAGACCGGGTCGTAGTAGCGGGTGGAGGTGCCCAGATCGCCCCTGAGAACCTTGCTCAGCCACAACCCGTAGCTGACCAGGACCGGCTTGTCGAATCCGTAGTATTTTTTGAGTTCGGCGATTTGTTCCTCGGAAAGCGGTTGGGTCTGTTCACTCATGGCGGTCGCTGTCCGATGCCCGCCCTCGAGGCTGCGCATCTGCTGGGCCTGGACGATGATCCGTTCGATGGGACCGCCGGGCACGAAACGGGTGATGACGAAAACCATGATGGTGATGCCCAGGAAGGTGGGAATGATCAGCAGCAATCGTCGGATGAAATACGCGGTCATGGATGCCTTTGCAGAAAAAGGTGGAAAATTTCTCTCTATACTTACCAGCAAACGGCACCGAACTCAAGGAGTTCGAGCGACCTGACATTACCGGTCTCCATTCTCCCATGGATTTTCCATTGACACCGGTTTGTGCAGATAGTATATTCCAAAAAAGCGATACAAAGGGTATCTGTGAGAGAATGTATCAATGTGATGAAAGCGCTTTCGGACCCCAACCGGGTGAAAATGATCAAATTGCTGCAGCGCAGGATCTTGTATGTCTGCAACATTCAAAGGGCGACGGGGCTTGCACAGTCTTCCGTCAGCAAGCATCTCAAAATACTGAGAGATGCCGGTTTGATCATCCTTTATCTGCCGCAACAGATGTTTCTGGGGTTTATATATCGTCATATGGTGCAATATAACTGATATCCGGACGTTTTTAATATGAACCAATATATCGTTAAATTTGAATTTAAATTTTTTAGAAGAGATGACAACCTCCCGGGACCACGGCCGGCAAATCGCGACCGCAGAAAAAAACTCAACCGAACAACGAGGAGAATCAGTCATGAGCAACGCTCAAACAGCTCATAAAGAATCGATGAGGGACGATATGGCAGAGGATGTGGAGGAAACGGCACCCAGCCGTATCGACTGGAGCACGATCTGGATACCGATGTCGTTGATTGTGGGGGCGTTCCTGGTTGCCTTTTATCTTCCCATGGAAAGCGAGCGGTTCACCAATGCCATACTGGAATCCCTGTCTCTAGTCAAATGGTACGCCCAGGAGCATGTACTGCTTTGTCTGGTGCCGGCATTTTTCATTGCCGGGGCGATTTCCTGTTTTGTGTCTCAGGCCGCGGTGATGCGGTACCTGGGCCCTACGGCCAACAAGGTTCTGGCCTACGGCGTGGCTTCGGTTTCAGGCAGCATTCTGGCGGTCTGCTCCTGCACCGTGCTGCCCCTTTTTGCCGGTATCTGGAAGCGGGGGGCAGGTCTTGGACCGGCCCTAGCCTTTCTATACTCCGGCCCGGCCATCAACATTCTAGCCATCGTGCTGACCGCGAGGATCCTCGGATTGCCCTTGGGCATCGCACGTGCCGTTGGAGCGATTTTGTTCAGCATCGTCATCGGGTTGCTGATGCACTTTTTCTTCCTGAGAGAAGAAGAAGAAAAGGTGCAGGCGGCAATGCATTTGCCTTCTGTGGAGGTCGAGCGGCCTTTGTGGCAGAATGTGGTCTATTTTTCCACTATGATCGGATTGCTGATCTCCGCCACCTGGGGCAAGCCATCTGAACCTGTAGGCTTCTGGAACGCCGTTTTTCAGATCAAATGGTGGTTGACGGGGGCGTTTGCCGTGGGTCTGGGGATTGAGTTCATCGTCTGGTTTCGCGTAAAAGCGATCAAGGTGGTGTTTGCGGGAATCATTGTGGCGGCCCTGGCATTCCTCTTCCCCCACGAACCACTCATCTCCTTCAGTGCGGGAATCATAGCTCTCACTATTCTCATCACCACCACTCGTGGCGAAACCGAAGACTGGTTCATCGCCACCTGGGGTTTCACCAGGCAAATCACGCCGCTGCTTCTAGGCGGCGTCATGGTGGCCGGACTGCTGCTGGGACGACCGGGCAGCGAAGGGCTCATTCCTTCCCAATGGGTGAGTGGTCTGGTGGGGGGAAACTCCTTCGGGGCCAATTTCTTTTCTGCGATCGTGGGGGCGTTCATGTATTTCGCGACGCTCACGGAAGTTCCTATTCTGCAGGGGCTCATCGGCTCGGGAATGGGTCAGGGGCCGGCGCTGTCGCTGCTCCTGGCCGGTCCTGCTCTCTCGCTTCCCAACATGCTGGTTATCCGAAGCGTTATGGGCACCAGGAAAACTGCTGTTTTTGTGTGTCTGGTCGTCATTATGTCCACTCTGTGCGGAATGATTTTCGGGCATTATTTCGTATGATTGAGATTCCGGATCGTGACTCCGATCACCCTGTCGGATGGTTTTCATGCCACGGTTTCATCAGGTCTGAATTATAGTCAACATGCAACTCGTTGCGACGCCTCATGGCGTCGCAAGATCAACATTAAAGGAGAGGTACCATGGAAATCAAAGTGCTGGGGCCTGGATGCCCCAAATGTCAGCAGACGGAAAAAGCGGTCAAGGATGCTGTTGCGGAAACGGGTGTGGACGCTCAGGTGGAAAAAGTGACCGATATTCTGAAAATCGGGGAATACGGCGTGTTCGGCACGCCGGCGGTGGTCATCGATGGAGAGGTGAAATCGGTGGGCAAGATCCCCTCCAAGGAAGAGGTTAAGAAGTGGCTTAAAAAGTGAGTTATCCCTCGAAGGGGGAGCGTGCAGTGCTGTGGGGAAGCATTGTGAGTTCAAAGACAATTTGATGAATCGACCGAGAGGGAGAATGGGAAAAATGAATCAGAGACGCAAGCTGGTTTTGATGGTTTTCGTCTGTATTGGATCCGTCGCCATTGCCTTTGCTTCGCCGACATCCCCGGAAGTGCCCGTCAAGGGAATGGTCACCATGATCGACCTGGGTGCCAGCGAATGCATTCCCTGCAAGCTCATGGCCCCGATTCTCGACAAACTGAAGAAGACCTATGACGGTCGGGCCGCCATTGTGTTCATCGATGTGTGGGAAGACCAGAGCCAGGCGAAAAAATACGGTCTGAGAGCCATTCCGACCCAGATTTTTTTTGACGAGAGCGGCAAGGAGGTGTTCCGGAACATCGGGTTCATGAGCGAAGAGGCCATTGTCGCGCAACTGAAGAAAATGGGCGTCAACTGAGTCTCCAGGGAGGATGCACCGATGTTGGAAACCTTTTTTCTGACGGTCAATCAGTGGATGACCGGCGGCATCGCCGTTGCGGCCGCCGGCTGTTTTCTGTGGGGAATGATCAGCATCCTGCTTTCCCCCTGCCACTTGGCGTCCATCCCCCTTATCGTCAGCTATGTGGCAGGCCAGAATCAAACCCTCAGCCCCCGGCAGGGCGCCAAATACGCCGTAAGTTTCACCGCAGGCCTCTTCATCACCATCGCGATGGTAGGCATCGTCTGTTCCCTGCTGGGTCGGATGCTCGGCGAGATCGGGCCATACTGGACCATCCTGGTGGGCGGAATACTGATCTGGGTGGCGCTGGGCATGATGGGTGTTTCAGCCTGCTCCGTGTCCGGCGGTCTGATGGGGAAATTCAAGCTCAGGGGCATGTTCGGCGCATTTGTCCTGGGCCTGGCCTACGGCCTGCTCTCCGGATCCTGCACCTTCGGGTTTATCGCTCCGATCCTGGCCTTTATCACGATCCAGAAACAGATCGCCGTCGGGATTTTCTATATCGTGATTTTCGGGATCGGGCACTGCATTCCCATTGCGGTGGCCGGCAGTTCCACGGCTCTGGTGCAGCGGCTTCTGGAAAACAGCAATTTCCAGCAGGGGAGCCTGTGGTTCCGGAAGACGGCCGGCATCGCCATCGGACTGTTCGGAGTTTATTTCATTGTAAACCCGTTTCTGGGGACGTGACAGAGACGAAATTGCATCTTCCAAACCGGCCCAATATGGTTTAAGAATCGAAAGAACACGGATGATGGGATTCAGTTGATGTCGAGAGTGTGGATTGTCATATTGCTGTTGCTGGGTTCAAACCCGGGGCAGGGGTGTGCCGCGGCGGCGGTCGACGCCTGCTTTTCGGCGTGTCACGGCATCAGCACCGCGCATCGTGATGCAGGCCCGCACAATTCCGTACCCTGCAACATGGGATCCTGTCGGCCTCACGAGGACCGGCTGTTGACGCGGGCGAGCTCCTCCGATTTCCGGAATGAAAGAAGGCTTCTCGATAAACCCCGGGCATTCACTTCACATCCGATAACGACACCGACGGCAGCGTCGTTCGTTGCCATCAGAAAAGGCGTGCTGTTTTTTCCACACCCCTTTCCTGAGGCATCACCGCCGCCCTTCATGATCAAATGCGCTTTTTTGTGTTGAAGGCTCTCTTCACGACCCTACATTATCCATCAGGCATCCCCGATATTTACAGGATAGGGTTCTCTGCGGCCGTGTATGAAACCAGTGCCGCTTGAACCGTGGACAGCATCGGGCGTTTTGCGACAACCCCGGCCAGCCCGCGCTTGAGAGCCAAACCGCAAAAGGTTTGTATTGAGAGGCGCCTGTTTCGGCCGCTTCCCTTGTTCGGGAAGACCTGTTCAGTGAAGAAGGAGTTTTTTCGGATATGACAAAAAAATATCAAAAAAAGTCGGTGAAGGCTGTCGCCGACAAGTCTTCAACCGTCAGCCGCCAGACAGCGGTCGTGCTTTCATTGTCGGCCCTGCTGGTCGGTTTTATTGCAGGTACGATATTCGGTGTGATGAAGACAAGCCCACTGCCCGGCGGGTCTTCAACGGTTTCCCAGGCGGCTTCCGGTAAACAGCCGCCGGCTGAAATGTTTCAGGCCCTGGAGGCCGAGGCGGCGCGAAATCCGCAAAATGCCGATGTCTGGACACAACTCGGCAACGCCTATTTCGACGCCGATCAGTTTCAGAAAGCAATCGTTGCTTATGAGAAATCAATTGCTATCGAGCCGAACAATCCCAACGTATTGACCGATCTCGGAGTCATGTATCGCCGAAACCAGCAGCCCCGGAAAGCGGTGGCGGCGTTCAGCAAAGCCATGGCCGCGGATCCGAGGCATGAAGTTTCCCGAATGAACAAGGGTATTGTTCTGTTGTATGATCTTGGTGATGAGAAGGGTGCCGTTGAAGCGTGGGAGGCCTTGCTGGAAATCAACCCGCTGGCGACTTTTGCCGACGGACAGACAGTGGATGAGCGGGTCCGGCATTTCAGGGAAGGCCATGAAAAAGATCTGAATCGGCAAAAAGGAGGTGTTCATGAATAGTTCTCTCATACTTTCCATCACTACCTTTGTCTATGGTGCAGCCGCTTTTCTCTACATCGCGGCATGGGTGTTTCACAAAGACGCGTTGGGACGTATTGCATTCCGGACCGGCGTCGCCGGTGTGCTCGGCAATGTTGCGGGGTTCGGGTTGCGGTGGGCCGAGACCTACCAATTGGGCATCGGCCATGCGCCGCTGTCCAACCTGTATGAATCCCTGGTTTTCTTCGCCCTGGCCATTGCCGTTCTGTACCTGATCGTGGAAAAGAAATACGGTCATCCGACGATCGGGGCTGTTGCCATGCCGCTGGCGTTTCTGGCCATGGCCTATGCATCCCTGTCGCCCAATATCAGCGACCGAATCCAGCCGCTTTTGCCTGCGCTCAAAAGCAACTGGTTGATTGCCCACGTCATCACCTGTTTTATCGGATATGCGGCTTTTGCCGTTGCTTTTGGCCTCAGTTTGATGTTTCTTGCAAAAAGAGAACACGACTCACCCCAAGGTTCGGGCTGGAAAATGCCGTCTCCACGGGTTCTGGACGAACTGACCCACCAGATGGTGATGCTGGGGTTTCTTTTTTTGACCGCCGGGATCATCACCGGGGCGGTGTGGGCCAATTCAGCCTGGGGGCGTTACTGGGGATGGGATCCCAAGGAAACCTGGTCCCTCATCACCTGGTTCATTTACGCCACCCTGCTTCATGCCCGTCTGATGCGCGGATGGCAGGGCCGTCGGGCGGCGATGTTCTCCATTGCCGGGTTCGGGGCCGTGTTGTTCACCTATTTCGGCGTGAACCTGTTGCCCGGTCTGCACAGTTACGGGAGCATGTAGAACCGAAAGCGGGGGATGTAATGGCATTGAAAGGAATGGCGTCGTGATTCAAGACGGAAAAGTTCTCTTCAAACAGGCCCTCAGGCAAATATTCGCCCTCGTCGGGCTGGCGCTACTTCTGTCGGTCGGTGTCAATCTATGGCGATCTGACGGCATACCCCTGGTGGGGGACTGGTCGGCGGATGCCCGATTTTCCGATGATGCGGGAGAGAGCCTGGTCGTCTCCCTGGAAGAGGTCCGCGGGCTCTTCGAGCGGGGCGATGTCCTGTTCGTGGATGCGAGGCCCGAGAGCCAGTACGACGAAGGGCATATCCAGGGTGCATTGAACCTCCCGTTCCAGGAGGCGGACGGCTATTTCATGGATGCGGCGGACCGGCTCTCGGCCGCCGGGGCGATCGTGACCTATTGCGACGGTGAGACCTGCGACCTGAGCCATGATCTGGCCCTGTTCCTGAAAGACATGGGGATGGAAAACGTTCGCGTGCTGGTCAACGGCTGGACCGTCTGGCAGGAGGCCGGGCTGCCGACGGAGGGGGGAAACTGAGGCCGTGGCAGAAGAAAAAAGGAGACATGCTGTGATTTTCAGAGTGCTCCGTCTTTTTTTAGGGGCTGTTTTTCTCTATGCCAGTTACGACAAGGTCCTGAATCCCGAGGCTTTTGCCAAGGCCGTCTACAATTACCAGATTCTTCCGGACGTCGCCGTCAATCTGGCGGCCATTATGCTTCCCTGGCTGGAGCTGCTGCTGGGGGTGTGCCTCGTTGTCGGGGTATGGCTGCCGGGGGCGACGCTGATCAGCACCGGGCTGATGACCGTCTTCATCGGGGCCCTGGCATTCAACCTGATGCGGGGATTGGACATCCATTGCGGCTGCTTTTCCACCGAAGCCACCGAAGGGCCGGCCGATTTGTGGACGGTGCTTCGGGATGCGGGGTTTCTGGCGGTGTCGGTCTGGCTCACCCTGGAGGTCTTTTTCTTTCGGCGGAGGCCTTCGGACCGGAGCAAAGCAGGAACCGCCGCTGTACGCTGATCCAGATCCACATCATGTCCGATATCCAATCTACAAGGGAGGGAAACATGACCCTGAAACCGGTTCAACTGACGCTCTCCGTCGAGGATGTCACGGATATTCTTCACATCGCCGTGGATCAAGATCCGTTGCGGGCCCTGAATTTCGTCAAAACGGTCCTGGCCAAAAAGGTGGAAAAGGCGCTGCAACGCCACTGAATGCCGGTATTCGAAACCTGTTACGGCCCCGGCCGGTTTGAGTCCTTTCAGCGGTAGCGCGGTGGAAGCCCCGGGCTTTCGAAGGAAAGCCTGCGTCGTTGCAACGACCCGGGGGAGAGGCGTATTCCTCTGCTCCCGGGATCGGTCCCGAAAGAACGCGTCGGATACCCATTTGCCGACCAGGCACCATCACACAGAGGAAATTTCCCATGACGGAAGAGTGCGATTGCAAAAAGCGGAATATCATGATCCTGGCCTGTTCCGGGAATTGCAATGCCGGCCAGCTCGCCAACCGGGCGGCTGTCGAGTTGACGGAAGAAGGGTTCGGCGCCATGCTCTGCCTGGCCGGGATCGCAGCAGGATTAAGCGCATTTGTTCAATCGGCGACGGACGCGGATCTTCTGGTCGTGATCGACGGATGTGAATGCGCCTGCGGTCGGGCCATCCTGGAAAATGCAGGAATTCCATTGGAAAAACACGTGATCGTCACCCAACTGGGGATTTGCCGGAACAGCGCGTTGCTTCTGAAAACAGAAGATTTGGCCGTCGTCAAGGATGCAGTCAGGCTCGCCTTCAAATATCCGATCAAAGCGATCGCCATTTTTAAATCTCCCAAGACGTTGTCTCCTGCGGATCAGGCGCGTTCAAGGTCGCTAGGGGGTAGATGCTGCTGATCACTTGATGCCGTACGTGTTGCCGGCCGTTGGATATGATCAAAGGGAGATACACTCCGATAATGAGTCTCGGGTCGATCAAGAAAAAAGGGGTTGAAGTGGATAAAGATACCCAATTTAACGAAATTATAGCATAATTGACTGAAATATCAAATGAAATTAGTTAATTCAACGACATTGACGTCAAGGTGACTATCATGGACAAACCGTTAAGGATCCTGTTTTTGTGTACCGGCAACTCCTGCCGGAGCCAGATGGCCGAGGGGTGGGTAAAGCACCTGAAAAGCGGCGAGATCGAGGCCTTTTCGGCCGGCATCGAAAAGCACGGCCTCAATCCGCGGGCCGTAAACGTCATGGCCGAGGCGGGGGTGGACATCTCCGGCCAATTGTCTAAGACGGTGGAAGAACTGCCGCACCGGCGATTTGATGTTGTGATCACCCTGTGCGGGCACGCCAACGAGACATGCCCCTTTTTTCACGGCCCCACCAAACGGATCCACGCGGGGTTCGACGATCCTCCGGCCCTGGCCGAGAATGCCCCCACGGAAAAGGCCGCCCTCGCGCATTACCGCCGGGTGAGGGATGAAATCAGATTATTTGTGGAAGGATTGCCGGGCACTCTGAACCGGCCGTCCGGGGAGTAGAAACATGAGCACCGAAGCTGCTGCATCCAATGAACGCAAAATGACCAGCGTCTTTGAACGATACCTCACCGTTTGGGTGTTTTTCTGCATCATCGCCGGCATTCTGCTGGGAAAGGTCGCGCCGGGACTGGCCCGGTACCTGGACGGGCTCGCGATCTACGTGAAGGGTGCCCCGGTGGTTTCGATCCCCATCGCAATCTGCCTTTTCTTCATGATGTACCCGATCATGGTGAAAATCGATTTCGGTTCGGTCATCAAGGCCGGTAAAAGCGGCAAGCCGGTTTTTCTGACCCTGTTCGTCAACTGGTGCATCAAGCCCTTCACCATGTATGGCATTGCCTTGTTTTTCCTGGGGACGTTGTTTTATGGGTTCATCGGTCCGGAAACCGTGGACTATGTCAAGATGCCTTTTGGACTGGATCTGTCGGTGGGGGCGACCCACGGCGCCGGGACGGTCGTGCTGATGGACGGAATCAAAATGCTGGAAATTCCGCTATGGCGAAGCTACCTGGCCGGGTGTATCCTCCTGGGCATCGCCCCGTGTACGGCCATGGTGTTGGTCTGGGGATACCTGGCACGCGGCAACGACGGGTTGACGCTGGTGATGGTGGCCCTCAACTCCCTCACCATGCTGGTGCTCTACGGTGTTTTAGGCGGATTCCTGCTGGGTGTCGGTCGTCTGCCGGTGCCGTGGCAGGCCCTCCTGCTCTCAATCCTGATCTATGTGGCTTTGCCGCTTGTGGCCGGCTATCTCTCTCGCCGTTGGATCATTTTCGCCAAAGGGGAAACATGGTTCAAGGAGAAATTCCTCCATGTGCTCACACCGGTTACCATCGTCGCCCTGCTGATTACCCTGGTATTGCTGTTTTCTTTCAAAGGAGAGGTGATCATCGCCAATCCGCTGACCATCCTGTGGATCGCGATTCCGTTATTCATCCAGACCATGCTCATTTTTACCATCGGCTATTGGCTGGCCCGAAAGTTGAGGCTGTCCTATGAAGATGCAGCCCCAGCGGCCATGATCGGCGCGTCTAATCATTTCGAGGTGGCCATTGCCACGGCCACGATGCTTTTCGGGCTCTCTTCCGGGGCGGCCCTGGCCACAGTGGTGGGGGTACTTATCGAAGTGCCGGTGATGCTCATGCTGGTCAGGATCTGCACCCAAACCCGGCATTGGTTCACGGATTTCCTGAGCGGCATGACCGTCCCCGAAGCACTTGCGGATATCATGGCGCGTCTGAATTTGATGCAGAAACAATTGGATCGCCTGGACCGTCAAAGCGGGAAAAAAACAACGCCTGACGGCCCGGCATGAAACCGACACGGAACAAACCACGAGGTGTCCATGAAATTTCATCAACCCGATATCAAACGTATTCTTCTCGCCACCGATCTGTCCGAGAACGCCAACCGTGCCTTCGGGTATGCCGCCGCCATGGCGAATGCCCACGGCGCCGCCATCACCATCTTGCATGTGCTGGAAAAAATGCCCCCCAAGGCGGAACTGATGGTGATCCTCTACCAGGGCTATGAAAGCCGGAAAGATCTTGAGGAAAAAACCGAGGCGGAGGTTCTTGAACAGACGAAATCGTTCATTGAACACTACTGTGACACATTCAACGGTCGGTTTCCGGCCTGCCGCCTCATGGTCGACGCCGTGGTGGTGGAGAAAGGCGATCCGGTGAAGCGCATCCTGCACCACGCCCGCGACGGCGGATATGACGTGGTGGTGATGGGCAGCAGGGGATTCGGCCTGGTCCAGGGGCTCTGGATGGGCAGCACCTCCCAGGGCGTGCTCCGTCATTGCGACATTCCGGTGTTTATCGTGCCGCCGAAAATTGAGAATGCGGAGGCGGTCGACAGGCCCTGACCGGCGTCGGTGTGATCCTGTATTAGCCCCGCCATTGATAGATCGGAATGACAGGATAGAGGGTGACTGATGACCCGCCGTATTGCCGCACAATTCCTGACCCTTCTGGGCGTGATGCTGTTGACTCCGGGGGCTGTTCCTGCAAAACAGCCCGGGCCTGACTTGCCGGCCATGACCCTTGAGGCCTGCATCGAGACCGCCCTTGAAAATAACCCGGGCCTCACCGCTGCGCGAGAGGAGGAATCGGTTCAGAGCGAGGAAATCGTCCTGGCCAGATCGGCGTTTCTGCCCCAGGTGGACGCCTTGGCGGGTTATACTCGTTTCTCGGAGCCCATGCGGGTGATCCAGGCCCATGAAAACAACGAGCCGGGCGTGTTCGACCGGGACCTGCTGGAAGCCGGTCTGATACTTCAGCTGCCCCTGTATCAGGGCGGCCGGCGACGGGCGGATCTTGTCATCGCCGACCTGGGGCGCCGGCGCGCGATGGAAATATGGAAGCGCACCCGTCAGGACCTGATCCTCAACCTTCATGCGGTATTCTACAAAATTCTGCAGCTGGATGAAACCGAGCGTTCCGCCCGGGCCTCCATGGACGCTCTCGAGTCCCAGAAGGAGACCACTCAACTTCAACTGGATGTCGGCCGGGTCGCACCGGTGGATCTGATGAAGATCGATGTCCGCCTGGCCGAGATCGAGCAGCGACTGTCGTCCATTCTGGCCGACCGTCGGGTGCTTGTCGTTGCGCTCTCACAGCTTATGGGTCTGGATGCCCCTCAGGGCGACCGGATGGCTGTCCGCGGCGAACTGAAAGTCGACCCGGCGGCCCTGCCCGATATGGATGCGGCAAGAAAGGCCGTGGAAATCCGGCGGCCCGAGCTGGTCGCCGCACGGCTGGATCTGGATCGGGCGGAAGCGGACATCAGCGCGGCGCGCTCGGCGTTTCTGCCCCGGGTGGACGGATTCGGAACCTACGGCCTGAGAAGTGCTCTTCCCTATGATGACGAGCATGAGGACGCATGGGCTGCCGGGCTTCAGGCCAGTCTGCCGCTGTTTCACGGCGGAGCCATCCGGGCAAAGGTTCGTCAGGCGGAAATTCGTAAACGGCAAGTCCAGGAGCGACTCCGGGCCGTGCGGCTTCAGGTCGAAACCGAGCTGGAGCAGGCCCTGGCGCGGATCGTCGACAGCCTGAAGCGCATGGACGTGAACCGGAAAAACGTGGCGCTCTCCAGCGAGACCTTTCGCATCGAACAGGCCAAGAACGAAGACGGCAAAAGCAGCATCAATGATCTGCTCGACGCCCAGGCCGCCATGCTTCTGGCCGAAGTAGCCCATTCCCAGTCGGTGATGGACCATCTTCTGGCCCGGGTTGAATGGCGTCGGGCTGCGGGAGATCCCCTGTGGCCGGTCGAAAAGGAATAAAGGATGAAACGCGTTTCAGGTCGTATCGCAGCGGTTCTTATCATTGTCGCCATTGTGGCGGGGCTGACGATGATTTTGCACAAAGCCAAAAGAGAGAAGGCGGCGGCGCCGGCCTGGCGGCCACGGCCCGCGCCCGTGGAAACCGCGGATGTCATCGAGGGAGAACTTTCCCGAACCTTGCGGTATCTGGCCCGACTGGAGGCCGTTGCCGCGGCGGAAATCGCGCCTGAGATCACTGCACGCATCGTCTCCATCAAGGTGAACGAGGGGGATCGGGTTGCCGCGGGCGATCTTCTGGCGCGGCTGGACGACCGGGACATCCGGGCGCAGATCTCTGCGGTTGAAGCCGGCATCAAGGCTGCGCAAGCACGGCTGGCCGGTGCTCGGGCCGGGGCTGACGCCGCCCGGAGCAACCTGGCCTATGCGAAGCGGGAATATGACCGGGACCGGCGTTTGTTCGAGAAAAAAGGCATCAGCGCCTCGGCTCTCGAAGACAGCCGGAACCGGGTGGACGAGGCCCGCGGGAAAAGCACCCAGGCGAATGAGGCCGTCCGGAGCGCCGAACAGGAAATCATCGGCCTCGAGGCCCGGCTTGCCGAAGCCCGGACGCGCCTCAGCTACACCGAAATCCGGGCCGCCGCCGCCGCCACTCTCCGGAAGCGCCATGTCGAGGTCGGTGACATGGCCATGCCGGGAAAACCCATTTTTGAGATGATAGATGTCTCTTCTTATCAGCTTGCCTTCGATCTGGTTCAGGAGGATCTGACATGGGTCCGCTCCGGGCAGGCGGTGCGGATCCACTGGCCTGCTCCGGTATCCGAAGCGGGGCGAAGCCAAACCGTGGCCCGGATCTTTCCCTCCCTGGAATCGGACCAGACCGTTCGTGCGGAGATCGATCTCTTCTGCCGATGTCCTGAACAACTGAAGGTGGGGACGCTGATTCCTCTGGAGGTGGTGGTGGAGCGCGACCGGGGCCTGATGGTGCCCCGAACCGCCCTGGTGCCGACACCCGTGGGCGGGCACCTCGTGTATGCGGTCCGGGACGGCCGCCTGAAACAGGTGTCGGTTCAGGTGGTGCTCCAGCATGGGGATCAGGCCCTTGTCGAGGGAGACTTGACTGCCGGAGAGTCCGTGGCCGTGGGCGAATATCTGCAATGGGTCCGGCGCAGCAACGGCATGGCGGTCTCCTCGTGAAGCCCCATCGCTTTGCGCTGAACAATCCCTGGCTCATGCTCGTCTGCGCCCTGCTGACGGCTGTGGTGGGGCTGAAGGCTTTTTTGACCCTGCCGGTGGAATATTTCCCGGACACCAGCCCGCCCCAGGTGGCGGTGGTCACGGTGGAGCCGGGCGCGGCCGCGGCCGATGTAAGCCGGCGCATCACCGAGGTCATCGAAAAAGAACTCTCCAGCCTCTCGGGCCTTAAAAAGATCTCTTCCACCTCCCGGGACGCGGTATCCTCGGTGACCGCTGAATTCTTCTATGAAAAGCCCATGGGCGAGGCCGTGGTGGATACCCAGAATGCCATTTCCCGCATCCGGGCAGACCTTCCCGACGACATTATGGAGCCGCGGATCTACCGGATCACCGATGCGACCCGCCCCATCCTGACGCTGGCCCTTTTCCCCCGCTCCGGAAGCCCCCTGGACCTGGCCCGGATTCGACTTCTGGCCGACAATGACATCAAGGATTTTCTGCTGGGTCTCCCGGGGGTGGCGGATGTGGACACCTTCGGGGGGAATCGGCTCCAGATCGATGTCCGGCTCGACAAGGACCGGCTCCGGGCATACGGATTGAACCCGGAACAGGTGGGTTCGGCCATCCGGGCGCAGAACATTACGGCCCCGGCCGGACTCGTGTACCGGCCCGACGGCGAACGCCTCGTCAAAACCCTCGGCGAATTCAAGGATCTGGCGGATATTGAGAATGTCGTGGTGGGACGGAAGCAAGAAGCCTATATCCGTCTGACGGACGTGGGGACCGTGGCACTGGGCATCCAGGACCCCCGCAGCCTTTACCACGGCAACGGCAGGGCCGCCGTCGCCGTCAACGTGCTGCGGGCCGAGGGGGGCGACACCATGGCCGCCATTGCTGCGGTCAAGGCGGCGCTTCCCGGGATGCAAGCCCAGTGGCCGGACATTGATGTCGAGATCACCGACGACCAGGCGCCCCTCATCGACCGCAATACAACGGGCATGCGCCAGTCTCTGTTCATGGCCGTCGGCCTGACCGTAATGATTATTTTCGTTTTCCTGGCAAATCTGCGGGCCGCTTTTATCGCGCTCGTCAGCATTCCCCTGTCTTTTCTGTTCGGACTGGCGGCTCTGGGATTTACCGGATACACCCTCAACATCGTAACCCTGTCCGGTCTGATCATCGCCACCGGCATGGTGGTCGATGCCACCGTGGTGGTACTGGAAAACATCCACCGACATCTCGATTCCTCAGAAGGCGGGGGGAATATCTCGGACCGGGTGGAAGGCGCCGTGGGCGAGATCCTGACGGCGATCGCCGCGGGAATGCTCACCACCGTGGCCATGCTGATTCCCATCATGTTTGCCGGCGGGTATGTGGAAAAGGTGCTCCGCCAGTTTACGATCACCCTCTCCCTGGCCCTGGTGGGTTCCCTGCTGTCGGCGGTGTTTGTCGTGCCGTTGATCGCACGGAGGCTGATCCGCCCCGACTGGAAGCCCAATCGGCTGGAACGCCTGGTGCGACCCTTTGACCGGCCGGTGGCCGCCCTGGCCGACGTCTATGTCCGGTTGCTGAAAACGGCGCTGAAATGGCGCGTCACGGCACTGGTCCTGGCCGTGGTCGCCCTGGTGCTGACCGTCAGGATCGTGGTTCCGCTGATCGGCCGGGAGTTGATGCCGCCCATGGATACCGGCATCGCCAAGGTTTTTTTTGAAATGCCGCCGGCGACCGCCATTGTGGAAATGGAAAACCGGCTTGTCGCCGTGGAAGCGATCCTTCGAAAGACCTCCTCGGTTCGCATGATTTCTTCTGTGGTGGGTTCCGAACCCGGGGAGATTTCCTTTGGCGGCGGCGGTCAGACCCTCCAGACCGCCCAGATCACCGTCACCCTCGACACCCGGGATCAGCGGGACGAGAGCATCTGGGAGATCGGGGACCACTGGCGTGCCGAGCTGGCGGGCATGCCGGGAATCCGCTCTTTGCAGGTTTATGAGTTCGGGGCCACGCCCATGTCCACCTCCCGGGCGCCCATCGACCTGGTCATCCACGGTCGGGATAGTCGGGTGCTGCAGAGCCTGGCCAGGGAGCTCGAAAAACGCCTCGAGGGCACCTCCGGGCTGGTGGACCTGACCCGCACCTGGTGGCCGGACAAACCGGAGGTCAACATCACCGTCGATGCCTGGATGGCCCGGCGCTACGGTATCACTCCGGCGGATGTGGCCCGGCAGATGCAGGCGGCTATCGACGGGATTCCGGCATCGGGGTTCCGTCTCAAAGGATTTCTGGATGTTCCCATCCGGGTTTCCCTGGACGAAGTGTGGGTGTCGGATTCGGCGCATCTGGCCGATATCGACATTGACACCCCAAACGGAAAAATCCCGCTGCGCGCCTTGGCATCGGTTTCCGACAACCAGGGCCAGACCATCATCACGCGGGAAAATCTGCAGAATACCCTGGATCTTACAGGATACAACCGGACCCGCCGGATTTCCCAGGTGCTGGAAGAGACCGCCGGGCGGCTGTCCGGCATGGACTGGCCCGGCGGCTACGGTTTGGTCGTGAGCGGCACGGCCGCGGAAATGAAGGACAGCATGGGCCGGATCCTGGAAGCCGTGGGCATCGGCCTGGTTTTCCTGGTGGTCCTGTTGGTGGGCATTTTCCGTTCCTTCCTGCTGCCCATCCCCATCCTCGTGGCCATTCCCCTGGCGGTGATGGGTTCCTTGTGGGGGCTTCTGTTCTATGGAAAGCCCATGTGCATGCCGGCCATGATGGGTATCCTTCTTCTGGCCGGGATCATCATCAACAATTCCATCTTTCTCATCGATTTCATTCAGCAGGCCCGGGCAGACGGCATGGACCGGGCAAGCGCTCTCGAGGCGTCGGTGCGGCTGCGGCTGCGGCCCGTGCTCATGACCACCATCTCCACCTTTGTGGGGATGCTGCCCATCATCTACGAAACCGCCGTGGGCCTGGAGCGGATGTCGCCCCTGGGCACGGCGGCCGGGTTCGGTCTGATCATCGGCACGGTCATGACCCTGGTCGTCACGCCAGTGGTTTATTCCTTGATGGATGACATCGGCCTCTTTTTCCGTCGACTCCGGGTGCCGAAGCGCCCTCTCAGGTCCCTGTGACGGATCCGAAGAGGGGAGACACCTTGACCTCCCGGGGTATGGCCGTGACCGCATCGGCGTTCCGGGGCTTCGGGGTCTTTTACGATCTCGGTCAAAGCGATGGCTGAAGAAGGAGGACCTGTGGATAATCCCCGGAACACGTCAGGCAATTCGAGAGCAGATTTTTGCGACATTACGTCCCTGGTCCCGGAGAGCCGGCGCGGCGTGGGTTCTGTGCCGCTCGGGATGGACTTGGCGAGGAATGTTCCCGGCTTCTTATAAAACTTATAAAATACCGCAGAACAGAAGTATCCCGGTCACGGCCGCCAGCAGAATGCGGTAATACCCGAAGAGGGCGAGCCCCCGCTGATGGAGGTAGGCCACGAGCCACTTGACCGACACCCATGCGGCTGCAAACGAGCAGATAATGCCGACCAGCGGCAGGGTAACCCCATATTCGGCCACCACAAGGAGGCCATACCCCGCCATTTCATAGACGGTGGCGGCACCGAGCGTGATCAGCCCCAGCAGGAAGCTGAATTCCACTGCCGCGACAAGCCCCATCCCCGCGACGATACCGCCGATGATGGTGGCCAGGCTCCGGCTGATGCCCGGCCACAGGGCGAAGACCTGAAACAGGCCGATGGCGAGCGCCTGACGCCACTGGATATTCTCGATGGATATCTGTTTCGACCGGTTTTGCAGGTTCGGCATCATGAGGATGACGATACCGCCCACGAGCCATCCGATGGCAATAGGCCAGGGCCCGAAGAGGTGTGCCTTGATCCGGTCGCCGAGACATAAACCGACGACTGCCGCCGGGATGAAGCTGATCACCAGCATGACGGCCAGGCGCAGCCCTTCGGGGTCGCGCCCTATGAGACCCAGAGCGATACGGCCGGATCGTCTGCGGTACAGGCTGAGCACCGCGAGAATCGCGCCGATCTGGATGATCACGGCATATGCGTCGGCTGCGGCTTTGCCGGTTTTGGTGGCGGTCAGTCCCATGAAATGCTGGACAAGCAGGAGATGTCCGGTGGAACTGACGGGAAGGTATTCGGTCACGCCCTCAACAATGCCGAGTACGACGGCATGGTACCATTGAAATCCATTGCCCTCTCCCGGATGTTCGATCAAGAAACCGCCGCCCGGGAAAACAGTCGCCAATCCCCAGAGGCACATGCCGCCGAGAATAAGAGTCCAGAGATATTTATTCATTTTTAAAGGGGCTGTCTTTTCCGATGCGCTTAAATTCCCGATGTCTGAATCACTCATTTCATGTCCCGACTACCCGTTTGGCCATGCAACAGCGAATCCGAAGATCCATGATGCCGACGACGGTGGTCCGGGCCGGTCGCCGCAGTCATCCAATCTGATATTCAATTCCGGCTTTCATGGTGGTGATAGAATCAGCATTTCGCAGCTATTCAATGTGCACATTTGTCGGCTGATGACAACATAAATTTCACCCTGCGGATAACTTTTGTAACACGGATTGACAATAACATGGGTTATGAGGCCTTTCCCAATAATAAACTTCGTCGACGGAGCGGTCTCAAGGAAACCGGTCCTGCCGTCCGAGAATGTCGGCAGTCTATCCCAGTGGCGTAAAAACAATGATGCCGGTCGGCATCCTCTTGATCTATCTTTCAGAGCAGCGCCGACCACGGTATAGACCGTCAGCCTGGAAAAGATCACGAAAAACGCGGGGCCTCCCTCCAAAACGCACGCGCTGTTTCAGCCGTCGCTTCCGGCGCCGAAAACGTGGCCATGTCGCCCAGCATCACCTCGAAGCCGGTAAAATCGCTGCGCACCCACGGTGCATAATTGCTGCGGACCCTGAGAATCACCCGCAGCTCCAGATCGTCCGAACCGTCTTCCAGAAACAGCAGGCCGAGATTGTAACCGTTCCGACCGAGACTGCGGTAAAAGTTCTGAACGTTCAGGACACCCTGGGCCAGGGTTTGCCAATGCGCTTCCGTGGTGTTCCGCAAGGTGGTGATGTCCGGCAGGATCCCCCAGATTTCGAAAAAGCCTTCGGGCGCGAACGCGGCCAGCCATTGCCAGGAGCCGGTGGCACCAATCCATCGCCGGCCGGCCTGCTTTTCCATCGCCAGATAATCGCTGAAGAGACGCGTGCCGAATTGCCGCCGGTGGCCGTGAGCGCGGGACTGCAAAAAGCGCTGATGGTTGGCGGGCGTTCGGTCGGCCTGTACCTGCAGATGGGGGTGGAGCAGGGACCCGCCGGCCGAGGGCAGATGATTCTGGGTAACGGCCATGAACACCGCGGCGGAGTCGTGGCTGAGGATCTGCATCAGATAGTCCCGGCAGTTGAGAAATGAATCCGCGTAGGCTTCCAGGCGAGCCGTGCCGATCTCGACAAAGTGTTGATCGTCGAAAAGGCTGACCGCAGAATACCGGCCATAAGGAAAGAGGTTGGGGAAAAGGATCGAGGAACCCCGGACCATGCGCCCCTGGGACCACACTTCCGGCGGGAATCGGGGCGTCCGGTCGGCGAGTCGCGCCCGACAGAAGGGGCATGCGTCCCGGTTTTGAGCGAAAGGGGGCGGTTCAGGGAGGGATTCGGCGCCGGGTTCCTGTTCTTCACCGCGGCTGTAAGTGATTCTGCAGGTGCGGCCCGTAATGGGGTGGGTGCGGATTTCGATGGGGCGTTCGGCAATATCGCCGCTGGGCAGTAGAATCCGCGAAAAAAATGTCTCCTGTTTAAACGGCAACATGGTCGTTCCCTCTCATGGCCGGTCCGCGAAAACCGGCGCGGAGTAGTGAAGCCCGGCTGATCATGCCCTTGAATCGGCCGTCGGCGTCGACAACCGGCAACCGTTTCAGCGCTTTGTCCGTCATCAGCCGGACGGCATCTTCGATCAGCATTTCTTCACGAGCCGTGATCAACCCCGTGGTCATGACCGCAGCGGCGGTGGTTTCGGTCAGGCACCGCTGCAGGTCCCCCAGCCGGCAGGCATCCTGTTGGAAGGGGTGTTTCACCCTGGCCAGGAGATGCCAGACGCCATCCTGCTCCGGCTTGAAGAAGCGCAGCAGATCGCGATCCGAGATCAAGCCCAGCAGCCTGCCCTCGGCATCGACCACGACCACCCGCTGAATGTCATTACGGTCGATGATGCGGATCACCTCGTCTATGGGGGTTTCCGGAGAAACGACGGGCGTATCCTGGCGCAGGATGTCGGCCACGTACCTCAGGTTGCTCACCTCGATCTCCTGCGCCCGAAAAGCGTTCCAGTCAGGCGCCTCGCGCATGACCGTCCGGAAGATGTCCAGCCGGGAAAGCATACCTGTCAGACGCCCGGACTCATCCACCACGGGAACGCGCTTGACGCCGCTTGTCAGCATCAGGTCCACGGCGTCGATCAATGACCGATTCTCGCAAATCGTGACGGCCGGGGTCGTCATCACCTCTCCGGCGTGTCGGGAAGCCATGTGATTCAAGACCGATTCCAGGCGGTTCCGATCGGATTCCGCCAACAGGCCCAACCGCAACGGGAGCCCGCCTTTTCGGATCAGATCCCCCTGAGTGATTACGCCGACGGGCCGGTGATGTTCATCGACCACGGGCAGCCCGGTGAAGACCGAGGAGAGCAGCAGTTGGGTGATTTCCCGCAGGTTGGTTTCGGCCTTGACACTGTGTGGTTCAGGCGTCATGACATCGCGAACCATGAGCTGAGGCGGGAAAAATGCGCTGTGCGTTCTGTGGCTGAGCACCGTCATGTCGTGCAGGGCGAGGATGCCCTCGTCGATCATGCCGTCCAGTCCATCCAGGACCCGGTCGGTTTCCGCGGCCGGAACCACGATACAAATCCGGATCGGCATATTGAAGGAAAGGATCTCCAATCGGCTGGTTGCCAATTCTCCGTTTTCATAAAGACCCGAAATCCCTCGGGTGACGACGCATCGGGCCGCGATTTTCAGATCGCGGAGAAGCGACATGACGGCGTCCGTCAACGGCGTGTTTCCATACCGTGCCGATTCACTGGTAAAAATTTCAATCGCCTTATAATTCAGCATCACGCCCTCCTATCGTGAGCCGCCCATCCACAAGCCGAGAAAAGTGAGCGCCATGCCGCCCATGTTGTTGATCAGGATATTGACCACTGGCTGCAGCGTCAACCCGGCGCGACCGGCGTTGACGGTTTCCAGGGAGAAGGCGGAAAACGTCGTCAGTGCGCCCAGGTATCCGGTAATGATCATCAGGCGCATGTCCGGGGTCAGCAGTCGGGTGCGATCCGCGAGCGCAAAAATCAGCCCGATAAAAAAACACCCCACGAGGTTGACCGTCATGGTGCCCCAGGGGAAATGGGTGCCCCAGAGTTTTACCGACAGCAAGCCGATGCCATAGCGGCTTGCCGCGCCCAGGCCGCCACCGCACATGACCAATGTCAATTTTTTCAGCGCCGGCTGCCATGTCCGGACGCCTTCGGTCAATATGCGCAGGACCTCTGAAAATAGTTGCGAAGCCTCCGAAAGAGCGGTTTTTACCTGAATCCATGCCTGAACCCAATCTCCCATTTTTTTCGAATCTTTCTTTTTGAAGAAAATGAATCATGCTTGTCTGATGTTGGCCTTCAGCAGGGCAAGCCCTTCTTCCCGCGCGTGCAGGATCTGTTTCACATTGATTCCGTCGAGCTCCTTTCGGCGCAAAACGGTATTGGTGAGAGCGTTTCGGTAGAGGAGATATTCTTCTTTTTTCGATATGTTGGGGATGACCTTTTCCGTATGGAGGAATTCTTCGATGGATCGCTTTTTTCCATTGCGGTTGCCTTCGGTCAGATCGACCCTGTGATCGCCGTAGGCCAGAAAACAGTGCAGCATGGGGAGATAGGGCAGGCCGTACTTCTTGAGAATGGCGTCTGCACCGGCGACGATCTCCTCGTTCATGGCGTATATGCCGACCGCCTTATGGATGGGCAGCCCCAACTCTTCGGCCAGGGTGGCGATGACGGCGTGTTTCGTGGTGCAGGAGCCGAAACGCTCCTTGAACAGAATCATCAGGTCGTCCCGATCGGAATTGTATCCATAGGGCAATTCGTGAACGAAGCGGCACGCCGCCGTGAAGGTGCCGATGTCCAGATTCAGGAATTCGCGCGACACCGGCCCCGAATCCGTGATGATGTTGTCGGGAAATACTTTGAATGTGTCCATATCACCTCACCTGCAATCTTTAGAAAGAAATCCTCTTGAAAATAAAACACAAAGCATCATATATTAAAATAGTGCCTATGGTGATGAACGGGACGCTGCCGACAGTGGTTTTTGTGACGCCCGAAACAGGACATCCTGAATCAAACAAGTTTGAAAAAGATAGAACATCATCAGGGTGTCGAGCAGCATTTCATGGAATCTCGAGAAACTTCAAGCAGTGAGATATCCAGCGCGAAAATGTTTGGAATCATAACATAGAGGGTAGTCGAGCCTTTTTCAAGACATACCCTGCCATGCCGGAGTTCATGAATACTCCAAAGCGAAGTTGCCGCTATCGAATAGACGGGTTGAAGGATGGCGGCGAAGGGTTTTCAGTCCACTTTGTATCTCCATTACAGTCCATTAGCGTCGTCAGTCCTGAAATACAGGTCTAAGGGTATAGATGCGATTTGAATTCTTTTAAATGGGAAAGGAGATAAGCATTATGAGTGAACATCTCATCGTAGTGGTCAATCGCTCATTGGCACGTTTTTTTACACTCGAACCGGTCGAATTTCCCGAACTGGAATCCGGGCCCAGAATAACGCTTCGAACCGAGCTCGAAAATCAGGAGCTCAAAGACGGCCAGGAGATCTTTTCGGACTCGAAAACCGGCCGTGGCGTCGCCCCTCGGGGCGGAAACGTCCATGGCTACGACGACAAGCGGGATCAGCACCTGGATGAACTGAGACGTCGTTTCGCCGTCACGGTTTTCGACCAGATTCAAAAGATTGCCAAGGCCGAACATTCACGCACCATCATACTTGCGGTATCTGCGAGAATGCGCCGGTTTTTGTATCCCCACACTGACACGTTGGACCGGAAGGGATACGTGATCCACAAGATTTCCAAGAACATCATCAATTTTTCCCCGGAAAACATCCATGCATATCTGGCTGAAGACGGAATTGTTCCTATGAAAAAACGAAAGTAAACGGTATGCTGTTCTCGGGTTTCATATTCCACGGCGCCTTTCCGGCATGGATATTTTGCGGATAGCGCCGCGAGACATTCGAGGCGGAACGGCAATAAATCGGAGGTTCCGGCGATGCCCAATGAACCCGACTACTTTTTCAATACTCTGACGGTGCTGGCCTGGGGACCTTGGTCCCCTGATTCTTCAACAAAATGGACTTGCATTCCGATCTCCAGATCATTGAAATTCCCGTCAAGCACGCTGTTGCGATGGAAATAGATGTCGCGGTTTCCGGGGGTGGTCAGGATGCCGTAATCCATTTGTGGGAAAATTTGGGTGATGCGGGCGCTGGGCACCTCTTCATGAAATTTCACCTCACCACGTTGACGGCTGGTATACTCCAGTAGTCGCCGCCCTGCCGTTTCAAATGCATTCCCGACGGCAACATACAGATCTTCATGGGCTTCTTTCTTGATGACAATTTCCTTGCCGGGAACCGAAATTTCGATGTGGACATTATACAGAATACCTTTTTGTTGACGTCGATGCGGGGCTTCCAGAATGACCCTGCAGCGTGTAATCCGATCGTACAGCTGGTCCAGTTTTTCAGCTTTTTCCCGGATCAGGGTTTCAATGGGTTCTGTCAAGTCGAAATCACGTGCCGTGATCTGCAGTGGAATCATCATGAGATTTCCTCCTTTCAATCGAACCGCAGAAACGGATATCGGTCTATGTCATCGCGCAACCAGAGACCGACACCGACATGTTGAGCGATTGTTTCAACGGATAGAACCGCATCCGGGTTCTCAAACGAAATCCTTCCGTCGCCGCCGGCCTTGAGGATACACTCGTGCAGATAGCCGTCCAGCCATCTCTCCTCTTCCATGCTGGAGAGTCGCCCCTTGAAGCCACGGCGATGCATACGTACGTAAAATGTCTTGTCCATTAAACGGGAAATGTACGGCTCAACGATGGGTATGATTTTAATCCTGAAATCGGCGGTTGTCTGAAAACTGAAGACGTGTTCGACAGGAATCAGACGATTCAGAAAAGACCCAATGGCGGGATTGGCCTCGAACTGCGCTTTCAGCCATTCCATCAGTTCCCTCGGATCGTCTGTTCTCATCACCAGAACATTGAAAAATCCGGTTTTGGAGATCCGTCCATATTGTTCAAGCAATTCGCAGGCTGCCACGAACCCACCCTCATGAACCGTTATAATAACATTCCAGTTGTGCATACATCCTCCGCCGACGCCTGCAAAGATCATTCTTTTTGAATAGGGCGTATTGTTTGAACATGGGATCAATCCGCATTCCAGATACCGAATTTGTAAATTTCGGAAGACTCACTTCGCAAGAACGCACATGCAGCTTCTCATCAGACTGTGTTGCACTGGAAATATATTACTCAACTTTCGACTTTCACAGGCCGGTGCCGGGAGGATACGGCCCACGCCCCACGCGGTTTCGTTCAAGTGCCGCTAAAGCTTGCTCCGGGCGGCCCGGAAACTCGCTGCGCTCAAACAGTCCGGGCCGCTGATCCTCCGCGGCGCTTAAGCGGCACTAAAACTCACCGCTGAAGGGGCGCGGACCGTATCCTCCCGGCACCTATTTCCGGTTACCATCATGAAAGTCGAAAGTTGAGTATATTAAAAATATCTGTAACTATTCAGCCCGGTTTTACCGGCTCCTTGAAGTTTAAAGGAGATCGTGTTCTTTGACAGTCGAATCTACTCGTTCAGGAAGTCGGGCAGTTTGCCCTCAAACAAAAGGCGTAATGCAATGCTTGCCCTCACGCCATGCTTTCTGCATGTTGAAAGATAACTTCTTACACGGCAGAAAATAGCCGCACCTTTCATGGAACGAAAGCATCCCGATATCTTTTGCTGGACCTTGGTCATCCGGATATCGTTTTCACCTTGATTGTTGGTGAAAGGAACTCTCTCGTCGTCCATGAATCGGAGCGTCTCATTTTCGTAATCGATGAGCCGCTCAAGAAGGTTTCTTGCCTTTGATCGTTTGAGGCGACCCCGCTTTCCATTTTTTTGGCTTTCATCCGGTGGCGGACACTCCTTTTGGGCTTCTTCCAGCAGCTTCCTGTACCGGAGTCTGAATTCCAGTGAGGCTCCCGGAGTCAGCTGACCTCCGGCATCATCCACTGCCTTGTTAATCTCCAGAAGCAATGCCCTGGTATCCCTCGCCCACTCCTGATGGTCCTGCTCCCATGCTCTTTGCAATTCCCGCAGATGGTGAGCGTTGCACAAGGCGTGCTCGCAGTCGAACTTGAAATACGGCTTCCAGTGGTCGTGGCAAAGTATCCCATGAAAATTGGGCAGGATTCCCATTTCATTCATTGCATCAACCCCTCTTTTTTCATGAGGAAGGAAATAGGTCCAGTCGTCATTGGAAACACAATGGAGCCAGCGTCTTTTTCCGTCGATATTGATACCGGTTTCGTCGGCATGGCAGACGTCGGAGTTGATCAGCTTTGACCTTGCTATCGCATCGAAGGCTTCAAGCTTTTCATAAGCCTCTTCATTGAAGTTGAAAATCGAGCCGCCGCCGACCGGGATTCCTGCCTGATCCAGAAACGTCTCTTCGATCCGATTATACGGGATCAACTGATACTGGGACAGATAGACCGAATGGGCTTTTAGGTTGATGCCGTATTGAACGGGTCGATTCACACCCTCGGGGAACGGGGCTGTATATCGCTTGCCGTTGGCATCCTCAAGAATTTGTGCCCGGTATTCTGTTACGATCTGCGAGATGTCGATATCGATAACCTGTCTGGCGTCATATCCCGCCTCCTTATAGTTTCCTTTGGGCAAGGTGGCGGGATCCAATGGGATGTCCTTGATGACATCAGGCTTTTCAACCCTTTTCAGGGTTGTACCGTTGTGTCCGGGTTGGCCGCCGCGCTTGTTTGCGCCGGGAGCTTTTTCCTTCTTCTTCCGATTCGGATCAGATGCCGGCGGTTTGCTGCTGTTACTGCTGTTGAGCCCCAAACGATTCAGCAATAGCGCCACGAGAAGCAGCAAAAGTTCGACGGCTGCTTTCAGGGCAGGAGATACGTTTTGATCCTCGCCCAGCAAGCGCCTTGTATTTTTGACCGTTTCTTCGACATCTATTGCGTTTAACTTCACTCATCACCTCGGAAATTCTGAGCCTGAATGAAGTTACTATAACACAGGTTTTTTGAACGGGTTTTTTCGCTCGACGTTCCATTTTATCGGATTTTATTTTTCTTGTCAGGGTCAGGGACTATCGCCTAAGATTCTCGATCCAGGGACTCTTTGCTTAAGCCTGATGCCTCAAAAATAGGCTGTTCTGAACTTCTAAAAGAAAATTCAAATTTTCACGAAAAGGCCTGTCAAGAAAAAAATGCGTCAATTTTAAGTTTTTTGCTGAATAGTTACAAATATCTTTCGCTGTTTTCCTTTGTCAAGTCGATCCTGAAAACCCGGATCCACCGCCACAGTCCAGCCCGGTCGATAATACAGCTGATAGAGAGGGTGTTATGTGTCGGCGGCCTCTTTTCGGTTGAAGCGGCGTATACCATCGTGCATTGTCGTCGGATTGTTCCACCTGCCGGACTTCTACCGCAATGAAGGCTTCGCAGGAATGTCCATATCCGCTCGTATTCTGTCTGTAATTTTTATCTGCGGGAATATAAATTACGTTTATATATTATCTGAATATTATTTAAACGTTAAGATTGATGGTCCCGTAAAAACCCCGGAACCGCCTATACGGCAATCAGACTGCCGCTGCGGTTCCAACCTGAATGACGGGCCTTTTTTGGCCCAATAATAGAAATCGCTCTTTGAAAATCGCAAAACAGGCTTCTTGCGGCGAGAATCAGCAGCGAACAGGCCGTCAGTACGGTGGAAAGCGGTGCTTTTGGGCGCACCCCGCCCAGCCCGGCGGCGGCTGCACGAAAGATGTTGATCGCCAGGGCCTTCAGGACCGCACTGTACTTTACGGCTTTCAGACCGCGAACCCGAAGGTGCTTCACCCCGGTTCTCCTGTCGTATTCCGACATGGTCGCCTCCACGCCGGCACGCCACCGGTACCGGTCCCTGAACGCGTCGGTTCGTTCATATGCCCGGCGTTTGGCAAGCCGGAGCGCCTTCTCGCTGAATCGGACATAGAAAAGCTTCTTTCCCTTCTTGACCGGGCAGTTCGGGAGCATGGGACAGTTTTCGCAGTGATCCGCTGAAAAACCGACGCTGGTCTGTTTCTTCCTTCTCGATGATGCCGGCGCATGCCCCATCGGGCAGGCCGTTATGGCACCCTTGTCTGAAATCTGAAAATCGGAAAGGCTCAGCTTCTCTTTTTGGGTGCTTCCCATGGCCGGGGCGATCAGTTCGACGTCTCGGCCCTGGGCCTTTTCGAGATTATCGTCGCTGCCGTAAAGCGCGTCCGCGGTCACCTCTCTGGGCTTGAGGCCTTTTTCCGCGCTCGATTCGATGGCCGGGACCAGGGCATTGACGTCACTGTTATGGGCCGGCTCCACCGCCACATGGGTGATCAGATTGAAGGGCGTTTTCTGATCCTGATCATCCTTATCCTGCTCACCCTTGCGGAAGGTTTCCATCACCTGGACCTGGTATCCCTGGCCTTTGTGCCCGCTGTAGGAAGCGTCCGGATCCGAGGGATTTTGCAGCGAGCTTGCGGGAATCGCCTTCGGCGCTTTGAGTTCGACGGGATGATTCGGGTCGCCGGTCAGATTGCAGTGTTCTTCGAGGACTCTTTCGAGCAGTTTGAACGTGTACATGCCGGCGATATCATCGGACTGCCTGAACTGCCGAACCAGATCGAACAGGTCCCCGGCCGTCTCCGACAATGTCTTTCGGGATTCGGAGGGCTTGACCCTGGAAAAGCAGTCCAACTCCTTTTTGGCGAGGTATTTATCGGCAAGCTTCCTGTCGACGAGATCGAAAACATCGGGGTGATGCCGTTTGAGGTTGACCAGAAATTTATGGATGCTTCTGGAAAAGATGCTGATCCGGCCCAGCCGCCGCATATTGGATTTGATGTGCACCGAATCGATCCGCTGCCGGTCGACATTGACCTTGAACACCTCGGCCAGTTTTTTCGTAGCGGCACTGAATATGGCATCTTCCAGCCCGTTTTGCGATATGATGTTGCGACTGTTCCATAACGTTTTGGGCGAAATGTATTTGGCGTCGTCAGACTCTTCGCTGATGTTCAGGGCATAATGCCATTGGATGTTGAAGGCAAACTGCTGCACCGTTTCTTCGTCTGTAAAGTCGAAAGCCTGCTGCAGAATGAGCGCCCCGAGCGTGGAGAAAAGCTCCTTGGTGGGTCTTCCGAATGAACTGCTGAAATGCTCGAAGACCTCGCTCACGGGAATCGTCGGGAGAACGACCTCACGAAACAGACCCGGCCATCCCGTGTCGAGCATTTGCCGCCGTTTGGGCGTCAAAAAATCCCAGGGGTCGAAAATGTGAAGCTGATTCGGGTTTTTTACTTTGATCATCGGCTTGCCCTTAACATTCTGATTATTTTTGGCTTTTATACCACATGCCGCAGAAAAGCGCAAGAGCTGAAAAACGTTATTCAATATAATTACAGGCAGATAATTGTTGTGAACTTTTTACGAGTGCATCAAGATTAATTTTTTCATGGAGAAGTTAATTTTGATTGATAATCCCATATCCCATCTGGTATAAGGCAACACGAAAAAACAAGATTTTTTCCAATAAAGCGATCTGATACTTGTTGAGGTCACGATAGCGGGCATTTTCCACGAATTTGCCCGGAAGAACCCATATGTATGATTCCGAATCCGTATGGAAAGGAGGTGAAACCGGTTTTCTTATAGGATGTTCAATCATAACAATTCAAATGGGAGGAGAAAACAGCATGAGCCAAATGACAAGGCGATGGAAAATGGGAATCATGGTTTTTTTAGGACTATGTCTTGCCTCATCTCCGCTCTGGGCTGAAATGGGAACCATGTCCCTCAAAAGCGGCGATATTGACGTACAGTTCATGGGTAGCCTAAAGACCTTTCCGACATTTTTGAGCGATGTGGACTTCAACAGCGACGACACCAACCGAGATTATATTTTAGATGAGAATGGCGCGATGTCCGACTTTTCCATCCGCAACGAGGCCCGTATCGGATGGTTGGGCAAGGGTGAAAACTGGGATTTCATGATCATTCTGGAGGCGGATTTCAATCTCAACAAAGATAACGGCGATCGGGGCGCCGACAATACCTCCCCGGTCGATTCCGGAATGACCGGCGAGGATTTCGGTATCGAAAAATTGAATTTCACTTACAATTTCGGTCCATTCGGCATCCTGACCGGATGGAATACGAAAGCCCTGGATATTCAAACCGGCGGTCTGGTCTACGGGGACGATCATCCCTATGTCGGCTTCAGCGGAACGGTGGGGGAAAATTTTTCCTGGGAAGCCCTTTATCTTTCCATATTTGATAAAATCGAGAATATGGATAAGGGCGCGGCCATAGGCCCCTTGGATGCGGACGATCTGGACTGGCAAGTCTACAGCCTCAAACTGACATACCAGTGGGGGCCCATGGCCATATCGCCGTTTTATGCCTACAGCGATAACAGCGATGAGCCGGCTGCCAACGCCAAGACGCACTATTTCGGCGCCGAAGCTTACGGCAAGATCGGCATTGTCACACCGCGCCTGGAACTCGCCTATGCCGTAGGCGATACAGACACCTATGATAGAACAGGGCAGAGCTATGACATCAGTGCCCTTGCTGCCTATGGATCTGTTGAAGTCGAGCTGGATCCCCGGTTTGTGCCCTATATCGGCCTCAAATATGAGGAAGGAGACGACGATCCGAACGATGACGACATCGAGGCATTCAACTCCATCACGGATATTTCACGCTACACCCCCACCTTCGGTATGGAAAACGCCTTTATCTATCGGTTGGTTCCTACGCTGGGCACTCATCTCTACAGCGGGAATTTCAACTTTCTTCCCAAAGCCAGGGGCATAGCGCAAACACCCGGCTACGGCGGTATCAGCAATTCTTCTTCCGGCGATGCGCCGGGCTTGATTATGTTGGGGCTGGGCGCCAAAGGAAAGTTCGGTGATTTATCCTATCAAGCGCAGATCATGCAATTCTGGTTTGATACCAGCGACGGAATGGAAGAATTGCTCGGTCGCGACGTCGACAGCGATGTGGGCATGGAGTTCGACCTTCTGCTGCGATATCAATTCGGTCCGCATTTCAGCGTCGGCAACAATATTGCCGTGTTCAATCCGGGCGACGCAATCGAAGATATCTGGGATTCCGAAACCGCGAGTTCGAATGACGAAATCGCCTTCATGGATACCATCGAGCTGACATGGACATGGTAATAAATTTGCATAATTCCTACAAGACGAACTGATATCTGAAATCGAAAGGAGTTCATATCCCATGAATCGGAAAGGGCTTTTGAAATGGAGCTATGCGCTTATCCCGGTATTCCTGATTGCGATGGAAATGCGTGCAGGTGCGATGGAAAATCCCTTTCCGACGCTCGTTCCTCAATTGAAAAGGGTTTGTCCCGAACCATTTCAGATGGTGGGTACGATCCAGGAGGTCGGTGACGGTCGGGTGCTTTTTGATAAAAAAGCCGGCTATCCTTTACAAAAGGGCCAGTGGCTTATAGTCAGTCAAAATCAGCCCCACCGTTCACCGGCCATGCAGGTTCGGACGGCCTGGATCGAGGTGGAAGCCCTTTTTGAAAAGACCGTGATGGCACGTGTCGCTGTTCAGATGAAAAAACCGACAATGCCGAATGATCTGGTTATGACGCCTCCGCTTCCACGAATTTATGTCGAAAAGGCGGTCGGAGCGTCTTTGGCCGTGGTCCACGATGCGATTATCGAAGATCTGCTGGAAGCGGGCTTTGATGTCCGCCTTGTGGAAGGGAAATCTCCAAGGTCCGACCTGCAGGATTTTTTTCTTGAGCTGAGCGGGAACGGCGCTCTGGTGTGCCGGGTAACAACCGCTCCTCCGGACAGGCGCATTATCTTTCATGAGAATGTTGCGGCACCATCACTGTCGGCAGTTCCCGGAAAGGTTTCCAATCGCGGCACCCTTCCGACTCCCCGGCCTGAAGCATCTTCTATCCGGCAGCCTCCGGAAGAACCCTCGACGGATTATTTTGCTTTAGCGGAACCCTACACGCGGGTGACGGCATGCGATATTCCAGGCGGAACGGGAAGGGAAATCGCATGTCTGGGCCAAAAGGATCTGGTGATCTTTCGCATCGAAGCCGGCGCGCTCAAGGAGATTTCACGCAAATCCTTTCCCGTGAATGATGTCTATCCGTTGCACCTGCATGCGTGCGATCTGGATGGAAATCCGGGAGACGAGCTGCTGGTAACGCTTGCTCAACAAACTGAAACCATAGGGAAAAAAGATAACCGTTTGTGTTCGTGGATTGTTGGTTTCAAAGACGGATCGTTGCACACGCTTGCGGAGAATGCGCCTTACTACTTCAGGGTGATCCGGGACGGCCGCGGCGATCGCATCCCCTTGGCCCAGCGCCAGGGAACGTACCGGCAATATGAAGGCCCGATTCATCGATTGGTATGGCAGCCGTCGCGTCAGCGGCTGGAGGCGGCTGCCCCCTATGAGCCTGCCCGGGGGGTTCACGGCATTTACCAGTTCAACGGCGTTTCGGACGATGAGAATCGTATCATGATTCTGGAGCCCGACGGTCGTCTGCACGGCTATCTCTTGCCGGAGGAACGCCTGGCGGCTTCGGGGGAGAGGGCGTTGGGGGCGTACCATGCACTTTCCTATCCGCTGAAGCGCAAGCAGGATTTGTATCTGGGAGGGTTCGATCGGAAGACGTTTGACGATGTTTATACCGCCAGAAGATTTGAAAGGAGGCGCGATTTTCAGGATCAGTTGTTTACCTTGCATTCTGAAGGTGCGGGCTTGATGAAGGCGATTGCCGGCGTCGGGGGAGCGGGTCGGCAGAGGTCCGGCCAGGTCGTGGGCGTTAAATGGATGGGAGATCGCATTGTGGAGACATGGCAGTCGGAGATATGGTCCAAGGAATTGCTTGATTTTACCTTTCTGGAAGACCCATCCGAAATACTTGTGCTCTACCGTGACTCAGACGGTTACGCCCTCGAGGGGATTCGGTAAAATCGACATCCGAGTCAAGCTGCCGCCAGCATGAAATTCACATGAACGGCGTCAAAGGGGAAAACGATTCGGCCTTCGATAAACCATGGCGCCGCCTGCCGACCGGGATGTGTGTGTTTTGAACTTGTGGCGGTAAACCGGCAACAGAAATAAAAAAGGGGTTGGCTGATTAAGCCTGACCCCTTGATTTCCATGGTGGGCGATACTGGATTTGAACCAGTGACTTCTACCGTGTGAAGGTAGCACTCTCCCGCTGAGTTAATCGCCCGTTCAGCTATGGGGCTTCTATAAAGGTTTCTCCGGGTCAGGTCAAGTTTTTTTTTGCGGGTCGCCGTTGTCGGGCGAGTCGGACGGATCTATATCCGGCTGTGCATCATCCGGCGGTACATCCTGTTCTGTATCCGGTTCCAGGTCGGGTTTCGGATAGGCGGCGGGGGAGGGATCTTCAATGATCATCGGCAGGTGTTCGGGCAAAGCGGTCTTCCCAGGCGCATCCGCTCCAGGATCGATGAGGTTTGGCGCGGGTGCCGATGCCTCTTCCGGCCCATTGTCCGCTGCCGGTTCCGCGGATTCCTGCCGGTCCGATCCTCCCGCCGTCCCGGACTTTTCCGGGGCGAGCTCCCTGGGGGTGGGCAGGTCCTTGAGGTTCTCGAGGTTGAACATCTCCAGGAATTTGCGGGTCGTGCCGTAGAGGAGGGGGCGTCCCGGCATCTCCTTCCGGCCGAGGATCTTGATGATCTTCCGCTCCAGAAGCACCCGGAGGACGCCGCCGCAGTCGACCCCGCGGATGTGTTCGATATCGCTCCTGAGCACCGGCTGCTTGTAGGCGACGACGGCCAGGGTCTCCATGGCGGCCCTGCTCAGTCGGGTTGGACTGTTGCGGTGCAGCCGCCGAATCCATTCCTTGTGCTCGGGGCGGGTCCTCAGCTGGTATCCGCCGGCGACCGCCGTCAGGTAGAAGCCGCCCCTGCGCCGTTCGTATTCGTCGGAAAGCCTGTCCACGGCCGCTTTAACGGCGGAGAGGTCCTCTGTCTCGAGGACCTCTGCCATGCGCCGGATGGAAAGGGGCGACTCCGAAGCGAAGAGCAGGCTTTCGATGATGTGTCTGAGATCGTCGTTCACTGGTAAAACAACCGGATGGTGCCGCTCTGAACGTGTTGGGTGATGCGGACCAGACCGAGCTTGCCCATCTCGAGAAGCGCCAGAAAGGTTGCGATCATCTCTTCCTTTTCGGCGTTTCGGGCGAAGAGGTCCGTGAAGGTCACGGATCCCTTTTCCTCCAGCATCTCGATGATGTAGGCGATTTTGTCCTTGATGGAGAAGCGTTCGGTGTCGAAATCGACGCCGTGCTCCCCGGGCATGTTCTCGATGATCCGCTGAAAGGCGTCGATGAGATCGAAGAGACTGACCTGGATGAACCCGTCTTCCGGATCCGGTTCGATCTCCGCTTTACCCGGGGCCCGGGTAAATGTGTCTTCGCCGAGTATCGGCCGGAGGGCGAGCCGCTCCGCCGCCGATTTCATGCGGAGGTACTCCACGAGGGGCCGGGTGATCTCCAGGCGCGGGTCTTCCTCGTCCGCTTCATCGCCCTCGTGGATCGGGAGCAGCATCCGCGATTTGATCTGGGTGAGGGTAGCGGCCATGAGCAGGAAATCTCCTGCGAAATCGACGTTCATGGCCTTCATCCAGTCGATGTACTCGAGGTACTGCTCGGTGATGAGGGCGATGGGGATGTCATAGATGTCCACCTCGTTCTTGTGGATGAGATAGACGAGAAGATCCATGGGGCCTTCGAAAATGTTCTCGACCTTGACTTCGTATCGGTGATCCGACATGGCAAAACGGGGCTGCGGCCGGGAGGCTCTTAAGCCTCCCGGTTACCGCGCTAGATGCTCATGGCCGCCCGCACCTCCTCCATGGTTCTCTGGGCCGACTCCCGGGCTTTGTTGCCGCCGGTGAGGATGATCTCGGCGAGGAGTTCGGGCCGTTTTTCATAGTAGGCCCGTTTCTCCCGGATAGGCTCCAGAAAGGCGATGAGGTTTTTGGCCATCTTCTTTTTGCAGGCGACGCAGCCGATCTGGGCCGATCGGCACTGATGACGGATCTCATCAACGGTTTCCTTGGGACTGTAAAGCTTGTGAAAATCGAAGACGTTGCAGATATCCGGGTTTCCAGGATCACTCTTGAGCTTTCGGGCCGGGTCCGTAACGAATTTCGATACCTTTTCCATGATCTCCTCGGGGGAATCGGACAGGTAAATGGCGTTGTCGTAGCTTTTGCTCATTTTCCGTCGGTCCCATCCGAGGATCTTCGAGGTCTCGGTGAGTATGGCCTGGGGTTCCGGAAATATTTCCCTGTAGAGGTAGTTGAAGCGTCTGGCGATCTCCCGGGTGATCTCCACGTGGGGAACCTGATCCACGCCCACGGGAACCCCGTCGGCTTTGTAGATGATGATGTCGGCGGCCTGCAGCAGGGGATAGCCGAGAAACCCGTATGTCGACAGGTCTTTGCCGGCGAGCTGAACGATCTGGTCCTTGTAGGTGGGGACGCGCTCCAGCCACGGCACCGGCGTGATCATGGCGAGCAGAAGAAAGAGCTCAGCGTGTTCCTTGATATGGGACTGCACGAAGAGCGTGCTCTTTTCCGGAGAGAGCCCGACGCTGAGCCAGTCGATCATCATCTGCTTCACGTAGTCCGGAATCTTTTCCGGATGCTCGTAGTTGCTGGTGAGGGCATGCCAGTCGGCGATGAAAAAAAAACAGTCATACCGCTCCTGCATGTCGATCCAATTCTCCAAAGCGCCGTGAAGGTTCCCCAGGTGAAGCGGGCCGGTGGGGCGCATCCCGCTGAGGATTCGTTTTTTGTCTGCCATTGGGATAAGGTCTCCTAACTGTCTGGTCTTTTCAGATTGGGCTCACATGATTCGGCCCCTACATATATAATTCCTTTGAAAAAAGCAATCCTGTTGGAAGCCGCGGATCATCCCCCAAAAGAGGCGTTGTCCCGCGGGCGTATCCGTGCTGGGATGTTGAAAACTCGTTCAATACGAGGCTCTCTGAAACGGTGGTGCGGCCGTGAATGTTTCTGAATTTCTCCGGATGAAGGCCGCCAGGATGGGGATCCACGGGATTCCGGCGAACCTGGGGATCTACTGACCGCCTCTCCCCGACCCGTCATAAAGAAAACAACGCACCCAATGGCCCGGACGGGGCTCATGACATGCCGGGACATCCTTTCGGCAGCGGTCCATCACATGGGGACACCGGGGGTGAAAATGGCAGCCTTCGGGCGGCGAGAGGGGGCTCGGGAGATCGCCGGCCGGGATGCTTCGCTGCCGGGTCGAGTTGACATCGGGCACGGGCGCGGCGTCGAGCAGCGCCTGGGTGTAAGGGTGCAGGGGGTCGGCGTACAGGTCGGATTTTCTCCGCAGCTCCACGAGGCGCCCCAGATACATGACGGCGACGCGGTCGCTGATGTGCCGGACCACCGAGAGGTCGTGGGAGACGAAGAGATAGGTCAGGCGAAACCGCTCCTGGAGATCCATGAGGAGATTGATGACCTGAGCCTGGATGGAGACGTCCAGGGCCGACACCGGTTCGTCGCAGATGATCAACTCCGGCTGGAGGACCAGTGCACGACCGATGCCGATGCGCTGCCGCTGGCCCCCGCTGAACTCGTGAGGGTATCGGTTGATGACCTCCGGCCGGAGTCCCACGAGTTTCATGATCTCCCGAACCCGTTCCAGCCGCTGGAGAGGGGTTCCAACCCGGTGGATGACCAGGGCTTCGGCGATGATCCGGCCCACCGTCATGCGTGGATTGAGGGAGGCGTAGGGGTCCTGGAAGATGATCTGCATTTTCCGCCGGAGGGGCCTGAGGGCCCGTCGACCCAGGGCCAGGATGTCCCGGCCGTCAAAGCGAATCTCCCCTGCCGTCGGCTCCTCCAACCGCAGGATGGTCCGTCCCAGGGTCGATTTTCCGCAGCCGCTCTCTCCCACCAGCCCCAGGGTCTCACCCCGGTATATATCGAGATCGATGCCGTCCACGGCCTTGACGGCACCCCATTTTCCGACGGCGGCCTCGCCGGGCGCGGCATAGTATTTCTTGACACCCCGCAGACTCACCAGTGTGTCACGTCCGGTCGTCCCACCGCCTGGTTCACGGCGATTTTCCATCATGCCTCCTCGTAGAGCCGGCATCGCACCGCATGGCCGTCGACTTCGATCAGGCCGGGCTCGGCATCGATGCACCGATCGAATACCCGATCGCAACGATCGCTGAATTTGCATCCGCCGGGAAGGGAAAGGAGGTTCGGCACTACGCCGGGGATTGCCGCCAGCCGGGCCCGATCGGATGTCGCCGCCCCGGGAATAGATCGCATGAGCCCTTGGGTGTAAGGGTGCAGGGGACGATTGAAGAGTGTTTTGACGTCGGCCGCCTCCACGATGCGTCCCGCGTACATCACCACCACATGCTCGGCGGTTTCGGCCACCACCGCAAGATCATGGGTGATGAGAAGGATGGCGGTGCCGGTCTTTCGCCGCAGCGTGTCCATGAGTTCCAGGATCTGGGCCTGGATGGTCACGTCCAGGGCCGTGGTGGGCTCGTCGGCGATAATGAGGCGCGGACTGCAGGCCAGGGCCATGGCGATCATCACCCGCTGCCGCATGCCGCCGCTCATCTGGTGGGGGTAGTCGTTCACCCGTCGCTCGGGGGAGGGGATGCCCACTTGCCGCAGCAGTTCCACGGCCCGTTCCAGCGCCGCCCTCCTGGAAAGCCGCTGGTGAAGCCTGAGAACCTCGATGATCTGTTCTTTTACGCGAAACACCGGGTTGAGGGAGGTCATGGGCTCCTGGAAGATCATGGAGATCTGGTTTCCCCGGATCCGGCGCATCTGCCGCTCCGGGAGGGTCAACAGGCCGGTGCCGTCGAACCGGATCCTGCCGTCCACGATCCGTCCCGGCGGATCGGGGATGAGACGCATGATCGAGAGGGCGGTGACGCTCTTGCCGCATCCTGATTCCCCCACCACGGCGAGGGTTCTGCCGGGAAAGAGCGAGAAGCTGACGTTGTCCACGGCCTTGGCCTTGCCGCGGTCGGTGAAAAAATAAGTCTTGAGGCCGCTGACGTCGAGCAGAGGTTCCGGCATGTCAATTCCTCTTGCCAATCCGCGGACCGGGAGGGGTCGTGGATGCGGAATGGCCGTGCAGGTTTTTCAAAAGGGTCTATTCCCGAAGTCTGGGATCCAGCGCATCCCTCAAACCGTCCCCCAGAAGGTTGAACCCGAGAACGGCGAAGAGAATCATCAGCCCGGGAAAAGTGACCGCCCACCAGGCCCTGAGAATCAGCGCACGCCCGTTGGCCAGCATGGCGCCCCATTCGGGGGTCGGCGGTTGAGCCCCCAGTCCCAGGAAGCTCAGGGCCGGGGCCTCGAGGATGGCCGAAGCGAACCCCAAAGTCGTCTGAACGATGAGGGGCGCCAGACAGTTGGGGAGGATGTGGACGAAGATCATCCGCGCGTCCCCCGCCCCCAGTGCCCGTGCCGCCTGGACACAGTCCTTGCCATATTCCTCCAGAACCGATCCGCGTACGATCCGGGCGTAACGCGGGATGCCGACGACCCCGATGGCCATCATGGCGTTTCTCAGGCTGGGGCCCAGAAAGGCCACGATGACGATGGCCAGCAGGATGGCGGGAAAGGCCAGCAGGATGTCCATGAGCCGCATGATGAGGTTGTCGGCCCTTCCCCCGTAAAAACCGGCGATAGCACCTGCCAGGGTCCCGAAAAAGAGGGAGATGGAGACGGCGACGATGCCCACCAGAATGGAGATGCGTGCACCGTAGATGATGCGGCTCAACAGGTCCCGGCCGAAATCGTCGGTGCCCAGGGGATAGGTCCATGTGCCGCCTTCGTCCCAGACCGGGGGCTTCAGCTTGTCGTAAAGGGACTGGGCCAGGGGATCGTGGGGCGCGATCCATTGAGAAAAAAGGGCCATGAACAGAAAGAGGAAAATGATGAGGATGCCGGCCGCGGCGATCCTGTTTTTTCGGAGACGGAGGAGCGCTTCGGTCAAAGGGCCGCGGGATTTTTCCGATTCTGTAAGGCTGTTTTGCAGTGATGCGGCGGTCGTCTTCATCAGCTCACCTTGATCCGGGGTTGACCCAGGCATAGAGAATGTCCACCAGCATGTTGATCAACACGAAGGTGGCGGCCACCAGCATGGTTCCCCCCTGAACCCTTGGCCCTGGCGGTCCGGATATAGTCCTGGCGCAGCACCTCCAGCATGCTGGAGCGGGTGATGCGGGCGATGATGGCCATGGGGATGGTGGAGAGGGTGACGGCCGGCATGACGAGGTGCCGGAGGGCGTCTTTGAAGGCCGGCCAGTTGCCGGTGATGACGCTGTCCAACACGTAGATGCGGGTGACGGTCTCCAGGCTGATGTTGTAGCTGAGTCTTCCCGAAAGGGGCAGCCACCCCAGGTTGAGGGAGAAGATGATCATGAGAACCAGGCCGAGCCAGAAGATGGGCATGGAGACCCCGATGAGGGAAAAGACCATGCTGGTGTAATCAAAGATGGAATATTGCCGCGTCGCCCGGAATCAGGTGAATCATGAAAAAGACGAGGACCGAGATGCCCAGCAGCGTCGGGATCAGGGATAGAAAGCGATGCAGGATGAATCTTGCCAGGATGTTTTCCTCACGCTTGTCCGGGTAACGATATCGGAGAGCCGGGCGACAATTGTCCGGCTCCGGTAACGGCCGTCACGGACGGCGGTGTCGCTATTCCACCCACACCTTGTGGAGCCGTACGCTCGAGGTGGGGTGGAGCTTGAAGTTCCGGACGGTTTTCAATTCAGGCCATACCACCAGAGAGTGGGCGATGTTGATCAGCGGCACTTCATCGTTGATGAGCTCCTGGGCGTGACGGTAGAGCTGAATCCGTTCATCCCTGGAGTTGGCCTGCTTGGCCTTGACAATGGTGTTGTGGTAGTCCTCGTTTTTCCATTGGGTCCGGACATTGGGGTCTGCCATGCCGTCCAGGAGCACTGCGAGGAAATTGTCGGGGTCTCCGTTGCCGCCGGTCCACCCCAGCTGGAAGAGATCCATCTCGGGCGGTTGAGTCCGCTGCTTCTTGAGATAGGTACCCCATTCGAAGGTCACCAATTCCACGTCGATTCCCACCTTCCTGAGATCGGCCTGGATGGCCTCGCCCACCTTCATGCCGTTGGGATTGTAGGGTCGTGCCACCGGCATGCTCCAGAGGCTGATCCCGTTCTGGCCGGCCGCCTTGAGCTTGCCCTGAAAATCGGCCTCCTGAAGGAGTTTTCTGGCGGCTTCCGGATCGTAGGGGTGGTCGATGACATCGTCATTATATCCCCACATCGTCGGGGGAATGGTATTCTTGGCGACCTGGCCGAGGCCGTAATAGATGTTGTCGACGATGGCCTTCTTATTGACGGCCAGAGCGATGGCTTTGCGGATCCGCTTATCCTGCCAGAGGGGCTTGGTGTGGTTGAAGCCCACGTAGCCGATATTCATGCCGGGCTGGGTTGCCAGTTTCAGGTTTTCGTCCTTTTCCGCCAGTTCGATGTCCTCGGTATTGGGGAACTGACAGATGGAGATGTTGCCGGTCTTCAGTTCCAGAAAGCGGACCGAGTTGTCCGGAATGACGCGGAATATGGCCTGGTCCAGGTAGGGGCGGCCGCCCCAGTAGTCGTCGTTGGCTTCGAGGATGATCCGGTCGTCCTTGATCCATTTGACAAATCTGAAGGGCCCGGTGCCGACGGGGTTGCTTCTGAAGTCCTCGCCGTATTTCCTCACGGCCGCCGGGCTCACGATGGCGGCGAAGTCCATGGCCATGTTGGCCAGAAACGGCGCCTCGCGGCGTTTGAGCTTGAAAACGACCGTGTTGTTGTCCAGGGCCTCGATGCTGTCGATGGTATTGTCCATCTCCATGCTGAGCCAGTACTCGGCCGGCGGCTGTTTTTCCGGAAACGGCAGTGCGTCGCCGGTGAATTTGACCTTTTTTTCATTCATCATCCGGCCGATGGAGAAGACCACCGCGTCGGCGTTCATTTCGGTGCCGTCGTGGAATTTGACGCCTTCGCGCAGATGAAAGGTATAGGTGAGGCCGTCCTCGCTCACATCCCAGGCGGTGGCCAGACCCGGAACGAGCTCCGTCGATTCATCTGCGTAGAGTACCAGCTGATCGAATACGTTGTCGCAGATCATGAACGAGTTGCCGTCGGTTTCAAACGCCGGGTCGAGCCCCGCGCTGTCGCCGCCGCGTCCGAAGATGATCGTTCCACCGACCTTGGGATCGGCCGCCGTTGCCGTTCCCGCAAGGATCAACACCAATGCGACGGCCCACCAAAACGATCGTTTAGCCATACTTCCTCCTTATCGATGGTGCGGTTGATGAAAAACAAAGCCAAACCAAATCAATTGGATAGCAAAAAGGGGGTATAATGTCAAAACGATATCTCAACGGTGGGGATTTCAGAGCAGCATGTTTTCCGGCCGCATTTTCACGAACGTGTTGACAGGGGTGGTGAAGCACCTATAATGAAGATCATCCAACGCCGTTGGCTTCGAACCCGCCAAAACCGTTTCCAAGGAAAACCGCCATGAAAGAGCTGCTGTCCACCCGTGAAGTCGCAAAATTCCTGGATATCAACGAAAAGATGGTCTATTCCCTCATCTCGGAAAAAGGCCTCCCCGCCACCAAAATTACCGGGAAATGGCTTTTCCCCAAACATCTTGTCGAGCAATGGGTTGAAGCCAACACCATCAATTATCCGGAGCCATCGACCCATCTTCCGCCCTACCACGGTCTTCTCATCATCGCCGGGAGCAACGATCCGCTTCTGGAAAAGACCATCACCCTTTTCAACCAGACTCACACGGACCATGTGGCGGTGTTCGGGAACCTGGGCAGCATGGGGGGAATCAGGGCGCTCCGGCGGGATCTCTGCCATATGGCGTCGAGCCACCTCCTGCAGGAGGACGAGGAGGACTACAATTTCGCCTTTGCCGGTGCGGAGCTGGATCGAATGCCCGCAGTCGTCAATTTCTGTCGGCGAGAGCAAGGCATCCTGGTGCGGAAGGGCAATCCCAAGGATATCACCTCTGTGGCGGATTTCGCCCGACCGGGCCTGCGGATGGTCAACCGGCCCCTCGGCACCGGCACCCGTCTCCTGTTCGACCGGGCGCTTGCCGCCGCAGAAATCAAGGGCGACCAGATTGATGGATATCATCTTGAAGTGGCTCGACATATCGACGTCGGGCTCGAGATCCTGACGGGCCGCGCGGATGCCGCGCCCTGTATCCGTCCGGTGGCCAACCTGCTCGACCTCGATTTCATTCCCCTTCGCTGGGAACGGTACGATCTGTTGATGACCCGGGAACGCTTTTTCGAGCAGGGGGTTCAACTCTTCATCGGCATGCTCCATGAAAAGCCGTTTCTGGAATTGGCGGCCCAAATCGAGGGGTATGATGTCGGCATGGCCGGGAAGATGGTTTTCCCCAAGGAGTAAACAGGTTGTCCGCGGTCTTTCTGCTGCGGACGGATGAAAAAAGGGGGTAATGGATGACCGATTTTCCCGTGATTCTTGTCACCGGTGCCTCGAGGGGGCTGGGTGCCGAGATCGCCCGATGGCTGGGTACAGCCGGCGCGGGAGTGGTTCTGGCAGCCCGCACGGAATCAGCGTTAACCCGGGTCGCACGTTCGGTGGCGTCACTGGGGGGAGCGCCCATGGTCCTGTCGGCGGATCTGGCCGTTCGGGAGGCGTGCGATCGGGTGGTTCAACAAGCCCTCGATCGGTTCGGCCGGCTGGACGGCCTGGTCAACAACGCGGGGATCCTCGAGCCTGTCGCCACCATCGCGCGGTCCGACCCCGACGCGTGGGCCGGGAACATCGCCGTCAACCTGCTGGCCCCGTTTTATCTGATCCGTGCGGCGCTTCCTGCCCTGCAGGAAACACGCGGCCGCGTGATCAACATCAGCAGCGGTGCGGCAGGGAAACCGATCGGGGCCTGGAGCGCCTATTGCGCCGCCAAGGCCGGCCTGACGCATCTGACGGCGGTTCTCGCCGTCGAGGAGCCGCGAATCACCGCCGTGGCCCTCCGGCCGGGCGTTGTCGATACCGCGATGCAGGAACGGATCCGGCAGGAAGGACCGGGAGCGATGGATCCCGAGACTGCCGAATATTTCCGGCGACTCAAGACGGAGGGGCGGCTCGAGCCGCCCTGGGTGCCTGCCCGGGTCGCGGCGTGGCTGGCCCTCCATGCACCCCGCTCCCTGAGCGGGCGATTCGTCGAATACGACGACCCCCGGATCGCCGATCCGGCCCTGGATTTTTTCGGGGCGTCCGCGCCTGAATCAGTGTCCTGAGGCCGCCAAGCGGCCTTGCCCTCTCCTTGTCACTTCGCAAAAAATTCTGACAGTCCACGCAACTATCGCCACCGCCGATCCCATCGATGTTTCGGATTCGATCTGCCTTTTAGGTTCTGAATATATTCAGAAACAGTTTTGTTCTGTTTTGATGGCACGGTGTTTGCTTTGCCTTGGGAGCAGACTGGAAAAGGCCATGGCTTACAGCAGAAGCAGACAACCCTCAAGAATGGAGATGATGATGTATACTGGAGACTCAAGCGACAGAGAAGCGAGAACATTCGCGGGCCGTGTCGAAAATAACGGCATTGATCCGATCATCAACGCCCGCTCCATCGCCGTGATCGGCGCCAGCAACCGCGTGGGAAGCGTCGGTCTTGCGGCTTTCAAGAACCTGCTCAGCGCCGGGTACAAAGGCGTGCTCTATCCGGTTCATCCCCGTGAAAAATCGATTCAGGGCGTCAAGGCTTATCCCGCCCTGGAGGCAATTCCGGACTTCGTGGACCTGGCCGTCGTCATCATCGGCGCTGACCAGGTGCCCGGGATCGTTCAGTCGGCCGCGGACCGGGGCATCAAAGGCTGTATTGTGATCAGCGCCGGGTTCAAGGAGATCGGCGGCCACGGGGTGGTGCTTGAAAACCGGTTGAAGCAGATCGCGGCGAGCACCGGAATCCGAATCATCGGCCCCAACTGTCTGGGCATCATCAACACCGATCCCGACATTCGGATGAACGCCAGTTTCGCCCGGATCATGCCCAAAAGCGGAAATATCGCCTTCATATCCCAGTCGGGTGCCCTTTGCACCTCGGTGCTGGACTATGCCGCCGGCCGGAACATCGGTTTTTCCAAATTCATCAGCTTCGGGAACAAGGCCGACATCAACGAAATCGACTTTCTGAGGTATCTCAAGGAGGATCCCGATACCCAGCTGATTCTGATGTATCTCGAGGATATCAGCAGCGGCCATGCATTTATGGAGATTGGAAAGGAGATCACCTACCAGGCCGGAAAACCCATCCTCGTGGTCAAGTCGGGACGCTCGACAGAGGGTGCCAGGGCGGCGGCGTCCCACACCGGCTCTCTGGCCGGATCCGACGCCACCTACGACGCCATATTTTACCAGAGCGGCATCCAGCGGGTGGAGGGCATCAACGAACTGTTCAATTACGCAGAGGCGTTTTCAAAGCAGCCGCTGCCCCGGGGGAATCGGGTGGCCATCGTCACCAACGCCGGCGGCCCGGGAATCATGGCCACCGACGCGGCGGTCCGTCATGGGTTGAAACTGGCGACCCTTTCCGAAGAGACACGGGCCAAACTCAAGACGCACCTGCCGCCCACGGCGAGCCTCGGCAATCCGGTGGACGTCATCGGGGACGCCACCCACGAACGCTACGAGGCGGCCATTCGGACCGTGGTGGAGGATGACGGGGTCGACGGTGCCATCGTCATTCTGACGCCCCAGGCCATGACGGACATTCTCGAGACGGCGGAGATCCTTCCCCGGGTGGCGGCCGACGTGAACAAGCCGATATTGGGATCCTTCATGGGTATGGTGGATGTCTCCGAAGGTGTCGAATATCTCCAGTCCCACGGCATACCCAACTATGTGTTTCCCGAAGCCGCAGCCCGGTCCATGGCTGCCATGGTACGGTTCGGCGAACGTCTGGCCACCCGGGAGCGCCGCCGGGTGATCACCCGAATGCCCTGCGATGCCGACGGCGTGGCCCGGTTCTTCCGTGTAAAGTTGGCGGCGAATGAAAAAGCCTATGTATCGGAGGCGGAAGCCTACGACATATTCGCGGCCTATCATCTTCCGGTGCCCCGTCGTCGGATGATCCGTGACGCTTCGGAAATCGACGACGCTGTTGCCGCCGTCGGCCTCCCGGCAGTCATGAAGATCGTCTCCCCCGACATCATCCATAAATCCGATGCCGGGGGCGTAAAAGTCAATTTATCGACGCCTGAAGCCGTTCGGTCCGCTTATGACGAGATTATCGCCAACGCCTTGCGGTACAAGGCAGATGCCCGGATCGACGGCGTCCTTATGGTGGAGATGGCGGGGAAGGGAGTGGAAGTGATCCTGGGGGCCACGCGGGATCCGGCCTTCGGTCCCATCTGCATGTTCGGTCTCGGTGGGATCTTCGTGGAGGTCATGAAAGACGTGACATTCCGTCTTGCCCCCATGTGGGAGTTGAGCGCCGAGAATATGATCCGGCAGATCAAGAGCTTCCGGATCCTCGAGGGGGTTCGGGGGAACCCGCCGTCGGATCTGGATGCCTTGAAGCAGTGCATCATGAAGCTCTCTCAACTGGCGGCGGATCACCCCGAGATCCGTGAGATGGACATCAACCCGCTGATCGTGTATCCCGAGGGGGGTGGGTGTGTCGTTGCCGACGGGCGGATCATGCTCGAGCGGCCCCGGAAGGGAGCTGTCTGAGGCTGCTCCGGGGGGCGCCGCGGGACGCGCCCCCTATGCCTTCCGATCCTTTTCGGCCGTGGGGGAGGGCCGGGCCCGCGTCAGAACGGTTCGAACGCGGGTCAGCATTTTTTGGCGGATATCCTCGATTTCACGGATCCTGAAGAGCCGTGCAGCCCCGAGAAGCAGGGCCAGAAAGACTGTTCCGACAAGCACTGAGGCGGCAAGTGCGCCTGCGGGGGTCTGGGTGTCGATGCCTGCGGCGATCCAGGTCCTGAAACGCTCCAGGGCTACCCCGATTCCCGCGCTGACGACGGTGAGCTTGAGGTAGTGGCGGTAGACGCCGGCGCTTTCCAGGTTGCGGCTTCGGTAATTCCACAGGGCATACAGGAGCCACACCTGGAAGACCACCGAGAGCGAGATGGCAGCCGCAATGCCGTCGGCTCCCCATCGCTGCATGTTGTACACGTAGACCGGAATACTGAGGAGGGCGCCGGCCGAACAGAACACCGATGGAAACAGCGTGTTCTGAACTGCAAAATAGGCGCGAATGACGATGGATTGGGCTGAAAAAGCGACGGTACCCGCCATCAGATAAAAGAGGAGGCGCGCGGTCAAGGCCGTCGCTGCCGCGTCGAAACGGCCCCGCTGGAAAAGCAGCAACACGATTTCGTACCGGAGGACCATAAACAGCACGGAAAAAGGAATGACCGCCGCCAGATATTTCAACGTGATGTTCAGCAGCGCGTTCATCTCGGGCAAACGGTTTTCGGCGGCCAGGCGGGCCATGTAGGGAAACGAGGCCGTTCCCACCGCCTGGCCGAAAAAGCCGACCAGAACGAACATGATCCTGAGGTCGTAGGTCAGGGCGGCGATGCTGCCTGAAGGCAGATAAGATCCGAAGAATTTCAGAAAGAATTCGGTGGAGAAGCTCATGGTGAGTCCCACCATGAGCGGCAGAGAGGCAAGGACGTATGCTTTCAGATCCCGATGCCTGAACTCGAATCGGAGGGTCAGGACCATCCCGACCCGCCGTGCGCCGAAGAACTGAATGATGCAGTTGCCCGCCAAGGCGCCGATCAGTGCTCCCCAGGAAAATCCCTCCATTCCCATGTATGGACTCAGAAGGGCTCCGAACCCGATGATCCCCAGATTATAAACGAGAGGCGCCAAGGCTGGAACGGTGAAGCGTTCCCGGGCGAACTGGACCGCCATGAAAAGCCCCCCGGTAAAGAAGAAGAACTGAGCCGGCATGACGATGCGGGTCATCCGAACGGCTTTGGCCTTGAGGACGGGGTCATCCAGGCCCGGAGCGATCAGGTCGATGAGCTGGGGCGCCAGGATCGACGCCGCGATGATGAGCAGGATCAGGAGGCTGCCGAAACAGGTGAAGATAATGGAACAGACCCGCCAACCTTCCGCCTCCAGATCCATGGCCAGGTACCGGGAAAAGATGGGGATGAAGGTGACCGAAAGAAACCCGCTGGCCAGGAGGTGATTCAATATCTCGGGGATGACGAAGGCCACCTGGTAGGCGTCCACCTCGGGGCCTGCCCCGCCTGCATAGGCAATAACCATTTCCCGGGCCAGGCCGATCACACGGCTCAAGAGGACCGAGGCCATCATGATCAGGGATGCGATACCGACTTTACGATAGGATGTCATGGCGTGTGTCGTTCTGTCTCTGCGTGCCGTTCATGAGGCCCCCCGCCGGGACCTCTTCCGTGCCGAAGCGTCCTTGACCATAGCACACGGCAACGGATGCAGGCCAAGGTAAAATCCATGATCCTTTTGCAAGTCGGATTCTCGATCCCGATCCACCGCAAGGCAGTTCAGGCATCGAAGCGGCGCAGCGGCGCAGCCGGATGCCGGGTTTGTTCTTTACATCCCGTCAGGATTTTTATAGTTTTCATTTCGATTTCTTTGATGCCGTCGGCAATTTCCCGGGTGACATGCGCATGGATATCGACGGCTGCTCGACCCTGCAAAAGATCCCAACGCCGGGGAACTCATTGAAGGGATTCGATACGTTTTTGAGGAGATCGTCTATTTCAACGACGAATCCATGCCGGCCTGCAAGGATATCATGGGGCGCCTGGAGGAGATCAGAGGCCTATACTGGAAATATAGAAACTCAACTTTCGACTTTCATAGGCCGTATCCTCCCCGCACCCCTATCCGGTCACCATCATGAACGTCGAAAGTTGAGTCAGGAAAATTTTCGAGCCGGAGGCCGTCCTTGAAAGCACGGTTTGCTCTTTACATATCCCATGAATTTTTCTATGCTTTTTCTTTATGTTCCCGGCGATTTGCCCGGCAACCGCAGAAGAACCGGTTCGGGCGGCCGTTCGTCACCACTTCAGCCCTGGAGAGATCATGCACCGTGAAAATTATATCAATGTGCTTCGGGAAGAGATCGTCGAGACCGTCGCCAACCACCTGACCCCCTCGGCCCTGAAATACGGCTACAGCGAAATTCCTCTTGAAACGAACATCAAATGGCGGCCCATGGTGCTGCTCATCGGCAATTATTCCTCGGGAAAATCCTCCCTGATCAACGAATTCCTTGGTGCGGAGATCCAGGATACCGGTCAGGCACCCACGGACGACTCCTTCACGGTGATCACTTATGATGAAACCCTCGCCGACGATGCGAAAATCCAGGTCACTGAAGAGCGGGACGGGAAGGTTCTGCTGAACGATCCGGAGTATCCTTTCTCCACCCTCAGGAAGCAGGGCCAGCGGTTTGCGTCTCATTTCAGGCTCAAGAAATGCAACTCGCCTTTTCTGAAGGATCTCGCGATCATCGACACCCCCGGGATGCTCGACAGCATCACCGAAAGAGATCGCGGCTACGACTACCAGGATGTCATCGGCGATCTGGCTCAGAAGGCGGGCCTGGTCCTCGTCCTTTTCGACGCCCACAAGGCCGGAACAGTCCGGGAAGCCTATAAAAGCATCCGGGAGACCCTGTCGGCCGCCACCTTCGAGGACCGCATCATCTTCGTCCTCAACCGCATTGACGAATGCACCTCCTTCAACGACCTCCTGCGGGTGTACGGGACGCTCTGCTGGAACCTTTCCCAGATCACCGGGCGTAAGGACATTCCCATGATACGGCTGACCTATTCCCCCAACGCAGCACCGAAAACCGTCGGCGCCGCAGGCTTTCGCAAGGCGGAATACCTGCCGCTCCTCGAAAACCAGCGCGAAGACCTCCGGCGGGCCATTCTCGATACGCCCCGGCGCCAGCTGGACCATTTGGCCAGCTTTGTCGAGGTCCAGGGAGAACGGCTCATTCATTACATGGAAGCCCTTTCGGAATACCGTGAAAAACGCCGAAAATTCCGGTTCCAGAAGATTTTGACGGGCGTCCTCGTCAGTGGTCTTTTCGGGGCCGTTACGGCCTTCTCCGTGTTGATGCTGGGAATCCCCGACATGATTCTTATGGGATCCGCAGCCGGCGTGGGTGCGGCGGTCTTCATGATCTTCTGGATGAGCGTCGTCCAGAAACGCCAGGAGGCGGCGTTCCACCAACATATACAGACGAATATAGACACCTTGACGGACGTCGAGGACCAGACCCGAAAGGACAGCTGGGAGGCGGTCCGCGAACTGGTCCGGAAACACCTGGCCAAGGGAAAGGGCGGCTACTCGCTGTTCGAGCTGAGACGTGACCTCGCGATTCTGCGACAGCGAACAGCGCAGGCGTCTCAGGAGATCCGGGAGGCCATGGGCGAGGTGGCGGCCCTGTCGGACGATGAAGAGGCCGATTTCGACATCCCGATTTTGTCCATTAACGAGATCAGCAAGCCTGTCGGCCTTGGAGACGCGTATTATGAAAATTTCAGATACACGATATGACGGTTCCACAGGAATCCGACAGGCGCGTTGCTCTTCATTGTTGCCGAGGCGTGTCCTGGAGGCCGCCCTGTTCATCCGGATGGGGACCGGTCACGGCGACCCTGATGAAATTGTACTTTCAAGAGGGTCTGAAGCACGAAAGGATGCCGAAAAGACGCAGTGACCCATGCGGGGGAGCCCGAAAGCCTGGAGCGATCTTCCTGCGTCATTGCCGAATTGAAGAGATATGCGGACTTCTCAAGATTCGAAAACAACAGAGGCCCTGCGCCTGCTCACGGTATGCCGAACCCGGCCGACGCCCGAGAGGGTGAGTATGCTTCGCCGCTTTGCCGGCGGTTCGAATCCGAGAGCTATTCTCGATCGGGCATTTTTGCGCACGGAATCCGTACCGTTGCCCCCGGATCCCGGAAGAACCGGCTTTGATCCGGGGTATCCAAAAATCGGAAGCTCGCAAGCGGCGGCGGTCCTTGAACAACGACCGCGTAACAGGGCCTGGATAGGCCGGGCGATTGCGGCGTCGGCGCGGCGCTACGGCCTTAAGATCAGCCCCGACCCCGCTGCGGCCGCGGATGATCTCCTCTCGTTTTTGTGTCGGGAGGTCTCCTTCTGGGAAGCGGACGCCTTTCCGCTGGAGGCCATGGGAGCCCTTGAAAACCGATATGACTGGACTTTCGACACCGATGCCTGGTCGATGCGGGAACAGCTGCGCCGGGAGGCTTCAGCGGTGAATCGGGCCTGGCGGATGATTCGGGGTCTCGCGGAAGACGGCCCTCTTTTGGTGGTTCTGAATGAGGCAACCCCCCGGGATTACCTGACTTGCCGGGTACCGCCGTGGACATCGGTATTCACCGGACCTGACCACGACAGAACGTGTTCTGTTCTGCTCTACACCGGCCTTAAAATCTCCTCCTCGGAGCATCGAACTCCCCTTGCGACAGGCCCCGAGGGCGCGGCGTTGCGAAAGGCCGTCGGCACTGCCTGGAGCCTGGGGCGCCGGGTCGTCGTCGTCGACTTTTCCCGGCGGCGATTTCCCCGGGCCTTTCTGAGAATATGCCGATTCGCCGGGGAGGCAGGGTGGGGGATTATGCCCGTGGGGAAAATACGCCGGATCGCGGGCAACGACCTTCCCGACAACCCCAAGTCGCCGCGGGGGCTTCCCGGGATCGTCGGCGCACCCAACATCATTCTGATGGACCCCTGGCCCGTTTCCGATCCGCAGATCATGGCAGGCCTCAGCGATTCTGTCCGGGGTCAATTCAGCGGCATCCCCGTCACCAAGCCCTGGCAGGACGATCGGATCGGGGCCCGGGTGGAGGTGGAGGCCGACTCCGACGGGGTCTACCGCCCGGCTTTTACGCCGTGGATCGTGCCGGTCCTGGGCGGCTGGATGCGGGCCGACCATCTCTTCAAAAGCCGGCTGGCCCGCTTTGTCCGCCTGCCGTCATGACGCTTAAAAAGCGGCCCGCATGCGTCCTGGACCTGGACGGCACCCTCAATCACGCGGTCCCGGTGCCGGGAGGCGCCGCGATCCGGGGACGGACCACTGATTCCTTTCTGTCGCCGGAGACCCTCGCGTGCCTGGCACGACTCTCCCGGAAGATCGACATTATCATCGCAACGGGGCGGTCCCGCAGTACGGCAGCCGATTTCAGAGCCGCGTTCACCCGATGGAGAATTCGGATCGCCGGCTGGATTTTCGAGCACGGGGCGGCGGTTCAGGGTCGCCCGGAGTGGACCCGAACGGTGCTGGCGGGCATGGAGATCGATCGGGTCCGCCGCGATCTCGGACGGGTAATCCGTGAGCGCGGAATGCCCATCGACGATACTCCCTATGTGGACAGCCATGATCACACCCTCCTGTTGTCGGGGAAGGGGCCCCTCCTGGCGGAGCACTTTATCGCCTGCGCCGCGGGTGTCCTGAAAGACGATTTCCGGTCCATCGTGGGTCGGCGGAAAATCGCTCTGATTCCGAAGCGGGCGGATAAATTCGCCGCTTTTAACGCCAATTTCGGCACCACCCATTTCCTGGCTTTCGCCGCCGGGGATCAGCCCGACGACCTGACGCTCCTGCGGTATGCCGTTTATCCGTTGACCCATGCCGGCGCCGACCCCGTCATCCGCCGATATGTCCGCTCACGGGACGGGTATGTGGCGCATTACGGCGGGCATGCCGGAACGGCGGCGTTGCTGGATGCGATCAAGGGACGTGTCCTTCGGGAGCGGGAATTTTCTCTTCCGGAAAGGAAGCCACCGGCCGGACCGAGGCTCCCGGTGGAGGAGACGACCTATTTCCGACCCTCGAAGCGCGCCTATCTGGACCGCCTTTTTGACGAATCCGTCGTGCCCGAGACCTGTCCTGAAACCAGATTTCTGGAACGACTCGGCGAACGGTTGGGGGGTGGACGATCCCTGGTGCTGGAGGTCGGGATGCGCGACTGGGGCGGTGAGGCAAAGCCGCTCAAGGCACTGCTTTCGGGTTTTCTTCCGTACCTGCCGCTGGCGAGGTGGCGCCTCTGGTTTCGTAGGGAACGGCGGGGCGCCGAAAATCTGGCCGATTTCAGGGCCATCACCCGGAGACTTGGCGGCATGGCATGGCTTCCCGACGGCAGGCCCCGGTTTTCAGCCCCGGGCGTTCCCGGATCCCCCCCGGATTTCGGGCCGCCGGAAGCGACCCTTCTCCTCTTCGATCATCCGGAAGATCTCGGAGCCTGGTACACCGCTGCCATGCCGCGGCTCATTACCCGGCATCCCCTCCGGCCCGGCGTTTTCTGGGTCAACCCCATGTACCTCAAGATCTCCGGCCCCACGCCCGGAACGTGCCGCATTTTCACGGATCAGGCCATTCGGGTCATGATGGCGGCCAACGTGGTGGACAAGACCGATATTGAGATCGCCGTCTCCGGATTCAGGAAGCTCAGGGATCAGGCCGACGCCTTGATCATCGCCCCCCGGGTGGTGACCAATCCTTCGCGGAATCGAATGATTCGGGATGCGGTTTCGGCCATAGGCGAGACGGCCGCGCCCTTGTCGAAGATCGGGCCGAAGGACCGGCCAGGGGTCATCGTTGTCGATACCTACGGCGACCTTCCCGGGCTTTACGCACAATGCCGCTTCAGCTACCTCGGCGGCGGCTTTGACCCGAGAAAGCGGGGTTTTGACCCGGTCGAATCCCTTAGAGCCGGAGTCCCGGTGATCATGGGGCCGCTCTGCGACTACAATCGGATTGCCGTGAACCTTCTTGCCGGGACGGGGTGGATCACCCGGCTGGAGGCTTCGGAGGCGACAGCCTCCGATATGGCGGAAGCCGTGCGCCGGCGAATGGAAAAAAAGCCCGACCCCGCCGTCCTCGAGGAATTTTTCCGGCGCCGGACCATCGATTCCCTGCAGGTGGCTCTGGAGGTGATGGCCCATCTTGCCGGCGTATGCCTCAAAGGATACCTCCTGCCCGAGCACCGGGTGTTTCCGGGGGATCGTATCCTGTCTTCGGTACTTGTCGGCAATTGAAATCGCGGCATCATGAAAGTCTTCTTGATTTTAAAGATCGCTTTTCATATGGTGGACTAAACACATGGAGAGGCGGCGCATGCAGCCTTTTCGACAGGTTTTGAGGTTCTCGCATATGGGCAATACGGTCCGTCGGTCGGAAATGCCGGCGAGGCGGTTCAATTGAGGCGTTCCCCGGTGGACTCCCTGTTCACCGGCAGTTTCATCTGGAAGACGGCGGTTGGAGGTGTAGGATGGGATATCCGTGCTCGGGCGTGATCCTGGCCGGTGGATTGAGCACCCGTTTTTCGGGGAGAAACAAGGCCTTTATCGAGATCGGCGGCATCAAGATACTCGATCGGCTTTACCGGTTGTACCGAGAGCTGTTTCCGGAGATCATCCTTGTGACCAACGCCCCCCAAGAGTATGTGGATTGGGATGTGACGATCGTGACGGACATTTTTCAGGAGCGAAGCTCCCTGACCGGTATCCATGCCGGATTGTCCGCGGCCACATACACCCATGCTTTTGTCGCGGCCTGCGACACCCCCTTTCTGAATCGGGGGTTGGTGGAGGAGGTGCTCCAACGCATCGAACCCCAATTCGACATCATCATCCCGAAAACGCGGGAAGGGTTTGAACCTCTGTGCGCGGTCTATGCCAGACGGTGCCTCGCACCCATGGAAAGAAGCCTTTCCAGGGACAATTTCAAAATCAGGGGGCTTTTCAACAAGCTCAAGGTCAGGACCGTTTCGGAAAAGGTCGTACTGAAGCATGACCCGGAGAAGATTTCATTTTTCAACGTCAACACGCCGGAGGATCTCGAAAAAGCGCATCGACTCCACCGCGATGAAATGCTTCGACAAACAGGAGAAGATAAGATGGATATCCGGAAAATGATGGCGGCCCTCAAGGCCCATCCCGATTATGCCGATGTCGGCATGGTGCTCTATCACAACGGCGTGGTCCGTGCCACGTCCCGGGACGGCAGAAAGGTCTCGGGGCTGCGGGTGGCCGTGGACCATGACCGGCTTGCCGAAATCCTGCGGGAGGGGAAGCAGCGACCGGGGATTGTCGAGATCCTCGTGGAGATCAACGAGGGGAAGGATCTCGCGGTAGGGGATGACGTCATGCTTCTGGCGGTGGCCGGGGATGTACGCGAGAACGTCATCGAAACCCTCACCGAGACGCTCAACGCCGTCAAATCCACCGTCACCCGCAAGACCGAGTATTTCATTGAATCCTGACCCGGGAGCATCGACAGGAGCAGCGGATGTCCACATTCACCCACATTGACGCCGAAGGTCGGGTCCGGATGGTCGACGTTTCCGGAAAATGGCCGACCCTGAGAACGGCTACGGCCGGGGGACGCGTCACCATGACCCCCGAGACCTTCGAGGCGATCCGGGACCACAGGGTTCGAAAAGGGAACGTGCTGGAGACGGCCCGCATCGCAGGTATCATGGCCGCCAAGAGAACCGCGGAGTTGATCCCCATGTGCCACCCCCTCAACCTGACCCACGCCCAGGTGGATTTCTTTCCGGAGCCGGAAACCTTCTCCATCCGGATCGAGGCAGTCGCCAGGATCATCGACGTGACCGGCATTGAAATGGAGGTTCTGACCGCCGTGTCTGTCGCCGCTCTGACCATTTACGACATGTGCAAGGCCTACGACAAATCCATGACCATTACGGACATCCGACTTCTGGCCAAATCGGGTGGAAAGAGTGGAGATTTCGTGCGACAACGGGAAAAAAAGGGGGAAACCCCTTGAGAGGAAGAGCATTTTTTATGAAAACGGCTGCGAGACTTGGTTTTGGGGGACTTTTACTTCTCTGTCTTCTGGCGGGGTGTGCCGCGCCCCCACCGCCCGAGGGGCCCCTGGTTGTCCTTGACCCCTCGTCGTTTCCCGAATTTTCCGATGATATGGCCTTTGAAGGGATCACGGAAAGCCTTTCGGAAAGCCTCAAATACCTGAAGCGGGTCCCGGCCGATACCGCTTTCCGTTTCGGGTCGGATGTCTATGATGCGCCCCACATGATCCGGTCCCTGGAACGCTTTCAGGCTTTCATCGCGAAACGTCCCGACCGGAGTGCGCTTTCGAATTTCATCCGCTCCCATTACCGCGTCTACCGATCCGTGGGCGGTGATACCGGCCGAATGCTCTTTACCGGATATTACGAACCGTTCCTCCAGGGAAGCCTTTCCCGGAAAGCGGGTTACGCACATCCGATCTATGGCCCGCCGGAGGATCTTGCCGTGCTCGATCTATCCGATTTTTCCGAGAAGCTTGCAGGCCACAAAATCGTCGGGCGGGTGGCGGGAAAAACCTTTGTTCCCTATCATGACCGGAACGAGATCGACGGCGAAGGTGTCCTTTTGGGAAAGGCGCCGGTGCTGGTGTGGGTGGCGGATCCGGTGGCCCTTTTCTTCCTGCAGATCCAGGGATCCGGGAAGGTGTTTCTGGACGACGGCGACGTCCTGAACATCCACTATCACTCCAGCAACGGGCGTCCCTATCGAAGCATCGGAAACCTGTTGATCCGGGAAAACAAGATTCCCCAGGCGGAGATGTCGATGCAGCGCATCCGGGCCTATCTCAACACTCATCCCGGGGAGGTGGAACGCATCTTCAATTACAATCCCAGTTATGTCTTCTTCAGCCTTGAAAAGGACGGGCCCTACGGCGCCATCCGGGCCAAGCTGACCCCCGGACGATCCATTGCCGTGGACCGATCAGTCTTTCCAATGGCTGGAATCGCCTTTATTCAGTCTCAAAAACCGGTGGCCGCCACCAAAGGCGCGGGGGGCGTTTCGAAATGGGTGTCGTTTTCCCGCTTCGTCTCCAGCCAGGATACGGGCGGGGCCATCAAGGGACCGGGACGGGCCGATCTTTTCTGGGGAAGCGGATCTTACGCCGAGACGGCGGCCGGCCACCTCAAGCATCCGGGGGAGCTCTATTTCCTGGTGCTGAAGCCCGAGGCCTGAGGGCAGCCGGTTTTGGGAACCGCGCGTAGCCGCTTCCCAAAGCAAATGCTCTCAATAAGTATTTTGCGGGTCAACATGGCTCCGGGCCCCGAAGGCCCGATGGTTTAACCTTCAAGTCGACGGTGTGTTATGGGACAGCAGCACTCCCCTGTAAAATTGGCAAAGTTTCTGGATTACATTCTGGGGCATCGCCCCGATGAATTCGGCCTGGTGCCCGATGATAAAGGGTTCGTCAGGATCAAGGACCTTTTAAAGGTGCTGCAGGAAGAGGCGGGGTGGGGATATGTCAATCAAGGTGCCTTGAACGAGGTCGTATTGAGCGTTCCCGACGCACCCGTGGAGATTGTCGAAACGCGAATCAGGGCTCTCGATCGGAACAGACTGCCGATCCCGACGGTAACCAATAGTTTACCAAAGCTGCTGTACACTGCGGTTCGGAGAAAGGCGCATCCGGTGGTTCTCGAAAACGGCATTTCTCCTCTGGGCGGATTCACCCACGTGGTGCTGTCGTCTGACCGGGCCATGGCCCAGAGGATCGGCAGACGTATCGATCAGATGCCGGTCATCCTGACCGTTCAGGTGGAATGGGCCGGCCGGCGTGGGGTTCAGCTCCTGAAATTCGGGGAGAAGCTTTACCTGTCCGACCCGATCCCGCTGGGGGCCTTCACGGCGCCGCCCCTGCCCAAAGAGAAGGAAGATTTCAACGCCAGAAAGAAAAAATCAAGCGAGGAAAAGTCCCAGGCCAGGACTCCCGGCAGCTTTACCATCGATTGGGCGGATATCGAGGAGAAAGCCTCGGTACGGCGCGAACGCAAAGATCGGGAGATGTCGCGGAAAAAAGAGCGCCGCCAACAGCGCAAACAGAAGCACGAAAGATGGGATTGACCCCTTTTTTTGCCCGAAGAATGACAATTTTTCATTGACAACCCCCGGCAAAGTTGCTAAAAGCCGACTCGTTCCTGAGGACATTCCGCCATACGGGCCGTTAGCTCAACTAGGCAGAGCAACTGACTCTTAATCAGTAGGTTGTTGGTTCGATTCCAACACGGCCCATCAAAGAAAACAAAGGGTTAGAGCGATCATGCTTTAACCCTTTTTTTGTTTTTACTGTTTTGTCCCGGTATTGTCCCGGAGTTTTATCAGTTTGTGTTTGACCCGCCAGGCGGCATCGTAGGAAATACCGAGGTGCCGGGAAAGCTCCAGCGCGGAAACGCCGTTTTTTTCTTCGCCATTTGGATACATCCCTGTTTTTGAAGGTTATCTCCTTGGCCTTAAGATAACCATGGCTGAAGAATAAAGGTGATCCAAAAAAATTATGCAACTACAGGGTAAAGAGTGAAATTTAAACTCGAAAGTTGAGATATAACCCTAATGGTGAATAAAAAATCTGGGACTTGCGATCAGGAACCCCATAGTTCCAGCGTTTACAGATAGATTAGGATGTTTTCAGGAATTCACCATTGGTGAACTCCTGAATCAGAAATTAGAGACGGTTTAGATACCGTAAAAACATAAAGTTAAATCCAGTTATCAACAAATTTTATGCAACGTTAGGGATAAGTGTTACGCTGTAGTACTATTATTTTCTGTGTTCATCCACTCTCACGTTCTGTGTGCATCTGTAGATACAGTCTGAAAAAGTTGGAGATAGTCCTTTGCCACGACCTCAACCGCGAAATTCCTGGCAAGCGCGAGATTGTTTTCCTTCATGCTCTTACGAAGGTTGGGCGTATCCAGAAGCCTGCAAATTCTCTCTGCAAGCATTTTGGGGTCATGCTGTTCCACCCACAAGCAATTGGCCGGCTCCGTCAGATAGTCTCCGGTTGCTCGGATTTTTGTTGTGACGATCGGAAGCCCGGCGGCAACCGCCTGTAGGATGGTCATGGGTAAACCTTCATGGAAGTAGGTGGGAAAGGCAAGGATCGTGCACCCGAGGTAGTATCGCGTGGCTTCCTCTTCGGAAATCTGGCCGGTGAACTCCACGCTCACACCAAGATGAATCTCGGCAGCGAGGGCCTCAGCTTCCTGGCGGATCGGCCCATCGCCCACACAGTACAGTCTGAAGACCCTTCCGGAATCCAGGACCATCCGCACGGCCCTCAGAAGATCCAGGAGCCCCTTTTCCTTAATGAACCGTGCAATGAAGAGAATGCTCGGCGAATCCAGCTTCGCCACGGGATCGCTGTGGAATCGTGCGAGCGACATTCCGTTCCTGAGCATGCGGAGTTTCGTCGGGGGAAAACCTGCGGACTGAAAGATCTGCATTTCCTCAGTGGAGAGTAGCACCACTTTCTGCGCCCACCGGAAGACCAGCTTGGTGAGGGTCCACCAGAGGAATGGTTTCTGTTTCACCAGGCGAGCATCGCATCCGTGGAGCTTGACCACCAGAGGAACTTTCCGGATCCTGGAAATGAGGGCGTAGCCGATATCGCGCATCAGCGCCCTCTTGTTGTACGAAGAATTGACATAGACAACGTCAGGCCGCTTGAGCCGCACGAGGCGATTGTAGGCAAAAAAGTCGCGCGCCCGGCCGGTGATCCGCTCCAGCGCGCTTTCATGCTCTACCCGGCTTCCGAACTCGAAAACACCGACCGTAACACCCGGTTGCTTTCGCAGCTCATCCACGAGCGCGCTCTCGGTGACAAAGATCCCTCCTGCTCTGCCTGGCACGATCATCCCGACTTCGACATGCATACTCATCTCTCGAAGAGCCTCTTCTCGAAGTTTGCGCGGAGGGCCTGAACGTCCACGTTCTTGCTGTACCAATCAATGGTTTTTCGGATACCATCGTCGAAGGAGGTGCGAGGGCTCCAACCGAGCCATTTCTTCTGGTTCTCGATGCTTGCCGCCCGGATATGGACGCCTTCCGGCTTTGACAGATCAAAACTGAACTTCGACGGCTGATAGCCGACGATTCTGCATACAGTTTTGGCGGCATCAATGATCTTGGTGATCTCGTCCGTGCCGAGGTTTACGGCCCTGCAATCGGTGACCCGTTCTGCAGAAAGCAGAAGTCCATCCACGATGTCATCAACGAATGTGAAATTCCTGTCCTGCTGGCCGGTGCCCCAGATCTCGTACGGGTCCTGCCTCAACATGGCCCTGCCGATGAATGCGATGATGGCATGGCTCTCGTTCTCCCGCGGTCCATACACCGTGAACAGCCTGCAGGACACCCCCTTGACGCCGAACTGCTTATTGTAGGCTTTCAGCGCCATCTCGCCCATTAATTTTGCCCAGCCGTATTCGCCGTCCGCCAGTGCCGCCCCTTCTTTGAAGGGGTTCGCCATTTCCTCAGACAGATAGCGAACTTGCTTTTTGGGATCCGCACTCTGCAAGGACGTCGGATACGCGCAGGCGCTGCTGGTGTAGCATATACGCTCAACAGTGTTCTTATGGCAGTAGTAGAATACATTGCCGTCGATCATGAAATTCTGTACAAGCTCGCCGGGATTCGTCTCAATGAATCCGCGGCCGCCATGCACGTTGGCAAGATGGAAAACGATGTCTTTCCCCTTCGTCGTCTTATTCGCCACGGACTGCATCCTGATATCTCCCTCGATGAAAGAGATCTGCTTCATGGAAAGCGCGAGGTTCTCTTTCTTTCCGCTTGAGAGATCATCCACAACGGTGACCGACGCTCCCGCGTCGACGAGTTTGTCAACAAGGTGGCTCCCGATAAATGAGGCTCCTCCTGTGACCAACACTTTCTTGTTTGCATAGTACGACATTCTATGACCTCCTTGGGTTGAACAAGACGTGGCAATGTGCCTCACGAGGCGTGGTTTTCCGGCTATCGACGGGGATGGTACCAACGAGGGGGGCCTCACTAACGTCCTCAGCATCAAGGGCCATCATGATAAGAACATCGTTACCCAAGAGAAAAAATCGCTGCGACAATCAAGATTTGTAAAATTCACTCATTTTGGCAATAACCATGTAACGCCTAAAGCCCTGAGAGAAAAGGGCTTAGAAGATTTGCTGTCAAGAAATCCTCTGTTCTGAGCCTTTTATACGAATAATTTGTTACAGATCCTTTAACAGCAATGGTTTAGGGAAATTAACCGAAATTTGGCGCAACTTTTAAGTAATTCGCTTTCCCTTTTTCATTCCGAGGGAATGCTCCAAAAACCGGAAGACGAATTGAGGATACCTGATGCAATAGCGACGGAACAGTCTCTTCGGTTCCATCAGGAGCCTGAGGATCCACTCCAGTCCCATGTATCTCACGCAATCCGGGACTTTCAACGTCTCTCCTGACAAGAAATTGAACACGGCTCCCGCGCCGCCTCCAACGACCGGGTTGAGCCTGCCGCGATGATCGTAGAGCCACTTCTCCTGTTTCGGACAACCCAGGCTCACCCAGAGGAAATCAGCCCCCGAGTCGTTGATCATTCTCACATCCTCTTCATTCTCCTGAGGCGACAGAGGCCTGAAGGGGGGGGCGTACATACCGGCGATTTTCAGATTGGGATAACGCTGGAGCAACCGGGTCTTCAGATTGGCGAGGACCGCGGGCGTGTTGCCGTAGAAATAATGCGTGTATGAGAACCCATGGTTGGACAATTCAAAGACCGCTTCCATGAATTCTTCTATGCCGCATCGGTTGCAGAGCGGGAAGCCTTTCCATCGACCGTACCAGAGAAATGGAACCCCGTCCGGGATGGAAAGGTCGGCTTTTTCCATGACCTGGAAGTAATCCGCGGATTCGAGGGCAATCGCGACATTGTTGACGTTGGTGGAAGAAAGGTAGTGAAACGTCCTTTTCTCCTCCATCCACCGTTGAACGATCGCCAGGAGGTTTTCGACCTGCACTGCGTGGACTCTTACATCACAGATCCTGAACTCGCCGGGTTTCGTGGTGGACGTGTCAGCCGGCCGTTTGACTTCCGGAAGCCAATCTTTCTCGTATAGATTTTCGACACTCATGGCGCGCACGTACTCCGGGGATGACGTTCGATGCTTGAGCACTATTAGTATAGAGAATCCGTCAAAGTTATATGTGATTGGAATCACCGGTGCTGCCCATCATTACGGAAAACTTGGGTTTGAGATTTGTAGGCAGAATAGCGCCCCAAATCGGGCTGTCCGCGCGACCCGGCCATAATAAATTCAGTTTGTTGCACTCACCGCACATCCTCCCGGCCTTCAAAATATGTAGGCAAACGTTTATATACTAATATATTGATATTAATGAATAAAAATGCCATAAGTGTAAACATGTACCTCCGTTCAACGAAGCGACGAAACAAAGACGGCTCCGTGGTCGAGTACCTCCAGTTGGCGCAAAACGAGCGCCACCCGGATACCCGCAAGCCGGTCGCCAACATTATCCACAATTTCGGCCGGGCGAAGCAGCTCGACCGGCAGGAACTGATCCGCCTCTGCAGGTCCATCGCCCGGTTCTGCGGGCTGACGGTCAACGATCCCTTGGATCCGGCTTCGGGCGCCCTGCCGTCGCCTGAAGCGGGCTTCTTCGTCGACCCGAAGATCAGGAAAACCCGCTCTTTCGGCTGCCCGATGGTGATCGAGGCCCTCTGGGAGCGGCTGGGGCTGAAAAAGACGCTGGCGGATGTCGTCAAGGCCTAAGGACTGCAAGTTCTCTATGAAAGAGCGCTGCTGGCCATGACCGCCAACCGGCTGTGCGATCCCGAGTCCAAGCTTGGCGTATGGGACCGCTGGCTCGCCAGGGTCTATCTCCCATCCTGCGACGGACTCAAGCTCGACCACATGTACGAGGCGATGGACCTGATGTATGAGCATGCGGACAAGATCGAGGCGGCCATCTTCTTTCATATCGCCGATCTCTTCAATCTGGAGGTCGACCTGATCTTCTATGATACGACCACGGCTTCTTTCCATGTGGACCGAGAGGACGACCCCGACCGGCACGCCAATGCCACACTCCGGAAGTTCGGCCATTCCAGGGAGGGCACTTGGAGCCCCCAGGTGGTGGTCGCTCTGGCGGTAACCCGCGAGGGCATCCCCGTGCGCAGCTGGGTGCTGCCGGGCAACACCTCCGACGTGGCGACCGTCGAGAAGGTTCGGGCGGACCTGAGGGGCCGGCACCTGGGCCGTGCCATGTTTGTCGCCGACTCGGGCATGAACTCCGAGGACAACCGCAGGGAACTGGCCGGGGCCTGCGGCAAGTACCTCCTGGCCTGCCGCATGTCCAACGTGGCCGAGATCCGCAAAAAAGTCCTGAGCAAGCGCGGCCGCTACACCGTTTTCAAGGACAACCTCCATGCAAAGGCGGTCGTGGTCGGCGACGGCGAGCGGCGCAGGCGCTATATTCTCTGCTGCAACCCCAGGGAGGCCGAACGGCAGCGCAAGCACCGGGAGATGACCGTCGCCGTCCTGGAGAAGGCGCTCGAATCTCACAAGGATGCATCGGCAACCGCCCAATGGGCCATCGAGCTGCCGGCATCCCGCCGCTTCAAGCGCTACCTGAAGGTCACCAAGACCAACAAGGTCCGCATCGACCGGGGCAAAATACGGGAAGCGGAAACCTATGACGGCAAGTGGGTCCTCGAAACCAATGACGACACCATCAGCCTGGAGGACGCTGCCTGCGGCTACAAGGGCCTGATGGTCATCGAACCGTCGCCGAGTTGGCCTGCGGAAAGCCCTGGCACCAGATCCAGGTGGCGCTGGATGCGCTTCAGATCACAGAATTTTTCAATTTAAAATTCCGTGTGCTCATGCGCAACGAATTGCCCGCGTCAACCATCAACATACTTAAATTGTTAAAGATCACCCCTCAGAAGCAGGTCGTCGAGCTGGAAAAACTGTCCTGAAAACCCTCCGATTTTGTAGACACACGCTGAATCGCGTTCATTCGCTCGGATGCCCGTCCGTCAAGCCCTCGCGCGATTTTGTGTTTTTACAAAAATTAAACCCAAGGAAATGCAATAACCATACCATTGCCCTTAGATTTAAAATTCCAAATATAATTAATCGAATAAATTAAAGTAAGTATACTACATCTTTGCTTTCAGGGTGGCCTACTCGAAAGGTCTTCTTGTTGACGAGTTATTGCTTTCAGTACGAAAAATTGTCGCCATATCTGATACAGCATAGCGGGAAAAGTCAAAAATTGGATGTGATGCCTCAATAAATAGGACGATGTTCGTTTTTTGACTCGGGTTTCGGAGCAGTAGGTTCAAAAATCGGCGTGACGGGGTGCCGCGCAAGGCGCAGCACGACTGAATGGAATTCAGCGTGTACCTACTGCTCCTAAACTCAAGATGAAATTACAATCCGAATTTCATGGATTGAAAACATTTTTTGAAAACGGCGGGGTAGCGGGGTAAGTCGATAAATTTATGGGCGGGGTATGAAAAGCGTTACATTATTTCCGTCATGAAATTGGCATGTAGGCGTGACACTATTCGGATCTTAGCAAACAGGTATCAAATAATAATTACCTGATTTGCTTTTATGAATTGTATCTTTAATTTGATGTTGATTCGTTTTCTTTCAGAGAATCAAGAAAGCGGATGAGCAGAATGCAAAAATTTTAATGGTTGGAACAACCTGATGGGTCAATTTTGGTGAGCATAGGTGGGTCAATTTAAATTAGCGTCAAGGGAGAATCCCCTGACTGCGCGGTTAAAATTCAATTTCGAAGGTGTCTTCCTTCGCTTGTTCTTCCAATTCCGTCAGCTTGGTCATTTCATCCTTTACGGAAAAAATCGTTTTTTCCAGCTTTCCCAGCAAAACACTGTCGATTTGTTCAGATTTCTTGGCTTTAATTCCGATAATTTGAAACATATTCGCAAGATTATTGACGTTATGGTGAACAACACCAAGTGTTTTATTGATGTCTTTCAATCGATTCTCTCTAACTTTTGTTCGAATTTCGTTTTTCTTGAGAATAAAATATTGGGCCATAAAAAGGCCATTAATATAAGATATTGCTCCGCCGATAATGGCGATGATAACCGTTTCGAACAGCGCTTCTCTCCAGTTGATCGGCGTTGGATCAGCCCCTAAAATGAAATGGGGCAGGTCGAGTATTTCATCAAGCCATAACATAACAATAATAGCTAAAAATGCTATTATTTCATACTTTAATATGCGTTTTGAAGCAAAATTAAGAAAATTTTTTTTCTCCATGTTTCAATCCTTGATTGTCAGGTTTATTTGGGGTGAATGTTGTGTTGTTGCGTTTCTTTCCTTAAATTCAATCCCCAGGATACTGACATCATCCTGAAGTTTTGCGCTTCCGACAAAACGTTGAATCTCGAGGACAATCTCTTCCAGGATGTTGGCGATGGGCAGTCCGTTCTTGCTGTCGACAAGGGCGTGAAATCGCTCCTTCCCGAACAATGCCATTTTTTCATTCGTGAATTCAAATACGCCGTCGGTATACAGAATGATCTTGTCTCCCGCCGAAATGATCTTTTCTTCCTCCTCAAAGGGCAGGATGCCGTCGAGACCGATTATAGTTCCCCCCGTTTCCAACAGCTCGGTGGTTCCGTCGGCATGGACGAGGATGGGAGGCGGATGCGCGGCGTTACTGTAGATCAAATGACCGTTGCGGATATTCAGGATGAGATAGATGATGGTCAGAAACTTTTCGAAGCGTTCCCAGGGATATTCGGAATCCAGGGCCTTGAGCACCTCTCCCGGGGGCACAATTTCATAATTGGGAGAAAGGCCGGGTCTTTTCCGAATGGTATAACCCATGTGGGGTTGAAGCGTCTGGGAAATGGAAAAGGTCACCAGGGCGGGAGGGACCCCATGTCCACTGACGTCGATCATGTAAAAACCGAGGTGATCCTCATCGAGGCGGATCACATTGAAGATGTCGCCCCCAATCGTTTCACACGGCATGAATTTCCAGGCGATGTCCAAATTTTCAAATTTTGGCTGTTTTGCCAGTTTCTGCGGCAACAGGGACTGCTGAATCCCGGCGGCTGCCTGAAGATCTTCGTCGAGCTTCTTCTGCTTTTCGATCAATCTGGCATTGGTCATATGCAGAAAATAGTCGCTGAACGCGAAGATGGTGCGACTCAGACAATCATTGAGACGTTGCAGCGCCTCGAGCAGCGTGTCGCCTTTCAATTCTTTAACAAGAATCGGAACCAGGATCTGTCGGTAAATTTCAAAGGCTTTCTGGACTTCGGAGAGCGCAAAGCCGCCTTCCAGTCGCAGATCGCAGATTTTGGCGATAAAGGCATCTACTTTGGAATAGTCCCCGTACACGATCGCATCGAAGTTCGCCCGGCTCGACTGCGATGTTGTGGTTAAAAGCTCTTCAAAAGGGCGAGCGGCGTAGTGATCACTGACATTTTCGTGAAGGTGTTTCGCCCATTGGAGCGCCACCTGTTCACCATATTTCTGAAGCAGTTCGGTAAGATTCTGGATCATCAAAAGGCGCTCCGGATTGTTTGTAATCGTCATTTCTTCTCGGAAGCCGGGGAAGCCGGATGCTTCCTTCTTGTCGGCGTGGAAAATTCCTTATTTTCAACGCGACTCTCGGCTTTCAGCGGGTCGCCGGATAGAGACCGACTTACCCGCGGGGTTGGGAAAGTCGCGCTACGGGCTTGAAGGTCGACTGCCTCAGCGTCGACCGGCATTCGCGGCGGCCATTCTCTTCTGTGCCCGATATGTCGGCGGTCTTCAAGATATTTTGACCGTGATTGGACCTGTCACCTCTTCGTCGGAGTACGAGCATCAGCCCCAAAAGACCAAAACCGAAAACCGCGAGGGGGCCTGATCTGAGATCGGAATTTCCGTCCTGGACATGGAGAAATGAATCGGTGCTTTCAACATCGACATTGCGCGTAATTCCGGAATTCTCCTGTTGCTTCAATATGTTCACTGTTTCCCGGGCATAAACAAAGGTGGGCTGCGTGAAGGCCGCTTTCTCTGTTGCCGGCCCGGTAAAAAATATCGTAAAAAGAGATGATAAGACTAAAAATTTATAGAAATGTTTCATAACGCTCCGAAAACCAAAAGGTAGTCTGTATGTGATGCTTGGCGACCAGGTCCTGCAAATTCGCAGCACCGTGAAAACGGGCTTGGCAGCAGCTCGAATGCAACTTAAAGATCATCGATCGAATTTTTACGGAAAAGCAATCCGGTAAGAAGGCGGCTATGATTCGTTTCATCGTATGAAATTTCGAAGAGCGGGCACTATTTCCCGCAAAATTGTCAAAATTGAAGCCCGACTTTTCAGGCTACGTAACTTTCGATGCTTGGGGACGGTGCCGCCAGGGAACGCCCCACGCCGTTGTCTCAGGGACATAGGCTTAAGGCTGAAGGCGTGCGCCGTTGACGAATGGGGCGCTTATCCCCCTTCAACCTTTACGGTTACTATCACAACAACCAAAAACTTAATTATGAATCTTTATCATGATGCTGTGTAAAGTGCAATAGGTGCTTATTCTCAAATTTAGTGGGAAGATCTCTTCATTTTTTGATAGGGAATTGTACTCATGACTCCACAAGATTTTCTTCGGATCAATTACCTCGAACGCCATGCGGTTTTAGCGTCAGGGGCTCTGCCATGGGGACCGAGGTGGGCTGCATCGGCGGTCGGCGGCAATGGCCGCGCCGTGTGTCGTAATCGATGTGTGCCTTTACTTTCAGGCGATTGCATATGAAAATGGTTACAAACCGGTATCGGCGTAGAAAACGTGTCCGCCCCAGGATCGTCATCCTGGGGACCGGCGGCACCATTGCGGGGACGGCCGCATTCAACACGGCTGCGGGCTACATCTCCGGCAAGGTGGGTATCGAGGCCATGGTTGCCGCGGTGCCGGGTCTGGACGCCCTGGCCGACGTTCGGGGCGAGCAGATCGCCAATGTCGGGTCTCAGGACATGTCCTTTGCGATCATGATCCGGCTGGCCCACCGCATCAACGATCTTTTTTCCGCCGGGGCGGCGGACGGCATCGTCGTCACTCACGGCACGGACACCATGGAGGAGACCGCCCATTTCCTCAACCTGACCGTCAAGAGCCGGAAGCCCGTGGTCATGACCGGTGCCATGCGGCCTTCCACCGCCATCAGTGCGGACGGTCCGCTGAACCTTTACAACGCCGTCGCGGTGGCGGCGGACCCGAGGGCCGAAGGACGCGGCGTTCTGGTGGTTATGAACGACCGTATTCACGGGGCTCACTCCCTCACCAAGACGAATACGACGTCGGTGGAGACCTTTCTTTCGCCCATCAACGGGCTGATCGGAACCGTCATTTACGGGAAGGCCGACTATTTCAGGCGTCCTTTCAGAAGACACACGTATCGGAGCGAATTTTCCGTGGAGGGCGGTACCGTTTTGCCCCGTGTCGATATTCTGTATGCCTGCGCCGACATGCCTGCGGATCTGATCGACTGTTCGGTGGAGCGGGGGGCCAAAGGTATCGTCATTGCCGGAGACGGCAACGGAAACATGAATGCGGCCACCCTCTCCACCGCTGCGGCGGTGTCGGCCAAGGGCATCGTTATCGTCCGGAGCTCGCGGGTTCCCACCGGGACGGTAACCCGGAATGTCGAGGTGAACGACGACCAAACTGGCTTTCTCGTCTCTGACGAACTCAATCCGGCCAAGGCACGGATCCTGCTTATGCTGGCCCTTTCGAAGCGGAGAAGCCTTGCGGAACTGCAGCAGCTGTACTATACATACTAGCAAATCAATCTTCGATTTCCAGGAGGCGGGCTGTCTGATGGCGAGCCGCATCCCACGACATCAGACGGTCAGATTGAAGGGGACAGCCGCGGTAAACGGAGCCGTTATCCGTCTTTTTCGGGTCAATATTACGAATATCGACAGTCGAGTCCGGTTAACATACCGGCAAAAAATCATCTGAAGCGTTTCTTGAACCTTATGTCGACGCAGGGGGCACAAAGATCATGTTCGATATGCTGAAGCGATATGAACGGTTCATGATTCAGGCGCTGATGGTGATGATGGCGATCGTGCTGGGGCTTGTTACCATCGATCTCGGATGGCTCATCCTCCGGGATATTCTGGAACCGCCCATTTTTATCCTGAGCGTTAACCAACTCCTCGATATCTTCGGTCTCTTCATGCTGGTCGTGATCGGGATCGAGCTCCTGGAGACCATCATGAAAACCTATCTTACCCAGGGACAACCTCATTACGAGGTCGTTCTATCGGTGGCCATCATCGCCATTTCCCGAAAGGTCATCATCCTGGACCTCAAGGAAGTGGACAGCCTGAGCTTGATGGGTATCGCAGCGATTATCGTCGCTCTGACGGTCGGCTATTTTCTCATGAAGCGAGGGGAACGCTACAGCGGGCGGGATTTTTATCAGGGACCGGATGATCGGCGTTGAGTGTCTTTCAAGCCATTTGGAAAGCGGCCGGCTTGCGGCCCGCGATGACTTGTTTCGCAACCGGCGACGATAATCGGAAGAGGTGCGATTGGTCTGGGCGACAACCGAACAACGACGGGCTTTGACCCGAAGGATTCTGTTCCCGGAACGCCGTCCCGCACCCGAATTGCGAAGTGCCCGCTATTTCGGGCCCTTCCGGCGGCCGGGGACGATGACGATCGGTGATCGAAAAATCGCTCCCGAGATTTTCCAGGATACCCTCGATTCGACATTCGAAACCTACGACGAGTGGCTGGACCGGGTACTGAGAAAAACCCTCACAATGCTGACCCGTTCAGGAATACCAGTCGATAGGGGGGGACCGGATAACAGAGCGGTCGAAGAAACACTTCGGGAGGCGGGAAACGTTTTGGAATTCGAGATCTCGGCCGGGCTTCCCCTCCACGGAGCGGTGCCTCAGCAAATGTACGAGGATGTATTTGTTCGGCTGCTGTCGATGATGCCCAACGGCCCCGGCCCCATCCGCAATGTTCATCCGTATGCCGAATTCAACGCGCTCTGTCACCGCCTTGGCCTCATCCTGATGGCGACCATGGCCGATGCCGGCATTCTGGGTGACGGCACGGCAGACATCCCGCGGTTGATTCAAACAGCGGTACTTTCCGGATATGTAGGCATCAACCTTAAAAGTTCGGCGTCGGCGGCGTCCGACCTTCTCAACCGGAACCTCATCTCCATTGATCCCGGTTGGGTCGGGAGCATGGCGAAGGTGAGGGCGGTATCCCGACAGGCTCTCTCGGCCGTGGCCCGGGAACTGATCGACCTGACGTCGTCGGCCCTGGGCCGATTCGCTCTTGACTCCCTGGACATGTATTTTCGGGAAGTGGTGGAGACCGATCAGCCGACCCTCGTGGTCTTTTTCTGCGACGACTACCTTGAATCCATGATCGATTTGAAGCGATTCGAGGCCATGCTCCGTGGGAATCGCCGCCTGATCCTGCTCTTCGTGCCGCGAAACGGGCGTTACGGCAACGATCTTGCTGTTCAGGACATCCCCGCTGTTCTCGCGGAAAAACCCTACGCCGGCGTATGCGATCTTCTTCGGAACGGGCGGATTGCGATCAGTGGAAACGGACCTCGCGCCGGGTGCATCGATCCGCGGAGCGTCAGCGACGCTCTCATCGACGAGATCGATTGCCTGGGCGCGGGTCGTCGGATCATCCTGGAAACCAAGGGGTGCAGAAATTTCGAGATGCTCCGGGGAGATCTTCCGATGCCCTGGTACGCCGCTTTTAACTGCAACCGCGCCCTCAGTATCCGTACGGTTCAGGTGGACGGTTCGCCCGTGTTTCTCAGGATTCCGCCGGGGCTCAATGCCTATGACGGCTTCATGATGCCCCGTATCGGTCGAAGCCCGTCTTATGGAACCGCGGGCGTCCGGTTCGCGCGCATGACGACCCGCGCGCTTTATGATGTTCTGTGCGGCGATACATACCGTCGAATGCTGGGGCGCTTGGGGGATGAGTATGCCCTCAACCGCCGTTTGGCCGCCTATTGCCGGCGTGTCCGGAAACCCTTACCGGAGGCGATTGCGTCTTACGCTGAAACAGAGTGGATCCATGGACAAGGAAAGTAGAATTCACCACAATGTCACGCTGAAACGGATGAGCCTCGATTTTTTTCAGTTCATCCGATCCCAGCGATTCATCACTCGCCGGATGGGCCCGGCCTTCTCGGTCGGTCGCCGATTCGTGGAGATCGATATCACCTACCGTTGCAACCTGCGATGCGCCAATTGCAACCGGTCGTGTACCCAGGCCCCGACCGACATCGAGATGCCGACTTCGCGAATCGCCGATTTCATCAGCGAAAGCATCGAGAAGGGCATCCGGTGGCGGCGAATCCGGGTTTTGGGCGGCGAGCCCACGCTTCATCGGGATTTTTTTGACATCCTGCACCTCCTGTTGGCCTATCGTTCCCGCCACAATCCAGACCTGCGCATCGTGGTCTGCACCAACGGCCGGGGTGCCCGGGTTAACCGGGTTCTCGACCGACTTCCTCATGGTGTCGAGATCAAAAACACCTTCAAGACCGACCGACAACGGTTGTTCAGGCCTTTCAACAAGGCGCCCGTCGACAGCCTTTGGTACCGGTTTGCCGACTACACTTCCGGATGCCGAATCATCGAGGATTGCGGCATCGGACTAACACCCTCGGGCTATTATCCTTGCGCTATTGCCGGCGGCATCGATCGCGTCTTCGGCTTCGGCATGGGAAGGGAAAAACTTCCCGATCCCGGCGACCGAATGCTTGAGCATCTGGCGATTTTTTGCCCCTTGTGTGGTCACTTCGGCTTTTCCTGGCCGACGCGACGCGCGAAGTGCTCTCCTTCGTGGCGAAACGCCTACGCCGAATGGCTGGGCGGCCTCAGCCTGAAAAATGTTCATCTTTCGTAGAGATCGGAATAATTTCTCCATCCTTGTTATACGAGTTGAAATCAGCCGTCTCAACGGTGATGCCGGCCCCGTCCGTGATGCCTGGTGTGGAGAAGCCTCCTTGGGGTTGTGTCATTGGCGGCTTTAGACGCCGGCGGCAGGAAATGGTTTGCATGGAAAACGACAAGGCGCTGTTCGGGGGTGGGTCTTGGGGTCAAGATGCCCACCCTGAATTCAGCCGTTTTTTATCAATAGACTATCCTGGACTTATGAGTCGCGTGCAGGGGGGATTATGGATCAGAAGGGGATATCGTCGTCATCCGGACCTATATCGGGTTGCGAATTCCCTTTGAAACCCCTGTCGTCTGAATACCCTTTGTCGGGAGCGCCTTCCGAAGCGCTGGGCCCGCTCCCCGTGGGACCACCGGGATATCCGCCGCCGCCGGGACCCGGCCCGCCCGGGTAGCCGCCGCTCTGAGTTCCCTGACTGCCTTGGGGAGAGCGGTTGTATCCACCGCCCTGAGCATTCTGAGGCCCGACATCGTTCCGGGACCCCAGCATCTGCATGTTGTTGGCAACGATCTCCGTCGTATAGCGTTTGGTGCCGTCACGGTCCTCCCACTCCCGGGTCTGAATCCGACCCTCGATATAAACCTGCCGGCCTTTGGAAAGGTATTGGCCGCAGATTTCGGCCAGTTTCCGAAATGCAACGATACGGTGCCATTCAGTCCGCTCCCGTTTTTCCCCGGTCTCCTTGTCCCGCCATTCCTCGGATGTGGCTACGCTGAAGTTGGCGACGGCCGAGCCGTCCTGAAAGTAACGGATTTCCGGGTCCTGCCCCAGCCGGCCAATAATGATCGCTTTGTTGACTCCCGCCATGGTTATCTCCTTTGTTGACGCCGGAAGAGAACGAGGAGGTCAATCGGTTCTCCCTCCGGGCGATGTTAAACGGTTTATGGTGTAAACTCCGGCCGAATGACGTCACATACCGCCCATCAGTATTCGATGAAGCGCCTGTTTGTCAAACGGATAGATCCCGGGAGCTTTCGGCCGATGCCCCCTTTTCTCGGGACGCATCAAAAGTCGCTTGCATTTTTTGTCAATTGGTTTAGGGTAATCATAAAGAATACAAATTGTTGAGATGCCGTACTTCCGATCTGAGGAGATATTTCAAGCTGCTGATGCCAAAGGAATGGATGATGAGCAAAATGCCCCCGATGATTTTGATTGTGGATGATCTCCTTGAAAATATTCAACTTTTGACCTGCATTCTCCATCGGGAGGGCTATCGGATCTCCTTTGCCACCAGTGGGGTCGGACTGCCGGAAATCGCAGGAGACCTCCGACCGGACCTCATCCTTCTGGACATCGAGATGCCGGGCATCAAGGGCTACGAAGTCTGTCGGCGGCTGAAACGGGGGAAGGAAACGCGGGAGATCCCGGTGATTTTCATCAGCGCCCACTGGCGGATGCCCGAGGATGTTGTCAAAGGTTTTAAGGTGGGCGCTTCGGATTACATCACCAGGCCCTTCAGCAGGGCGGAGCTCCTGGCGCGGCTGAGGAATAACCTGGCGTTGAAATTCAGGACGGGAGAACTCAGGAATGCCTGCGATGAACTGGAGCGGCGGGTTCGGGAGCGTACGGCCGAACTGGAGCGTATTAACCTGCGGCTGGCTCTTGAAAATAAAGAACGGATTCGGACGGAACAGGAACTCCGGCGCCACCAGATGAAGCTTCGGTCTCTGACGGCAGAGCTGACCCTGATGGAGGAGCGTGACCGGCGCGAGATCGCAAGCGATATCCATGACAGCGTGGTGCAGTCCCTGGCGATGATCAAGATCGATCTTGGGCGGCTCAAGCGGTCGGTGAAGAACGCCGACCATGTGGCGGCCATCGACGGCATCATCCGTAATACCCGGGAGATCATCAAGGAAACGCGGGAGCTTTCTTATGAGCTCAGTTCGCCGATTCTCGACGAACTTGGACTTGCGGCTGCGGTCAAGCATCATATCGAAGACATCGCGGAGCGGCATGGTCTGACCATCGATTTTCATTGCACTGCCGACATCAAGATTCTGGATGATCCGACTCAAATCCATCTCTTTCGATCCATTCGGGAACTGCTTTTCAATGTCGTCAAGCATGCCCATGCCGCCCATGTAGACATCTGCATCACGCGTAATGGCGACCGCATCACCGTTGTGGTAGAGGATGACGGGGTCGGCTTTGACGCCGCCGAAAATCGTTTCAGCGCCGAGGGGGGTGGTTTCGGACTCTTTTCCATCCGGGAGCGCCTCTGTCATCTCGGCGGAGAGTTCGTCATCACCGCTTCGCCCGGCAGCGGCACTCGTGTGGTGTTGTCCGCACCGGTCAAATCGGAGTCGGTTTTTTCCTGCAGAGTATGATCTCGGGGAATCGCAATAGTATTTGACAAATTTGTTTTGGATACAGTATCTTGATCTACTTTTTTTAGATCAGGAAATATCTCGTATAGAACAACATCAACCCGTCATACCTGGTGTGAAAAGGAGTGAACATGGATTTTAAGTCTCATCTGGAAACCGCATGGCATCTGACGCTGAAATACATCGTGTCCCTGTTGCTTATAACCTTGGTCATGGGGGTGGTCAGTTTCCTCTCCCTCGGGATCCTGGCGCCGGTCACGATGGCTGGTTATATGCAGTCGATTCTGATGATGGTAAGGAGCGGACGGGAGCCGAAGATTCAGGACCTTTTTTCGGAAATGCGGCTGTTTCTGCCGCTTCTGGCCTTCGGCATCGTCGTGGCGATTGCATCGATGATCGGTTTTTCCATACTGTTCCTTCCCGGCATCGTGATCGTTTGCGGGGTGACCTTTGTCTGCCTGTACATGATGCCCCTCATGACCGACCGGAACTTTGGGCTGATCGATGCCGTAAAGGAGAGCTTTCGAATCGTGACGGGGGACGGGCTGATGGACCACGTGATCGTCGCGATTCTTTTCATGGGGATATCGGCCATCGGCAGTTCCGTATTCGTGGGGTGGCTTTTTACCCAGCCTCTGGCCACTGTGTTCCTCATGCGGGTCTATGAGGAAAAGGTCGCCGGCAATGCCCCGACGCCGCCTGCCACTCAGCCCCCATTTCCTCCGGAAGGCCCCGATAAGACCCGTGACAATTCGGAAGATGAGATCACCCTCAAATACAAGATGTGACGAAACCGCTTATCCTGGGCATGCTCCCTGGTCTGCCGGACCAGGGGGCATGCCCTCGTGTTCTGTCGCCGATGGGGTTACTCGGCGAAAATCCTGGAAGCCAGTTGGATATCCTCGGGGCAGAACACAAAAAGGCATTTTTCCTCGGGAGAGGAAACGGACCCGTAGACGTAGTTGATGTTGATGCCTGCCTCGCCGAATCGGTTGGTGATCCTTGCCAGTTCGCCGGGTCGGTTTTCGAGCTTGACGGCGATAACCTCAACTGTGTCGAAGAGATAATCGTGCTTTTCCAAAAGTTGAACCGCTTCCTCGGTTTTATCCGTCAGGAGTCGGATCAGGGCGAATTCGGAGGAATCCTTTCGCATGGAGTTGTAGCTGGCGCTCGAGGCGATCCGCTTCAGGGATTTCCCACGGGCCTGAAACAGGGCCTGTACATAGGCCGAGGCATCCTGGATGGTGATGGCATCGATGTTGATGCCTGCGTCGGCGAAGAGGGTCGACAGCCGCCCCAACTCTCCGGGAACATTTTTGAGAAACAGCGATATTTCCGTTCGAACCATTTTTTCTCCTTTTTTTGAGAGTCATCCAAATCGTCGATCTGACCATAGACAATGTCAGATTTGAAGTCAACCCTATCCCTCTGCTTTCTTTCCGTTTCAAATTCCATACGCTGTTACCCGCCGGCGAAGGTCCGCCGATGTCTCTCCTCACATTCGTCGTCGAATATGATGATGAGATCGTTGGCGGAGGTGATCATGTTGGTTGATTCCAAAAAAAAGATTGCTGCCCCTGGGCATTTTGTTCTTGACAAATGGACGACGATAAATCTAATAAATATCATTCATAAAATTTTTCATTGCACATTGATTGACAGGTTGCCTTTGTCAAACAGGGTGGCATCAACGCCTATTTGGGTGCCAATCACGCCGATTCCACGGAAACAGATCCTATCGACAGCGACAGCGGTATGCGGGCTGGCCTCGAAATAAAACCCTTCACGGAGAAGGAGAAAAAATGACGGGACCATTACTCGAATTCAGGCCCGAGCAGGCAAAACCCCTGCTCCAGGAGGTCATGGAACGCTCGGGGCAGATGCTGACCGCCTGCTACCAGTGCCGCCGATGTGCGGCCGGATGTACGGTGGCCGACGAAACCGGTTTTTTCACCCCCAACATCTTGATTCGCACCGTTATTCTGGGCGATCGGGAAACGGCCCTCTCCAACCCTCTGGTCTGGAAATGCGTCTCCTGCTACACATGCGGTACGCGCTGCCCCAACGACATTCAGACCGCCAGAATCACCGAGACTCTCAAAAAGATGGCCAAGGAGGCACACATCGCACCGCTTCAGCCAAAGGTGGCAGCGTTCCATGACAGCTTTTTGGAATCGGGTTTGCGGTGGGGCCGGGTCAACGAGATGGAATTCATGGGTGTCTACGAAATGAAAAACATCATAAGAGAGGCGCGTGCCAGGAATTACGAGGCCATCGTCGACGAGTTGAAGACGCAGGCGAAGCTGGGTATGGCCATGTTCAGGCTGAAGCGCATGCATGCCGGTTTCATGACGACAAAAGGACGAAAGGAAATCAAGGCGCTATATCGCAAGACCCGCAAAAAACCGGGGGTCTCACCCCGCGTGAACCCTTAGAGGAAAGAGGTAGATCATGGAAATCGCGTATTACCCCGGATGCTCCCTGAAACAGTCGTCCGCGCTGTACGATATCCAGAGCCGCCGGATTTTTTCCGAATTGGGGGTTGAGCTGAAGGAAATCGAGGACTGGAACTGCTGCGGCGCCACATCCGCCGGAAAGGTGGATGATTTTCTGGCCGTGGCCATGCCGGCTCGAAACATCGGCATTGCAGAGGCTGCCGGGTACCGGGAGATCGTAATCCCCTGTTCCGCCTGCTACTCCAGGACTCTCGTGGCACAGCAGCGGCTTGAAGGCGACGCCCGGCTGAAGGCGGAGATCAATGGTGCTTTCGCCAAAAAAATGAACGGCGGCTTGAAGATCTCTTCCATTCTAGAGGTGCTGCTTGGTCGAATCGCGGCGGGCGCCCTCGAGCCCAAGCTCAAGAGAAAGTTCAGACGGCTCAAGCCCGTATGCTACTATGGTTGTATGCAGACCCGTTTTCCCTTCACGGTGCCGGTTCCCGACGATGTGGAAAATCCTCAGGGCATGGAAACGGTGCTGGGCGCACTGGGTGTCAAAGCCATCGACTGGAGTCACAAAACCTTTTGCTGCGGTGCGTCGGCTGCCGTCAACGATCCCGAAACGTCCCTGAATCTGATGGGGAAAATCATGAAAGATGCGCTTCTCAGGGGAGCCAACTGCTTCGTGGCGACCTGTCCCATGTGTCAGTTGAACCTGGACGCCCATCAGGATGCGTTCTGCCGAAGGAGCGGTATCGAAGAGCGACTTCCGGTCTTTTTTATCACAGAGGTTGTCGGCGCGGCGATGGGAATATCCCCGGAGGCGCTTCAGGTGGATCGGCATTTTATAGACGGGACCACACTTTTAAAGGAGCTGGAGGGAGATGAACGATAGTCGACAACACATCAAACGCGGCTCGGTTCTGATCGCGGGCGGCGGGATCGGCGGCATGCAGGCCGCTCTCGATCTTGCGGACAGCGGGTTTAAGGTCCATATGATTCAGCGGGAATCCTCCATTGGCGGAACAATGGCGATGCTGGACAAGACCTTTCCCACGGGTGACTGCTCCATGTGCATGATTTCGCCCAAGATGGTGGAGGTGGGGCGGCATCCCAACATCGAAATTCACACCCTCTCGAATGTCGAGGCGGTTTCAGGTCTCCCGGGCGACTTCACCGTAACCGTCCGGGAGCAGCCGCGGTTCGTGATCCCGGAGCGCTGTACCGGGTGCGGTGCCTGTGAGAAGAAATGTCCTAAGCTGGTGGTGAATACTTTTGAACAGGGTCTCAGCAAGCGTAAGGCCATCTATACGATCCTGCCCCAGGCGGTCCCCCATACCCGGGTCATCGACAAAGACAACTGCATTTATCTGACCAAGGGGAAGTGCAGGGCCTGTACCAAATTCTGTGAGACGGACGCCATCAACTTCGAGGATACGGAGAAGGTCTACGATCTCCAGGTGGGCGCCATCATCCTGAGTCCGGGGCTGGATCGATACGATCCGAAGGTCCGCGGAGAACTCGGTTTCGGCCGTTGGCCCAATGTGGTGACCTCCATCCAGTTCGAGCGAATTCTCTCCGCCTCCGGCCCCTTCATGGGAGAGGTGAAGCGCCCTTCGGACGAGCGACACCCCAAGAAGGTCGCCTGGATCCAGTGCGTGGGATCCAGAGACCCGCGGAACGCCAATCCCTGGTGTTCTTCGGTTTGCTGCATGTACGCCACCAAGCAGGCGGTCATCGCCAAGGAGCACGACGGCAGCATTCAGCCGACGATCTTCTACATGGAGATGCGTGCTTTCGGCAAGGACTTCGACAAATATGTCGATCGTGCCAGAAACCAATACGGCGTCGTCTACCGGCGAACCATGATTTCCGACATCAAGGAGGAGCCCGGCACCGGGAACCTGCTGCTCCGGTATGCGGCAATCGATGGAACCATGGTGGACGAAATGTTCGATATGGTGGTCCTCTCCATTGGTTTTGAGCCTCACCGTGACGCTCTGGCCTTCGCCAAGACCTTTGGCATCGACGCCAATGTGCATCGATTTGCCAAAACCGCTACCCTGGCACCGGTGGAGACCAGCCGGGAGGGAGTTTACGTCACGGGCACCTTCCAGGGGCCCAAGGATATCCCCGAGACGGTGGCCCAGGGCAGCGCCGTTGCCGGACGGGCCATGGCCCTTCTGGGCGAAGCCCGGGGGACCGAGATCGTGGCTCCTGAACTGCCGCCCGAAACCGACATCACCGGCCAGGAGGCCCGGGTGGGGGTGTTTGTCTGTCACTGCGGCATCAATATCGCCCAGACCGTGGATGTTAAAAAGGTGGCCGAAGAGATGCGGGGGCTGCCGGAGGTCGTCTATTCGGACGATCTCATGTACGCCTGTGCCCCCGACGGTCAGGAGCGGATCAAGGATGTCATCCGGGAAAAGAAGCTCAACCGGGTCATCGTGGCCTCCTGTACGCCCCGGACCCATGCGCCGCTTTTCCAAGACACCATTCGGGATGCCGGACTCAACAAATATCTTTTCGAACTGGCGGACATCCGGGAGCAGTGTTCCTGGTGCCACATGGGCCAGAAGGATGTCGCCACCCAAAAGGCTTCCCGGATTGTCAAAATGAACATTGCCAAAGCCAGGAAGCTCCAACCGGTACAGACGGAGTCGGTGCCGGTGATTCCCGGTGCCATGGTCATCGGCGGCGGCCTGGCCGGCATGACGACGGCGCTGGCCCTGGGAGATCAGGGGTTTGATGTCCATGTCGTTGAAAAAGAGGAGCGTCTGGGCGGTCTGGCCGCAGGCGTTTACCGGACCTTGGACGGCGCCGACGTACAGTCATTCGTGAAGGCTCGGATCGATCAGGTGAAGGCCCACCCCAGAATCAACGTTCACACCGGGGCGGAGGTTGACGGCACCGGCGGGTATATCGGCAATTTCAAGACCACCCTCACCAACGGAGATGTCTTCGAGCATGGCGTTATCGTCGTGGCCACCGGAGGTGTGGAATACACACCCCGGGAATACGGCTACGGAGAGAGTGACAGGATCATCACCCAACGGGATCTGGAGAAGCGGATTGCCCAGGGGATGGATCCGGGAGACCGGCATTTTCTCATGATCCAGTGTGTCGGCTCCCGCGAGGAACCCCACAACTACTGCTCCCGGATCTGTTGCCAGGATGCCGTCAAGAATGCCATCGCCATCAAGGAAGCCTCCCCGACGGCTCAGGTGACAATTCTATACCGGGATATACGGACTTACGGTCTGCGGGAGGATTACTACCAGCGGGCGAGGGCGTTGGGGGTGCTGTTCGTTCGTTTCGAACCGGACCGAAAACCCGACGTAACCGTATCAGGAGACAGGCTGCGGGTCACGGCCTATGATTATGTTCTCAATCGCGAGGTGGGCTTTTCACCGGATTGGGTAGTCCTCTCTACAGGACTGCGGCCCCATCCGCTGACCGAGAAGATCGGCCGCCAGTACAAGCTGACGGTCAATCCGGACGGGTATTTTCTTGAGGCCCACGTAAAACTTCGGCCTGTGGACTTTCCCAGCGAAGGCATTTACGTGGCGGGGCTGGCCCACGCCCCCAAGAACCTGGATGAAACCTTGAGTCAGGCACTGGCTGCCGCCGGCCGGGCGGGCGTGGTGCTTTCCCACGACCGTCTGAGCGTGTCGGGGATTATTTCCAAACACAACCGGGATATTTGCATGTCCTGCCTGGCCTGCCTGCGGCTCTGCCCCTTCGGCTCGCCGTTTATCGATGAGGACGGGAAGATCAGCCACAACGAGGTGATCTGCACCGGGTGCGGCATCTGTGCCGGCGTCTGTCCGGCCAAGGCGTTCCAGGTCAACAGCTTCCGGGACGATCAGATCATCGCCATGATCGACGCGGCCACGGAGATGGAATAGGACGGCACTCTGCAGCGCACTGTGAAGGGAGCCATCGGGATCACCGAACAAAAAAAGGAAAACATACCATGACCGGACTACCACAAACGACAGTGCGGGAGACGGCCGTCCCTTTGGAGGCACCCCGGGAGGCGCCTCCTGGATGGGAGCCCAGGATTCTTGCCATCGCCTGCCATTACTGCGCATTCGCGGCAGCCGACCTGGCGGGTGTCATGCGATTATCCTATTCTCCCAATGTCATGATCATCCGCCTGCCCTGCACCGGCAAACTGGACCACAGTTATGTGCTCCGTGCTTTTGAGCGCGGCGTGGACGGCCTGTTCGTGGCCGGGTGACTGGAAGGACAATGTCATTTCCTGGAAGGAAATCTCAACGCGAAGAAACGAGTCCATCATCTCAAAAAATTGCTGTCCCAGGTCGGCATCGATCCGGACAGGCTTGAGATGTACAATCTCTCTGCGGCCATGGGACCGAGATGGGCGGAGATCTGCACCGAATTCACAGAGAAGATCAGAGCGCTTGGTCCGTCTCCCATCTGGTTTGCTCTTAGGGAAGCTAAGGAAAGGAGTAAGGCAGGATGATCGTCGGAGAACAAAAACCCCTGGAAGAAATTTGGGACATGATCAAGGGCCACAAGAAGGTCCTGGTCTTTGGCTGCAACACCTGTGTGGCGGTCTGCCAGCAGGGCGGCAACAAGGAGGCGGAGATCCTGGCGTCCATGCTGCGGATGAAGGCCGTTCAGGAAAATGTCGACATCGAGATCACCGATTCCGGCATCGAACGCCAGTGTGAACATGAATTTTTCGAAAAAGCCGAGAGCCGGATCCAGGCTACCGAAGCCGTATTGAGCACCGCCTGCGGTATCGGCGTCCAGTTCATGGCTGAGAAATATCCAAAGCCCATCTATCCCGGCTTGAACACGACATTCCTGGGAGCTGTGGAGCGACTAGGCGTCTATACCGAGCGGTGCCAGGCCTGCGGTGCGTGTATCCTCGGGAGGACCGGGGGCATCTGTCCCATCGCCCGGTGTGCCAAGCGCATACTGAACGGACCCTGCGGGGGGTCCACCAAAGGGAAGTGCGAAATCAGCAAGGATGTGGACTGTGCCTGGCAGCTCATCATAGATCGCCTGAAGCTGCTGGGTCGCATGGCGGACTACGAGGCCCTGGCCCCCATTAAGGACTGGTCCACCGACAGGGCCGGCGGACCCCGAAAACTGGTGAGGGAGGATCTGATCGATGAGTAAAGAAAGCCGGACCCCAAGTAAACTGGAAAAGATTCTCGCCGCAGGTCATTTCGGCGTCACCTCCGAGTGCGGCCCGCCCCGCGGAAGCGACCCTGAAGCGATCAGTGAAAAGGCGGCTCTGATCCGGAATCATGTCGACGCCGTAAATATCACGGATAACCAGACCTCCGTCTGCCGAATGTGCTCGCTGGCGGCCTGTATCCGCCTCAAGACCCTGGGGGTGGAGCCGGTGCTGCAGATGGTGACCCGGGACCGAAACCGCATCGCCCTCCAGAGCGATATCCTGGGGGCTGCGTCCTGGGATATCAACAACATTCTCTGCCTTTCCGGGGATCATCAGAGTTTCGGCGATCACGCCAAAGGGCAGAACGTTCATGATCTGGATTCCATGCAGTTGCTCCAGACCGTTCGACTGATGCGGGACGAGGGCAAGTTCCTCGGTGGAGACGAGATCAAGCGTCCTCCGAAGATGTTTGTGGGCGCCGCGGCCAATCCTTTTGCCGATCCTTACGAAATCCGGGTTTCGCGCCTCGCCAAAAAGGTGGCTGCCGGGGCCGAGTTTATCCAGACCCAATGCATTTACAACATGGAGAAGTTCGAAGACTGGATGAAGCAGATTGTGGATCGAGGGCTTCACGAGAAGGTGTATATCATGGCGGGGCTGACGCCCATGAAATCCGTCGGCATGGCCCGTTACATGAAAAATCGGGTGCCGGGAATGGATGTTCCCGATGCGATCGTCAAGCGGCTGGCCGATACGCCCAAGGAAAAGCAGGCTGAGGAGGGCATCAAGATCTGCATCGAGCAGATTCAGCGTCTCAAGGAAGTCAAAGGCGTTGCCGGCTTCCACATCATGGCCATCGAGTGGGAAGAGAAGGTGCCTGAGATCGTGGAAGCGGCAGGATTGTACCCCCGGCCGGAAGTGTAGGAGGGACCATGAAAACCTTTAATGACTTGATAGACGAAGTCCAGAAGCCCGGCCTTTGTCACCGTTGCGGGGGATGTGTGACCTTCTGCACGTCGATCAACTACGGCGCACTGAAGCTCGGTGACGACGGATCACCGCAGTACGCGGACCGCGAAAAATGCATCGAGTGCGGCCTTTGCTATTCGATATGTCCTGAAATCGATGAATATCAGGAGGAAACCAAAAAAGTGGCCGGTTGGACGCCGCCCATGGGCCATATCATCGAGACCCTGACGGCAAGAGCCGCCGATCCGGCGATACGGGCCAAAGCCACGGACGGGGGCGTGGTCACGGCGCTTCTCGTCCATCTGTTTGATCGGGGACATATCGACGGCGCCATTGTGACCCGGCAGATGGGGCCCTTCGAGCGGGATCCCATGCTGGCCGCCACCCGCCAGGAGATTATCGACTCGGCGGGGTTCTATTTCGACAGCTCTCACGGCGTCAAGCACTTCGGACATGACTATTCCACCTATTCCCCATCGGTTCAGGAGTTCCGGCCCATGATGCAGAAGGGACTCAGGCGGGTCGCGCTGGTGGGTACGCCCTGTCAGATCAAAACCCTTCGAAAGATGGAGGCCATGAGTATCGTGCCGTCCGACAGTATCCGATATACCCTGGGCCTCTTCTGTTCGGGAAATTTCATATTCGACGAGGAAGAGCGGCGGAGGCTCGAGGGTATCGCCGGAATCTCCTGGAACGATGTCCGGAAAATCAACATCAAGGATGAGTTGATGATTCATCTGACCTCGGGCGCCCTTAAAACGCTGCCTCTTGAGAAGATCGATTTCATGAAACGGTACGCCTGCCGATTCTGTCCGGATTACGCCTCCGAGTATGCCGACGTCTCCTTTGGCGGAATCGGTTCGTTGGAAGGCTGGACTACCGTGATCACCCGTTCGCCCGTTGGACGTGCCATCATAGCCGATGCCAAAAACAGCACGCTGGAGGTCTACGGCGTCTCCAGCCGTCCCGATATGACCGCCGAGATCCAGGACAAGGTTTGGGAAAAATCGAGGAAAAAGAAAGAATACTCCCAGCGGATGCATGACGCCCTGCTTCTCGCCCAGCGGGGCGGACGCGGCTGAACCGCGCGTCTCGCCGCCGCCCTCCCCGGGCTGCGATCCCCTCCCAGCGTTTCAGGGTTCGCAGCCCGTTTTCTACCGCTCAGGAATATTTTTTTCCTTTTATCTCCCGGTACCTGCCCCGGAGCGACGGATGATTATCGTTTTCTCCGAAACTGATTTAGAAAGAGATGTAACGCGACCGTCCGTTTAATGGAAGAAAACGTGCTGAAAGCCATACGGGACGCCGGGAAACCGGTGCGGCCGGGGGGGATGTCGCGGCCATGGTCGGCATGGAAACCCAGGCGGCATCCAAGGTGAATGCAAAGTTGAGAAAAGCGGGGAAGATGACTTCACCGAAGCGCTGCTGCTACGCCCCGGTCGAGGGATAGGTCTACCTCTGTTTTCGTGTGTGAATTCCGTCGAGAGAAAGTTCGCCCGTGTGGGAGAAGGGGAGGGTCGACGGCATCAAAAATCCTCCCTCGATGCGGACATTCCCGCGAATACCGTATTTCAACGGCTCTTGATCCCTTATCTTCAAAAGTCCCTGGGCCAGGTCGATCATGGATGAATAGAGCGTCATGGGAACGAGGGCGGTGTCATAGGCCGGAAGGGTTGTTTCCATGCGAGAGACGCCATGGGCGACGTCTTTGCCGTCGACCGTAAGCCTTACGTCCGCGCCTTTCAGCGTGAGGGGAACGTCGTTGGTGTTAAGGAGGCGGAGAGTTACCGTCATGACCGTCTCGAATACGGTGGTGCTATCGACCTCTATCCGGGTGAGAGAGATGTAGGGTGCTTCGAGTCTTTTGCCCGGAGCCGCGCATCCCAGGAGGAGCAGGAAAGCGAGAGCGGCCGCAAACGGAGCCCCGGCTGCCCGGCGCCGCTGAAGCGGTTCCCAACGCCTGACAATCATTGATGAAGGCGGTATTTTCAACGCCTTATAAATCCGAGGTGAATGATTTGCGAAGTTTCGGGTTGTTCCGGTGTCTGTTTTCATCGCGACGGGTCTTCTTTTCAAGGTTTTTGCAAAGGGCGTCCGTCAGGTCGACGCCGGTCTGGTTGGCAATGCATACGAGCACAAACATCACATCGGCCAGTTCATCGGCCAGCGTATCCTTGGGATCCGGGAACGGACCGTCGAAAGGCTCGCCTGAACGCGCCACGTCATCAGCGGATCTTTTGAAACTCTGGTCTCCGAAGACGCGGGACATGATCCGAGCGACTTCTCCGACCTCTTCCACCAACTGGGCCAGGTTGGTGAGCTCCGAAAAATAGCGCACTCCGATGGTGCGCACCCATTCATCCACCATTTTCTGATATGACGTGATGCTCAACGCCGTCGTCATGATTCTCCTTTTATTCCGTCCTCAACTTTCGGCTGTCACAGGCCGTATCCTTCCGGCCCTGCTATCCGGTCACCATCATGAAAGTCGAGAGCTGCGTTCCGTCAATCCGCCGCGCGACAGATTCTACTCAATTCGAGGATGGATACATGGTAACAGTACCTGTTTTTATAAATATCACAGTTTTCCCAAAAGGAAAAGCAAAGCGATGGCTTGTTTCCGGTCGTCCCGACGCGGTGTTGTCCCACTATACGGATTCGCCCGACCGTGTGTCGGGTGATGCCGGCCCCGTCGTTTGAAAAACCTATAGCGGGGGATCTCCGACTTGACCGCAACAGGGCGGTCTGTTACAAAATCGAAAATCTTTTTGCGCGGTTGGCCGGAAAGCCGTGCGACGATGTCTTTCACCATCCCGAGGCCGTCATGGAAGGAGTCACGTATGACAGAAAATCTTAAAAAAATGTACCAGACCATCAATGAGGATCATTTCCCACCGGAGATGGAGATCAGTTTTATAGAAGGGACCGAACGGCAGACTTTGTTCTACGAGAAGGTCACGTGGGCCATCGATGGTGTCCAGAAGGGGTTGCGGTACGGTGAAAACCCCGGACAGGAGGCGGCGCTCTATCGATTGGTCAACGGCAATCTGATGCTGGGGGATATCGAGACCCTCCTCCCCGGGCAATACCTGGCTTCGGACATCGAACTGCTCCAGTCGGGGAAGCATCCGGGGAAGACCAACCTGACCGACACGGACAACGCTCTGAACATTCTCCGATACTTCGACGACAAGCCGACAGCGGTGATCGTCAAGCATAACAACCCCTGTGGGGCAGCTCGGGCGGATACCCTTTCGAACGCCTATCACAGGGCTTACATGGCCGACCGGGTAGCCGCTTTCGGCGGCTGTATTGCGCTCAATCGTTCAGTGGATAAGACCACCGCGGAGGCGGTCTCGGACCAGTATGCCGAAGTGGTGGTTGCCCCCGATTTTGAAGAAGGCGTTCTCGATATTCTGGGACGCCGGAAAAACCTGCGGGTCATCCGAATCGGTAACATCGCTCGTCTCAAAAATTTCATCGGCAAGCGTTTCGTGGAATTCAAAAGCCTCATTGACGGAGGCCATATTGTCCAGTGGTCGTTTGTTCCCACAGCGAGAACTCCGACAGACCTGAAACTTGCCGAGTGCGAGTATCAGGGAAAGACCTACCGGGTCCGTCGGGAGCCGACCTCCCGGGAGTATGAAGACATGCTGTTTGGATGGTTGGTGGAATCGGGCATCACCTCCAATTCCGTGATTTATGTCAAGGATCTGGTTACAGTCGGCATCGGCACCGGGGAGCAGGATCGCGTGGGTGTGGCCGAGATCGCGCGAGACAAGGCCTACCGGAAGTTGGCGGACCGATACTGTTTCGAGGCGCATGGCATCCCCTATAAGGAGCTTACGGATCCTGACCGAAGGGCAGCGATCGACGCACGGGTCGCCGAGGAGCGAGGGGGGTTGACGGGTGCCGCCATGGTAAGCGATGCTTTTTTCCCTTTCCGTGACGGCATCGATGTCGGTATTCAGGAAGGGGTGACGGCCGTGATACAGCCCGGCGGCTCGTCCAACGACTATCAGTCGATCGAGGCGTGCAATGCGGCGGGGGTCACCATGGTTTACACCGGTCAGAGAAGCTTCAAACACTGATTTCCGCAACGATCGTCGCTCACGGGGTCGGATGGATCCCGTCCTGCCGGGGCGGGATATTTGTCTCAACAATGAAAATGTCTTATAGTAAATCAGATTACCATCACGAAAGTCGAGTTGAGTTCAGCGAATGAATTCATGAGACCAGCGGGTTGATATGCAACGATTGGAACCCATACAGCTTCTTGTCGTCGATGACGAACATTCCATCCGGCGGCTCCTCGAAAAGGAGCTGTCGCCCACACGACATCACGTGATAACGGCGGGGACGGCCAGGGACGCCCTTGCGCTGGTCCGAAGGAAACCGTTTGATGTCATTATTCTCGATATTCAACTGCCCGACGGCAACGGCCTGGAGTTGCTGGAGCGTTTCCGAAAAGTCTCCATGGGCGCGGAAATCATCCTGGTCACCGGGTTCGGGGATATCGACAGCGCGGTGGAGGCGATGAAACGAAGCGCCTATGATTATATCACCAAACCTTTCAACCTCGACCGATTGGAGTTGGTCGTCGAAAAGGCCTATCAGCGGGCCTGCCTTACGCGGGAGAACCGTCTTCTCCGTCACAAACAGGGAGAATCCCCGCCCCACACCCTTATCGGCAATTCGCCGACCCTCGACCATGTGCGGTTTCTGGTGCAAAAAGTCGCGCCGACGCAGGTGCCGGTGCTCATCACTGGTGAAAGCGGCACCGGAAAAAACGTCGTCTCCCGGAACATCCATCACCTGAGCCGGCGATCGGGCTATCCGCTGATCACCAAAAATTGCGGCACGCTTCAGAAGGAATTGATACTCAGTGAGCTTTTCGGGCACCGGAAAGGTGCCTTTACCGGAGCGGCGGAATCACGGGACGGCCTTCTGGCGCTGGCCCACAAGGGGACCCTCTTCCTGGACGAAATCGGGGAACTTCCCATGGACGTCCAGGCATCCCTTTTGCGGGTGCTTGAGAGTCAGACCTTTCGGCGGGTGGGGGGGCAGAATGAACGCCGCGTGGACATTCGTTTCATCTTCGCCACCAATCGGAACCTGACCGATGAGGTGGAAGCCGGTCGTTTCAGTCAGGCCCTGTACCACCGGATCAATGTATTCAACATTGAACTGGCGCCGTTGCGGGAGAGAAAGGAAGACATACCGCTTTTGGTTGAACATTTCCGCCGGAAACTGAGCGTCGCAACCCCGCCGTGTCAAGTGTCCAAAAAGGCCATGCAGTGCCTCATGGTCTACGACTGGCCCGGCAACATTCGGGAACTCCAGAACGTGATCGAGCGGGGCATCATTCTGGCGGAAGAGGGGTGGATAACGGAACGGGGGCTTCCCCGGGAACTGGTCGAGGCGATCCGCGACACACCGTCCAAGGATACGCCCTTTTTCAGCCTGGCGGACATGGAGAAAAATCACATTCAGCGAGTGATGCGGTTTGTGGGCGGCAACCGGGCCAAGGCTTCCGAGATCCTCGGCATCGGTCGGAAAACCCTCTACCGAAAGCTCAAAAGCTATGAAACGGAAAATGAAAACGCGCCGTCCTTCAATTGAGGTGCATCCATGACGGATACCATATCTCTGAGACTTTTTGCCACCCTGTCCAAACGCATGCCGGAGGACGCCGATCGATATCCCATTACGCAGGGCACCACTGTCCGGGATATTGTCGAGCGGCTCAAGATAAAGGAAGACGAGGCCAGACTCATTTTCGTCAACAACAGGAAGGCCCTTCTGACATCTGTGCTCGATGACGGTGATCGACTCGGGATCTTTCCGCCGGTGGGGGGAGGATGATGGATTGCGTAAAGGATGATATGACCAAGGGGATGGCGGCGGCTATCCGACGGTCGGCCCGCAGGGGGAACCTTCCCGACGGTACGCCCTACGACGGCATCGGTACGGGTGCGGTGGCCGAAATCGCTCGTGAATTCCGGAGCGCCGGCTGGACGGTGGAGCGCACCGCCCTCGAAAACCGGGTGTGGCCGGAGCGTTACATCCGCAATATGAAGACGTTTTCCTCGAAAGATCAGGCCCGACTTCTGGGGGCTGCGGTTACGGTGGTGGGGTTGGGCGGTCTTGGGGGCACCGTAACGGAGATCCTGGCCCGAGGGGGTATCGGCACCCTCGGACTCATCGATGCGGATCGGTTCGACGAGTCGAACCTCAATCGTCAATTTTACAGCACCGTTGCGAACATTGGTTTATCCAAGGCTGAGGCGGCCCGTCTTCGGATTGCAGCGGTCAATCCTTCCGTCGCGGTATCCGCCCACCCGGTGTTTCTCGATGAGGAAAGGGCGGTCGACCTGGTTCGGGGCGCCGACGTGGTGGTGGATTGCCTGGATACCCTCAAATATCGCTTCGTTCTGGAATCCGCGGCAAAGGATTTGGGGATCCCCATGGTGTCAGCCGCCATCGCCGGGGTGGCCGGGCATGTCACGACCATTCTGCCTGAGGATGAAGGGCTTTCGCGCATTTATGGGGATCGGGACAGCGTCGACGAAAAGGGGGTCGAGCGCTCCCTGGGGTGTCTTCCCCATGCCATTACCATCCTTTCCGCCCTGGAATGCGCCGAGGTCTTCAAACTTCTCCTGGGAAATTCCGAAACCCTCCGAAACCGATTACTGGTTATGGATCTTACAGACTACACCTTTGAACTTCTTGAACTGGCGTGATCATGCTGAACCGACAACATATCGGTTTCGAGGCTCAGGGGACACCCCTGCCGTTCGACGCGCTCTTCCCCGTGCCGGGCCGGAAACAGACTTGCACTGCAAGTTGATTGCGACCTGCCGGGCGTCCCAAAAAAAAGCGGGGTGGAACTGAACAAGCCCCTCCCCGCCGTTATGCAGCGTCGCCTGAAGAGCGATTACCAGTTGAAGACCGTGTCGAGCGCTTCATCCGTTATGTCGAAGGTGACGTTGTGGGGGCCGACAGGTTCTCGCTTCATGAAACGCGGCAGGCGATCGTCCTCTTTCGTAAAACCGGCCTTTCGATTGAATTCCCGTTCCATGGAAAGGATCTTCTTGCCCAGAGCCACTACGTCGTCGCCGGTCATGTTCAGGTTGTACATGCCGTTGATGGTATCGACCATGGCGTTGAAGGTCTCCTGCTGGTCGAGAATGGCAAAGGCGATAAACAGGCAATAGCCGGTGGCGTCCAGCGCGGCTGTGGCGATCTGAAGGTTTCGGGACAGTTCGATCTGACCTTCGTTGCTCAAGGGATCGACGTCGCCGCCGACCTTGAGGATATTGGTGGCGATGGCGTATCCGGCGGTGTGATCGGCCCCCATGGGCGTGGTGGCGTAAGTCACGCCGATCCCTTTGATGGCCCTGGGATCATAGGCCGGCATGGCTTGATTTTTGACCACCGGCGCACGTTCGATCCCGAAGGCTTTGGCGGTAAAAGCTGCGCCGTTCCCGAGAATTCGGCCTAAAGGCGTGCCCTTGCCCACCTCCTCTATCAGCCTTTCGGCGCCTTCGGCGTCTCCGAACTTGAGGAGTCCGGCTTCCATGGCCACGCCGATGGTCACCCCCATCTCGATGGTGTCCAGACCGATATTGTCATCCATAAAGTCGAGTTTGGCAATGGCGTCCAGGTCGCAGATGCCGCAGTTGCCGCCGTGGGCCCAAACCGTCTCATATTCCGGTTGTTTGGTGATGTAGTTGCCGTCTTTGTCTACGAAGATGCCGGAGCACCGGATGGCGCACCCCACATGACACCCATGGGTAGGGTTGCCGCCGCGTTTCTGCTCCAGTTCGGCCTGAGCCTCGCCGCTGATCTTGGCGGCATCCGCGTACTGGCCTTTTTGGAAATTATAGGTCGGATAGGCTCCGGCTTCGTTGATGACATTGGTCAGTACGTTGGTACCGTAAGCCGGCAGACCCTCTCCGGTGACGGCGTGCTTTCGCAATCCCTCCACGAAGGACTTGTTGGCCGCCTTGAATCGCTCCGGATCCCGGGGTTTACGCATGCCGCACCCCGCGTCGTCGAGGATGATGACCTTGATCCCCTTGGCACCCATGACTGCGCCGACACCGCCGCGGCCGGCATGGCGCGAGGGCCGGAACTCCCGATCGGTGACGGCGATGGAAGCGGCGCAGAGCTTCATTTCGCCGGCGGGTCCGATGGAGATCATAGCGACCTTGTCGCCGTGCAGGGCTTTCATCTTCTCGGCCAGATCGTAGTTGGTCGTCATTTTAAATTCACCGGCCGGAGTGATTTCCACCGTGTCCTTGTTGATGAAGACCTTGTAGAGATTGTCGGTTTTGGGCTCGCCTTCGATGATAATGGCCGCATATCCCAGCCGAGCCATCACCTGACCGGCCTGTCCGCCCGCGTTGGACTCCTTGATGCCGCCGGTCAGCGGACTCTTGCAGCCGACCGAAATCCGTCCGGAGGTCGATGCTGCGGAACCGCTCATCAACCCGGGGGCGATGACGAGTTTGTTTTCGGGACCCAGGGGGTGACAGTCCGGAGGAACTTCGCTGCCGACGACCATGGAAGTCATGGCCCTTCCGCCCATCCCGGCATATGCACCGAGTTCGGTTACCGTGACCTTGGGGCCGCCTTCCGCGCCTACATCGATACGTAGAATTTTGTCCATAGGGTTACATCCTCCTTCACGTGTTCGTTTCGGTTAATATCGGTTTGAATAGACTATGTTCAGGAAGTTTCTAAATCTGATAGGAATGGAGTTATATATATTAACTTATTATAACTATATATTTTTATTATATTTAGGTATTTACTGCATGTCAATATAAATAGCCCTTCCCCGCGAAACCCGTTGTTTGTCAGGAAATGCAAGATACCTGCCAATATGGTAGGCGAATGCTGTCGACAGGGGACGAGGCCTGCGAAGCAGGGCAGTGAAAGTGACCTAACAGGAGGAAGGGGGCGATGCGATAATGAAGACCTCGCTGTTGGGTTCATCGACGTCTTCGGATCCGGATGGAATGCTGTCCGGCAGGTCCTGTCGGGAGACACGGAAGCCTCGCTGGAGAAAAAGAGGACCGAGTTCTCCGATAAGCATGTTGAAGAGTTTGACCGTGATCGAACCGTTGCGAACGTCCACATTCGCCGTCGTTTCGTGATAGGTGATCCCGCTGCGAAGAGCGGCATAGAACCCTCCACGCCGCATGACGGCGCCTACGAGTCCGGGCATGGCCGAGGAAAGGGCGAGGATCGCGCCGTCCCTGACACGGGCCTCGTCCATGTCGTCCACCGGTTTGCCGTTGAGAAACAGGGTGCTGATTCTTTCCGTCACCACTTCGGGGGGTAAGTGCCACTGATCCAGGAGAAGTGATCTGACCGTGCAACCGGTTTCGATATCCACCCGGATTCCCTTTTGGAAGAGAATGGTCAGGTCCTGCCATGCCTCAGGGGGTACTTGAATTCTGGGTATGGATGATGCCATCGTAAGTCCTCCGATACTTTTGACGCCGGCCGACATGGGCTTTCAAGACGACGGCGCAGCTATAGGAAATCCAACTTTCGGTGTTCAGCCCCTATCTCTACGAAAGCCGAAAGTTGAGCAAGAAAAATATGACGATCTCCGGGAAAAACGTCAACATGGATGTGGGGGACTGGAAAATAAAAGTCAAGGAGAAGATTTTTATCAGGGGAAAACATGCAAGATCGGGTCAATATGACTTTTTGGGGGGCAAAGATTGGGTCATTAATGAACATCACGTTTCAGAGGGTCGATGAAGACAACCGGATCGTCCCGCAAAGAACTTTTCCTTCCCCTTGACACCCCCTGCCAAAATCAGTACAAATAACCGCCTTAGCACTGTGTTTCCCACAAAAATAACGGTATTTCGAGAGAGGTGTATATATGTTCGGCATGGGAATGCCCGAGATTTTACTGATCCTGGCCGTCGCGCTTATCGTGATCGGACCCAAGAAGCTTCCGGACCTGGCCAAATCTCTGGGACGGGCAATGATCGAGTTCAAGCGGGCGACGTCCGAACTCAAATCCTCCCTTGAGGTCGACACCGATGTGATGGACGTGAAAAAGACCTTCAAGGACATGGATCAGACCCTGAAGACATCCGTCGACGCAGCCCCCCAAACGGTTCAGAAGACGGAAATGTCGGATGTTGCGAAAGAAGCTTCAACCCCGGCTTCGAAGCTTGAAAAGCCGGAATCCGAATCCAGCGGAGAGACGCTGAAGGAGAAGGCGGCCAACGATGACGCATGATCACGAGCCCGACAACCGTCGTCGGGGCGTCGACCTGGAGGATGACGAGAAAATGCCCTTCACCGCCCATCTTGAGGAACTCCGGGAGCGTTTGATCAAATCCTTCATTGCGGCCGGGGCAGGTTTCCTGATTGCCTATGGCTTCAAGGACAAGATTTTTGAAATTCTCATTCGTCCGCTCGTCAAAGTGATGGGAGAGGGGGATACGCTCATTTATACGGGTCTGCCCGAGGCTTTTTTCACCTATCTCAAGGTGGCGTTTCTGGCAGGGCTGATGGTGGCCTCCCCGGTCATCATCTATCAGTTCTGGATGTTCGTGGCACCGGGGCTCTATCGGAAGGAACGTAAGATCCTGCTGCCCATCGTCGTGCTTTCCACCTTTTTTTTCGTCGGCGGGGCGTTGTTTGGATATTTTTTTGTTTTTCCTATCGGCTTCCAGTTCTTTCTCGGATTTGCCAATGAGAAAATTCAGGCGTTGCCTTCGATGAAGGAGTATCTCTCCTTTTCCGCCAAACTGCTTATCGCCTTCGGCCTTGCTTTCGAACTCCCGCTGGTCTTGACCGGCATGGCCCGCATGGGGATCGTGACCGACGTTTTCCTTAAAAAAAATCGTAAGTACGCCATTCTGCTCTTTTTCGTCGGAGCGGCCATCGTTACGCCGCCGGATGTGGTGAGCCAGGTCCTGCTGGCTGTGCCCCTGATGGCCCTCTACGAACTCAGCATCGTCGGAGCCAAAGTATTCCAACCGAAGAAAGCCGGCGAAGAAGCGGCGGAAGCCGAAGGAAAACCCCCCGAGGCGGATACCCCGAAGACGGGGCACGAAAATGAAAACGGCGTATCCGATGATCAGGACGCCCGGAGCGAGGTCTCCAGCCCCGAGAGCGGAGAAAAGAATGCCTGAGGCGGCATCTTTTTCGGCAGACCTCGTCGAATACCGACTTGCACTGATGCAGACCGATGGCGGCATCGGCTATTTTTCGTGCGTACCAAAGACGGAGATCGACGACGCAGCATGCCTCGAAGCGCTCCGTACCCGGCCCAACGACGCCTTTCTGCGCCGTCACATGCTTAAACGGATCAGCCTTTGGGACCCGGCAGATCTGGGGGCCCGTCTCCGATCGATACCGGCTGCGGACGGATTCCTGCGCGCCCTTTTGTACGAGGCGATTCTGGTGTATGATCACTTCGCGTCCCTGAGGGACACCCTGCGACCGGAAAAGGTCCGACGGATAACGGGCGAAACGCCGTTCATTTACCTCAAATCCTACCTTGTCCCGGATCAGCCCCTTCATTCCCAATGGATTGATTTGTTCCGGGCCAATCTCAATGCGCACCGCATGCTGCCCCCGCCCCGGAATACCGGTCTTTCGGCGCCGTTTTTCGACAAGACCCTTTCCCAGGCCGATCCGCTCCATCCGGGCATAACGGCCGTTCGGGAAGAAACAGCGGCAATGGGATTGCCCGAGGCGCCCCCCCGCCCCCCTCTGGAGGAGACCTCCCGAATCGCCCTGGAAAAACTGGACGCCCTGGGCATCATCGCCGGGGAGGTCCAGCGACATGTAGCCTCCCTCAGCCCCGTTGCGTTGCTGCGGCAGTGGCATGTCGATATCGGCGTTTGCAACGGAAGACACCGTTTCCGGATCAGCGGGCTCCAAAACTCATATGGTCGGGGGCTTTCGTTGCCTGCGGCCCAAGCCTCTCTGGCCATGGAGATGATCGAGCGGTGTTCCGCGTTTGCCTCGGTCGGCGATGAGGGGGTAGAAGGTTATATCCGATCATATCCCTTGAAGCGGGCACGGTATTCCGAACTCGTCAAGGCCGGCATTCCGGCGGTGGACCCCAACCGTCTGGCCTTGGAGGCGCCATACGGTGACGAGCCTCTCCATTGGATCGAGGGCGAGGCGTTCGGGCGTGACGGGGCCGCGTCGGTTTGGGTGCCGGCCCAATGCATCTTTCTGTTCTGTAATCTTGACGAGATAAAACTCTTTTCAGCGCTGGGGTCCACCGGCCTGGCATCGGGCAACACCATGGACGAGGCCAGATTGAGCGCGCTTCTGGAGATTATCGAAAGAGATCACGACGGAACGACGCCCTTCCACCCTTCCCAGTGCTTCACCGTCGAGACTGTCGATCCCCGGGTGGGGCCTCTTCTTGAGAGCTACCGGGATTTGGGGATTCATCTGCAATTCCAGGATCTGACGTCCAGGCTGGGCGTCCCCTGCTGCAAGTGCTTCGTCCGGGACATTGGCGGGGGTATTGTGAAGGGAACCGGTTGTCATCTCGATGCCCGAAGGGCACTGCTTTCGGCCATGACCGAAACCCCCTATGCTTTTCCCTACGGGCCCCCGTCGGGGAGCGGCCTGCACGGGCTGGTCCGCGTACCCCTGGAGAATCTTCCGGACTATCGGCTGGGCAACAGTGCCGCCGATCTCAGGCTCCTCGAAAACCTTCTTGCCGCCTGGGGGTATCGACCCGTTTACGTAGACCTCACCCGAGAGGATGTGGGGTTGCCCGTGGTCCGTGCCCTTGTTCCGGGAATGGAGATCACGGCGGATTTCGACCGTTTCTCCCGGGTGCATCCCCGGCTTTTCGCCAATTACCTCCGGAACTTCGGCGAATCGTAAAGCCGATGTCCTTCCCTTTCAGATGCCATCCTCGATGCCGTGAATAAGCCGTCCCAGACCGCATTCGACGTCAAGACCGCCGCTCTCCGTATTCTGGAGGAGCGGACCGACGGCGTGACTCCGCAGGTTTTTGTCGGCCTGATGGCAGATGTTTTCGGACAAAGCCGGCGATGGGCCCGGTCTGTCCTCTGCGGGCTGGTGGCCGACGGCGAGCTTGCCTATCGGGAACAGCACGGCCATACGATCATCGAGCCTTCCTTTGATCGGGCGGTCCGTTTTTCCACCCATGTGGTCGTGAAGCCGCCAGGCAAAGCCTATACCCCCGCCCAGGATGAGATCGTCATTCGCCTGGCTCCCGGCGCCGCCTTCGGCACGGGACAACACCCCACCACCCGTTTATCGGTGCGGGGCATCGATGCGGCCCTGACGACGCTTTCCCTGGTGGAACTCCAGGGCGACTCGGCCGTTCTGGACGTGGGCACCGGATCGGGTATACTCGCCATTGCCGCACTGATGTTGGGAATTCGACGGGGGGTCGGCGTGGACATCGACCCCTGCGCCGTGGATGAAGCCCGACGAAACGCGGCATTGAACGATCTGTCCGAACGCCTTTCCGTGGACGCTGTTCCCGTGGAGGCGCTTCACGGCGTTTTCAACCTCGTCCTGGCCAATCTGAGATACCCCACTCTCAGACGGATCCTTCCTGAAATGTTTCGCGTGAGTTCGTCTCCTGCGGCATGGGTCTTCTCCGGGATTCGGATCGACGAGATTCGACCCTTTCGGGCCCTCTGCGGCATGTACGACGTTGCCTGCCGCTGGGCGGCAGTGGAGAAGGGTTGGGCGGCTATGGTGTTTGAACGGCCTTGATTCCGCGGCGGCGGCATCTGTCGCGGGAGGCTATTCCTTGACCGTGGTTTCGATCCGGATCTTGTATTTGTCGATTTTGGCATGAAGCGTCGGTCGGGAGAGGCCCAGGAGTTTCGCGGCGCGAGACCGGTTGCCGTCGGTCATGCTGAGGGCTTCACCGATGAGGATGCCCGAGAACCGGTCGATGCAGGCATCGAAAAGGTGCTTGTCGGACGGGTTCATCAGTTCCTTTCGAATCATCTGCCGCAACGCCTCGTCCAGATCACGGGTTCCGGTCTCCTTGACAGATGGCTTCTCCGTGACCGACAGGGTAATGTCCTCGGGCGACAGGGGCGTGCCCCGGTTGAAGATGAGGGCCTTCTGGATGACGTTGGAAATTTCCCGGACGTTGCCGGGCCATCGATATCCTTTGAGCAGGGTTTTAGCCTCCTCGGTGATCCCCGGGTTGTCGATACCGTTTTTGCCGGCGTAACGGGCCAGAAAGTATTCGGCGAGCAGCGGAATGTCGTCCGAACGCTTGGCCAGCGGCGGCAGCCAGATGGTGACCACCTTGAGCCGGTAGTAGAGATCCTCCCGAAACCGACCCTCGGCAATGGCTTTTTCCAGATCACGGTTGGTTGCTGCGATGATGCGAACATTGGTGGGGATCGTCTCGCGGCCCCCCAGGCGCTCGATGCTTTTTTCCTGGAGAAGCCGCAGCATTTTGGACTGAAGGGTCACGGGCATGTCTCCGATCTCGTCCAGGAAGATGGTGCCGCCGTGGGCTTGTTCAATCTTCCCGATTCGCCGGTGGATTGCACCTGTGAAGGCCCCTTTCTCATACCCGAACAACTCGCTTTCCAGGAGCGTGTCGGGAATGGCGACGCAATTGATCACCAGAAACGGTTTTTCCCGCCGCTGGCTGTACTGATAGATCGCTCTGGCGACCAATTCCTTGCCGGTGCCGGACTCGCCTCGGATCAGCACGGTGGCGTCCGTGGACGAGACCCGGCCGATGGCCTTGTAGACCTCCTGCATGGCCGGACTTCGGCCGATCAGGGCGTCATGGGCGGTTTCGTCGGGGGAGACGTCCATATCCACCGGAGATCGCATGAAGCGGCCTGCTTCGATGGCCTTTTCGATGATCTTGAGCATTTCGGGTATCTCGAACGGCTTGAGAACATAGTCGAAGGCCCCCATTTGTGTCGCCTCGATGGCGGTCTCGGTGGTGCCGAAGGCCGTCATGATGATGACGGGGAGCTTCGGGTCGATGCGGTTGAGACTTTTGAAGGTTTCAAGCCCGTTGATCCCCGGTAGTTGGACGTCCAAAATCACCAGATCGGGCGTTTTCTCCCGAACCTCGAGGAGGCAGGCTTCTCCCGATGCGGCCGTCAGAACGGTGTATCCCTCTTCCGTCAGCAGCTTGTGAAAGCTTTTCCGGAGCTGATCGTCGTCGTCGACAACTAGAATGATGCTCAATGTGTGTCTCCTGTCGGTCCAATGCCTGATAATGCCGGTCGACAAATCCGTCTGAGGGAAACTCCCGTCGACATTCCCGGACGTGTGGTCTATTCCTGATGATCCGGCCGATCACAGACCGGAAGGGTGATGATGAACGTGGCGCCCTCTCCTTCGACGGAATGCACTTCCAGCCGTCCGCGGTGCTCGCCGATGATTCGGTAGGCAATGGACAGCCCCAGGCCCGTCCCTTCGTCCTTGGTCGTAAAAAACGGCTGGAATATTTTTTGCCGGATGGCCTCGGGTATCCCCGGACCGTTATCGTTGATCCGGATGATCACCTTCCGACCATGGGCGGCATCGGCGGTGGTTGTCTCGTGGACCGTGATCTTGCCGTTCCGGCCGGTGCCGATAGCCTCGCAGGCGTTGATAATGAGGTTGACGAAGACCTCCTTGAGCTGCTCCGGATCAGCCTCCACCGAAGGCAGCGGCTCTTCGCGAACGATTTTCACCGCGACGTCGTAAGACCTGAGGCGATGCGCCAGTAATTGAAAGGTCGTGTCGACCACCTGAGACGGACTGATATGCTGCATCCTCAGCTTCGGCGGACGCGAGAATTCCAGAAAATTCTGGACGATGGTGTCGACATGCCGGATCTCCTCGGCGATAACGTCGAAATCCTCTTTTTCGGTTTCATCGAGCTCGAGGGTCCGACTCAGGGAGAAAAGGCGCATTTTGATGGAAGTAAACGGGTTTCGGATGGTGTGGGCCATACCGGTGGCCAGCTTCCCCACCATCGCCATCTTTTCCGACTGAAGGAGGTGCTCCCGGCTTTTTTCAAGTTCGGAGTGGGTGAAATCGACATCCTCGATCAGTCCGTGCACGGTTCTGCTGAGGGCTTTGATTTCGTTTTCTCTGGGAGAGATATTTTCACGCCGGTCGGCCATGCGCGTCAGTTCGCGCACCGGCTCGAGGACGTGTTTCATGAGCAGAACGGCCAGAAAAACGCCGCAAAGGAAGACCATGACCATGCCGAGAATAGCCATTACGCGAAGCTGTCGGGCTTGCTCCTGGCTCTCCCGTTTGGCCCTCTGGATCTCTTTTTTATAAAGGGCCTTGAATTCCTCGCACAGATCGAGAACCTTGAAAAAATGCTCTCGTACCGCTGCATGAAGGCGCCCGCCGGTCTCCCGGTCACCGGCCAGGTAATAGTCGATTACCTGGTCCTTGGTAAGGACGTATTGTTGATAGGCCGCGGCAATTCTCTCGATGGCCGCCTCCTGGTCGGCGGTGACCGTCACCAGTCGGGCTTTGCCGATGAGCGTCTTGAAGATCTGGCGGTATTCCCCCAATTGCCTCAGCCAGTCCGGGTTTCCGTCCAGAAAATAATAGGAGACGAAACCTTTCTGGTTGACCAGAGCGGTTTCGAGCTCCTGGGCCGTTTCGAAGGCGGCGGTGTCCTTGTCGATGATGTCTGTCAGGATACCGTCCATCCGGTAGGTGTACCAGACCATCACGACACCGCCAAAAAGAGTGATGAGAAGCAGCACAGCCAGTATGCTGTGGATGCGGAAGCTGAGATTGAGTCGGTGCCACATGGCGTCCTTCTTTTCCATCATTCGTTGGACGGGACCGTTCCGGATCAACGGAGACCTCGGGCGATGCGATTGACCTCCCGAATGGCTCTGTCGACGTCGATGGTGAAGACAGCGCCGTTTTCCATGACGACGCGCCCGGCGATCATCACGAAGGCCACGTCGCTGCCTCTTGCGGCATAGACCAGGTGCGACGTTGGCTGGAACATGGGTTGGAGGTGGGGTTTTTCGGTGTCGACAATGATGACGTCGGCCTGCTTTCCCGGTGCAAGAGAACCGGTGATCCCATCCAGCCCCAGGGCCCGGGCCCCCTCGATGGTGGCCATTCTCAGTACGGTCCGGGCGTCCATGACCGTGGGGTCGAGATTGGCCACCTTGTGCAGCTTGGCGGCGGTGTCCATTTCGAGGAGCATGTCAAGGTCGTTGTTGCTGGAACAGCCGTCGGTGCCCAGCCCGACGCAGACGCCGGCATCCAGGAGCTGGGGAATGGGGGCGATGCCCGATGCCAGCTTCATGTTGCTTTCGGGGTTGTGTGCCACCTTGACATCGTATCGGGCCAGGAGTGTCCGGTCCGATGCCGTCAAAACCACGCAATGACAGGCCAGAAGATGGGGGCCGAGAAGGCCGAGTTCCGCCATATGGGCTATCGGGGTGCGGCCGTAGGTTTTTTGAATCTGGTCGACCTCGTTTCGGGTTTCCGAGAGATGGGTGACGAGCAGGCAGTCGTTTTTCAATGCCGTGTCTCCGGCCTTCTTCAGGAGATCAGGTGCGCAGAGGTATGGAGAGTGGGGCTCCACGGCAATACGTATCAATGGATCTTTCCGCCATTGGTCGATCAGGGCCTGCGTCTTTTCGAAGCCTTTGCGAAGGGGCCCGTAGGCGGGAGATGGAAAGTCGAAAAGCACCTCTCCGACCACGGCTCTCATCCCGGCTCGTCGAGCCGTTTCCGCCACGGCGTCCTCAAACAGGTACATGTCGCAGAAACAGGTGGTGCCCGACAAAATCATTTCCGCACAGGCCAGCGCTGTCCCGGTCGCTACCTTCTCCCGATCCAGTGTCGCCTCGGCCGGAAAGATGTGATCGTTGAGCCAGGTCATCAGGGGGAGGTCGTCGGCAAGACCCCGGAAACAGGTCATCGCCGCATGGGTGTGGACGTTGACCAACCCGGGCATGATGATACCGCCCCGAGCATCGACGGTTCGATCGACGCGCCATCCCTCGAATCCGGCTGCATCATCCACGGCGGCGATGATGTCCCCCGATACGGCGACAGCGCCGTCCGGAATTGTACGATCCTCGTCATCCATGGTCAGAACGAGGCCGCCGGTGATGAGAATATCCGCATGCCTATCCATGGGCGTTCATCCCTTGAAGTATCGCGTTGATGAGACGGTTCAGCTTCGGTGCGGCGGCGTTGGCCACGGCGATGATATCCTCAACCGTCGCCGGCATCGGGCGGTCCGGGTCGTTGACATTGGTGATGATGGAGAGTCCTATGATTTTCATGCCGGCATGAACGGCGACGATGGCCTCCTGAACCGTCGAGAATCCCACGGCATCGGCGCCGATGGTTCTGAGATACCGGACCTCGGACGGGGTTTCCAGGGAAGGTCCCTTAAGACCCGCATAGACGCCCTGTCGGAGTGAAATGCCGCACTGATCGGCCGCGGTCCGGACCAGTGTTCGGAGATCGGGGTCGTAGACATGGGTCATGTCGGGAAAGCGGATGCCCCAGTCCGCCTCGTTGGGGCCGATGAGCGCATTGGTACCGGTCAGGTTGATGTGGTCCGTTATGAGCATGACGTCGCCGGGTCGGAAGGTCGGATTCAGTCCGCCGGCGGCGTTGGAGACGATCAGGGCTGCGACGCCAAGCCGGCGCATGACGCGAATGGGGAAGGTCACCTGACGGGGTGTATAGCCTTCGTAGAGATGGATTCGGCCCTGCATGGCCATCACCGGCATACCGCCCATGATGCCGAAGAGAAGGCGACCGCGATGACTTTCCACCGTAGAAACCGGGAAATGGGGAATTTCGCGATAGTCGAAGGCGTTGCAAACGTTGAGTGTATCGGTGCCTTCCCCGAGCCCCGTGCCGGTCAGAATGCCGACCCGAGGGTTGGGGCTGATCCGTTTTTCCAGGAAATCGGCGGCATCCTCAATCATTTGTCTGTAATCGGCCATAATGTTGCCTTTCCGGTATCGTTGTCGATGTGTCATGTGGATTGAAATCCATCTTTTTTCGATGAAAACTCCTATTTTTATAGTCGAGACCAACGGTTCCGTCAATCCTTCAAATTGGCGTCGATGTGATTGACTTTTTTCGATTTGTATGAAATGGTACCGTTTGGTAAAAATATCTTGGCGAGATCCGGTAACGGGGTTTATTAAAATATTTGAATTTTTTGGGAGATTACAACATGCTCGAGTTAGAACATCCAGAACACCCGGATATTACTGAAGAGATGTGGAAAGATGTCGACAAGATCATTGATGAGCATTACGGACAACCCGGCTGCATCATTGCCGTACTGCGAAAAAGCCAGAGCGTTGTGGGGTATTTGCCGGCACCCTTGATGGACTACATCAGCGCGGGCCTCAATTTGCCGAGGAGCGACGTTTTCGGCGTGGCATCGTTTTATTCCCTGTTCTCCTTGGAACCCAAAGGGCGGCATGTGATCAAGGTCTGTACCGGAACCGCCTGCTACGTCAAAGGCATTCGAGAGGTCATCAGCCGTATCAGCAACAAGTACAACATGGCCGAGGGGTGTACATCCGCCGATCGTTGCTTTTCACTGGAATCCGTCCGATGCCTGGGAGCCTGCGGGTTGGCGCCGGTCATGGTCATCGGCGAGAATGTCCACGGCGCTGTAAAGGCGGATACGGTTCTGGACATCCTCCAGAGATATGAATAAGACTTTTAACCCTTTCGTCCTCCGGACAGGAGAAGGGTTGGCAGGCATAAATGAAACTCTCTGAAATAAAAGAGATATTGAACGCTGAATTCGTCGTCGGCGAAGAGCACATGGACCGTACGGTATTCGGCGGAGGCGGCGCGGATTTGATGGACGACATCCTCTCCGCGGTCGCCAAAGGGTCCGTTCTGTTGACGGGTCTCAATTCGGAACAGGTGATCCGTACCGCGAAAATCGCCGAGGTTGGGGCGGTGGTCTTCGTCAGGGGGAAAAAACCCAACAATTCGATACTGGAATTGGCACGATCGTACGATCTGCCGATTCTGATCACGAGTTATTCCATGTTTGTCGCGAGTGGTCGTCTTTATATGAACGGGCTCAGGGGGCTCGACGGGTCCTGGTAACGCCGGATCAAAAGCCGGAGCAATAGTCGGAGGAAAGAGAAATATGGCAAAATTGACCATAGACGATCTGAAACGGATAAAAAAAGAGCACGAGGGCGATCTGGGATCAGCGGACGTGAAACATCTGCTCGTCTGCGGCGGCACCGGGTGTCATGCCACGGGAAGCATCGCCGTCATTCATGCGCTCAGAGACGAGATTGCAAAGCAGGGTCTCTCGGAAAAGTTCAGGGTGGTGGAAACCGGATGCAACGGTTTTTGCGCCATGGGACCGATTCTGGTGGTCCATCCGGACGGTATTTTCTATCAGAAGCTTACAGCGGAGGATATTCCCGGAATGATCAAGGAGCATTTCATCGATGGTAAGCCCATCGAGAAGCTCATGTACAAGGATCCCGCCACCAAAAAAAGAATACCCCTTCAGAACGATATCCCCTTTTTTGCGAACCAGATGCCGCGGGCGCTTCGAAACAAAGGCATGATCGATCCGGAGAAGATCGACGATTACATCGCCCGGGACGGTTATCAGGGCGCGCACAAGGCGCTCAAGGAGATGTCCGCCGCGGGGATTATCGAGCAAATGAAGATTTCCGGCCTCCGAGGGCGGGGTGGCGCCGGCTTTCCCACCGGCATGAAGTGGGATTTCGCCAGTAAGAGCCCGGGAACCGTCAAATATGTCCTCTGCAACGCCGACGAAGGGGATCCCGGCGCTTTCATGGACCGGAGCATTCTGGAAGCCGATCCTCATGCCGTGATCGAAGGCATGATTATCGCTGCCCGAGCCATTAACGCCAGCAAGGGCTACATCTACGCCAGAACCGAATATCCCCTGGCCATCAAGCGTCTGGAAATCGCCATCGAACAGGCGAAAGCTTACGGTCTGCTGGGAGATGACATCTTCGGCACCGGCATGAATTTCGATATCGAGATATACCAGGGGGCAGGCGCCTTTGTCTGCGGAGAGGAAACGGCGCTCATGCGGTCCATCGAAGGCCGTCGGGGGATGCCTCGGCCTCGGCCGCCCTTTCCGGCCCACAAGGGACTGTGGGAGAAGCCCACCATTCTCAACAACGTGGAAACCCTGGCCAATGTCCCCCAGATCATTTTGAACGGAGGGGCTTGGTATGCCGGCGTAGGTACCGAAAAAAGCAAGGGCACCAAGGTCTTCGCCATTTCCGGGGACGTCAACAACATCGGATTGGTCGAGGTGCCCATGGGCACGCCTCTCAGAACCCTCATTTACGATGTCGGCGGCGGCATTCCTGACAAACGTAAGTTCAAAGCGGTTCAGTTGGGCGGCCCTTCGGGCGGATGCATCCCCGAACAATATCTCGACACCAAGGTCGACTACGAGGAGATCGCGAAGGTCGGGGCGATCATGGGCTCCGGCGGCGTGATCGTCATGGACGATCATACCTGTATGGTCGACATGGCGCGTTTCTTCATGGATTTTATCCAGGACGAGTCGTGCGGCAAATGCACCCCCTGTCGAGAGGGCACCAAGCGCCTGCTGGAGATCTTGGAGAAGATCTGCGACGGACGGGGAACGCCTGAAGATATTGAGGTTCTCGAAGAACTGTCCGAAACGATCAAGGAAGGATCCCTCTGCGGTCTGGGACAGACGGCACCCAACCCGGTGCTTTCCACGCTTCGGTATTTCAGGGATGAGTACCATGCCCACGTCTATGACAAGAAATGTCCGGCCAAACGTTGTGCGGCATTGTTGAACTTCGAGGTGGATCCGGAAAAATGCACCATGTGCGGTGCCTGTTTCAAGGCTTGCCCCGCGGATGCCATCATATGGCAGAAGAAATCAGTGGCCGTGATCAATAAAGAGAAATGTGTCAAATGTCTGACGTGTTTCGACCGATGTAAATTTGATGCCATCAGTTAGAGAGGGAGTCGCGGAAGCATCGTAGGATCACAAGAGACTATAAGAGATCAAGGAGTATAGGATATGATAACAGCCGTTTGTATAATGGGAGGATTAGGAGTCATCGTCGGCGTCGGTCTGGCCGTTGCGTCCAAGGTCTTTTACGTTTGGGTGGATCCGACGATCGAGGCCGTGGAAGGGGTGCTGCCGGGCGCCAACTGTGGCGGTTGCGGATATCCCGGATGTTCGGCCAATGCCGCAGCCATCGTCGCCGGTAAATCCGCCCCCAACTCCTGTGTGGCGGCGGGCATCGAAACCGCCGAGGCCATTGCCGCCATCCTCGGGGTGGCCATTGAGGCAAAAGAGCCGGATATCGCCAAGCCTGGATGCTATTTCGGAACCCAGGATGCGGATCTGAAGTATATTTATAACGGCATGAATGATTGTCGCGCGGCGTCCCTTCTCGGCGGTGGAATGAAGGTCTGCACCATCGGTTGTCTGGGGCTGGGAAGCTGCGCGCGGGCGTGCCCATTCGGCGCCATCGTCATGGGGCCGGACAATCTTCCCATCGTGGATGCGGAAAAATGCACCGGATGCGGCACCTGCGAACGGGTTTGCCCCAAGCACATCATTACCCTCTCTTCGGTGACCCGACGGATCCTCAGGGAGTATACCGAAGACGAATGCACCACCCCCTGTCAGCGGGAATGCCCAGCCGGCATCGATATCCGGGAGTACATTCGTCAGATCCAGTTGGGGGATTACCATCGGTCCGTCCAGGTGATCAAAGAGCGAAATCCCTTTCCCACGGTGATTGGTCGGATCTGCCCGCGTCCGTGCGAGAACGCCTGTCGACGCAACCTCGCCGACGAACCGGTGGCCATCAACTTTCTCAAACGTTTCGCCGCTGATTTCGAGAAGGAGAGCGGTGAGCGGATTCAGCCTTACAAGGCTCCGCCAACCCAACGGCGGATCGCCGTCATCGGCGGCGGGGTGGAAGGACTTTCCACCGCCTTTTTTGCTGCGCGACTGGGGCATGATGTCGCCGTCTTCGAGGCGACGGATCGTCTTGGCGGGCTGCTCAGAACCGCAATCGCCCCTGAACGCCTCTCGGAGGAGATTCTCGATTGGGATATCGAGGGTATCCTCGACATGGGGGTTACGGCCCGGACAGGGCTCTCCATGGGGAGGGACTTCACCCTGGACCGACTGCTGGCAGACGGGTTCGAGTCGGTCTTTCTGGCCACGGGCGGATGGGACAATCGTCTCACCCGCATCTCTCCGGATGAGGTTGAAGCGGTCTTCCCCGGAACCTATCTGCTCATCGACCTGATCAAATCAGATTCCGAACGTCATAACACCATGCCGCTAAAAACCGATGTGGTCATTCTGGGCGGCGGTGCTACGGGCCTCCAGGCGGCCAAAATCTGCTGGGATCTGGGTGCCGAAAAAATCACCGTGCTTTTACGGGAATCCCGTGATCAACTGACCAAGGAATCTCTGGTACTACTGCCGGAATTGGAAGATGCGGACGCTGTTTCCATCGTTTACAATGCTGCTTTGACCCGTGTCTTCGGCGATGGTGGAAATCTCGAAGCCGTCGAATACGTGGATGTGGATACCCGCGCGGCCGTCACGGTCGAGGCTCAGAACCTTTTCGTCGCTGCGGGGCGCTTTCCTGAAATGATCTTTACCCGGGACGTATCGGCCGATGTCGCGGATGCGGATGATGCGGCCAAGACTTCGTTGGAAACGAGCCGGTGGGTCGGCACCGCCGTATACAAGAATCCGGCATTCAAGGAGGAGATCGGCGTTTTCTCGAGAGGAGACGTCGTGACGGATTACAGCGCAGCGATCCGGGCCATCGGCGCCGGTCGTCGGGCTGCCGCATCCATCCATCGGATGATGTATGGGATCCCGCTCACGCTGGACGACAACGTTCTGACGCCCGCGTCCATGATCCAGGATGTGGATCACGTGGAAAATGTCAATACCGTGCCGCGGCAGATTATGCCCATTGCCACTCCCCGGGAACTGGCGGAGAAGGGGATCCTCGAAAAAGGGTTCACCGAGGCCATGGCTGTTAAGGAAGCCAATCGCTGCCTTCAGTGCGGACTGATCTGTTATGAAAAGACACCGGCTGTCCATGCCGGCAATAAAAGCGCAGCGGCCTAGCCGGTCCGCGAAATAACGGAGCGCTTCCTCGAGGGAAGCGCTCCGTTATGATATTTTAAGGGAAAAGGAGGTTGACGTGATCACCGAATACGGTATCGTCACACAAGTCGATGTCAAAAGTGCATGGGTTAAAACCGTTCGGCGAAGCACCTGTGAGGGCTGTGGTTCCAAAGACTCCTGCGAGGCGGCCAAAACGGGTCATGTGGAAGCGCTCAACCTTGTCGGGGCTGGGCTCGGGGATACTGTGACGGTGGGATTCGAAACCGGCTCGCTGATAAAGATCTCCATGCTCCTCTATATCTTTCCGGTGCTTTTCATGATCGGCGGCGCGGTTCTGGGAACCTACCTGGCCCCGCAATACGGCATGGACGAATCCGCGGCGGCGGCTCTTTTTGCCTTTGGCTCTTTTTTCATCTCGTTTGTCTGTATCCGCCTGACCAGCAGCAGGATATCGGGAAACGCAAGATATCAGGCCAAAATCATCAAAATCAGAGGCCGGGCACCAGTCGCGGAAGAATCTTCTGCGTCTGTGCCGTGCAGCAACGGATGACGCCGTTCGAACTCCTCCCGGCGCAGCTTGAATCCTGGTTGTGAAGCCTCTGAACCGCTAAATGGTTTTCACCACCAGAACTGCGGCGCCTTCGAGGGCTCTCACCAGCTTGATACTGACGTCTCCCAGCACGAATTCCTCGGATTTGGATTTTTTCCGGCGTCCTATCACCACCATATCGTAGACATTGCGGCTGAAATGATCGATAATGCCGTCAGTGGCCGTTGGATAGGGGTTCTTATCCAGGAGAATATGGATATTCTCTGGATCGATGCCGCCTTCGACCAGAATTTTCCTGGCGTCTTCCAAGACATTCCGGGCCCGCAGGGCATCCTTTCGCAAAAAATCCTCCCCCATGGTTTCTTCGCCGCTTGTCGGCTGTTGCCGGAAGACATGAAGGAGGGTGATGTCGAGGCGATCCGCTTGAAAGGGCAGTCCGGCAAAATACTGAACCACGCTTCGAGCGGTTTTGGAATCTTTCAGTGCCACGAGAATGGATTGTTGTCTCACGTCAACCCCCTGCTATAGATTACCCATGGATTGGATATATCCGTCGACCGCATCTGATATCTCGCCGACACTTTCATAGTAGACCTCGGCTTGCTGCGAAAAATGCATCAATATATCGTTGAGCATGGGTGGAATGTAGGGATAGAACTTACGTAAATTGACAAAACGCCATTTATCCAGGAGAGAAAAATCACCGGGCTCCAGTCGATCAAACAGATTTCCATAGGTGCGCGGATCGTTGCGGATGCCGTGAACCGTATGAAATCCTTTTCCGACGGCGTAGATCAGGAGGTTTCCAATCCCGAAAATGTCGAGGCTGAAAGGATTTTCCGGCGCATCGAATTCAAAGTCGAAGTCGATCCAGACATAATTACCCGTATGCCGCTCCACGATAATGTGATCGTTTCGGATATCCCCGTGTCGAAACCCGTTGGCATGGAGAAACTGTATCGCATTGAAAGCCGTGATCAAATGTTTGAGAATATCGGGAAGAAGGGTGTGGAAATAGGTGTAATGATCCATCGTGATCGTACCGAGTTGAACGAACAGGTTCGGTCCCGGTACGATATCGAGTACCCGTATATTATTGTTTCTGGTATCTTTAAAAGAGACTCCCTGCATGAAATGGGGGTGGCCTTTAACGAGTTCCAGAATTCGGCTCTCCTTGTCCGGGTCTCTGAAGCAACGGATGGGGACGCCGCCGATGGTGACGAAAAAGGTTTCAAGATATGAAAGCTTGATCAGTCTTTTTTCCCCGGTGTGGATATTTTTGACTTTTTTGACCCAGAATTTGGGGTCATCGATGCCGAAACGACGTTCCCGTTCGTGCCCGAACACAGCATACCGCTCTTCACCGACGATAATTTCATCCCCATTATCGATGGCAAAAAAATCGGAAGTATCCGTGAAGACCTTGCCTCCCATGGACTTCTATAATCCTTCCAGCATTCTCAGCGGCAAGGATTCCATGGCGTATTTCACCTTCTCAAGAAAATTGCGGAGGCCGTTGTTTTCGATGACCACCCCCAAATAGTCTGCAAGCAATGCGAATGAATCGAGATCATCGTCATTGGGGCGCCAGACACTGTCATGGTAGATCCGTATCAGACCGACGGGAGACTTGCGATAGTGGATGGGAACCGACAGCATGGAGGTGATGCCTTCTTTTCGGGCGTCCTCCGGATACTGAACCCGGGGATCGTTCTGGAAATCCTCGATGAAAACGGGTGCACGTGCGGAAAATGCACAATATTTGTCATCTATGAATATCGGGCCCTTGTCAAGGTAGGTCTCGCTGATGCCGCAGCTGGCGACCCGAAAGAGCTGCCCCTCCCGTTCGTCGTAAAGCATGACGCTGCACCCCTTAACTTTCAGGGTGCTGCATATACGTTCCGCAATGTGGTTGATCAAGAGCTTGAGGTCGGTGTAGGCCAAAATGGATCGGCTTATGGCCTTGAATTCCTTGAAATGAATTTTTGCCGCGTCTTCCATCGCTGTGTCTCCTCACGCCTGTATTGAAAAAAGCATCGAAAATAAGGTGCCTTGTTTCGTGTGGAGCTTTGACCGGGGTAGGTGAATTGGGGCGCCGTCGAATACTTGAAGAAGATATAGATGATTTACCGTATCAAATCAAGGAGGATTTCTGCCCGGCGCGTTTTCGATGTCTGGACCGATTGCCGCCGTCGTTTGTTTCGCTGCCTGGACGCCGATCATGGTGCCCAGGCATTTTCAGATGGTCCCCGCCCTGGGATGACAGGAGACCCGAGGCTTGGAAACCACCATCTCAATCCGCATCCAGCTCTTTTTTGAGCCATGCCTTGATGTCGTCTTCCAGGGCATAAACCCCTTTGAGTTCGCAGACCGGTTTTTCGAACCGCTCAGGAAGCTCGAATTTTGCCAATTCGACGGCTGCCTCCGAATTCCGTCGGATAAGGTAGATATAATAGGGTCTTGACCAGCAGTTGATGACGAAATAGGTGGTGTAATCGTCCGGTGATCGAATCACATAACCGTCGCCTCTTGCCCAGTTGTTGCCCCATTCCAGATAGAGCCGGACCGCTTCTTCCGGCGTCATTTCCCAGTTGATGGAATTGATCAGGTCTCTGTCTTTTTTGATGTCCTCGAGCGTCAACATTATCTGACTCCTTTCTGCGTGTCCCCGGGAGGCCCGGATGGTAGACGGAAATGGTGGGGCATGGTTAAAAGTTGAATTCTAATATAAAGACGATTGGGAGAATCACAAGCCACATGCTGTTTCTTCATTCGATTCGACTCGGGATGAGAACGACGGCTCGACGTTAGAGGTTTATTTTGCCGTTTCGGGTTAAAAACGCCCGAACCTTCGGATCGGCGCTTTCTGAAAGGAGCTGATCGGGGCTTCCCGTAGCGATCATGCTTTTGGTTTCTGCATCGAGATAGACGGCATTGTCGGCGATGTCGAAAATCGACGGGAGTTCGTGGGTAACCAGTACCATGGTCATGCCGATATGGTCACGGAGTTGAACGATGAGGTCGTCCAGGTGGGATGAGGTGATCGGGTCGAGTCCGGCGGAAGGTTCGTCAAAGAAAAGGATGTTGGGATCGAGCGCCAACGCGCGAGCAACGCCTGCTCTCTTCCGCATGCCGCCGCTGATTTCCGATGGATAATAATCTTCAAAACCGGCAAGTCCGACCAGAGCAAGTTTCAGCGCAGCCAGGTCCCGGATGTCGGCCGGGCTGAGATCGGTATATTCTCCCAAGGGGAGGCCGATGTTTTCGGCGAGGGTCATGGAACTCCATAGCGCACCGCTCTGGTAAACGATGCCGAATCGACTGGAAACCCCCGCGCGTCGATCGGGATCCACCCTCCACAGGCTGACGCCTTCGATAAGCACTTCCCCTCGGGAAGGCGGCTTCAAACCGCTCATGCATCGCATGACGGTGGTCTTGCCGCAGCCGCTTCCTCCCATGATGACGAAGATTTCTCCTTTATTGACCTGGAAGTTGAGATTCCGCTGGATTACGAAATCCCCATAAGCGATCTCGAGATTTCTGACGATAATGGGCAGGGTCTGTTGAGTCATAATGACAATGTCCTGTACGTGACCGAATAGCGGCTGAGGGAGACACCAAAGACTGCACGGGCATCTTAGGGGGATGCCGTGGTGATGTCAAATGAAAGATAGGCGAATGCCGATATGAGACTGTTCAAGGGCGAAGGGGAGAACCCCCTTCGCCGGATATCTGCGTGCAATCATCCGATCATACAGCTGCAGTCGCAGGGAACGCGTTTCATGCGGCAGACTGACTCATCCTCGCCGCTGCTCAGACATTCCTCGAACGACTGGTCACAATTTTTCAAACAGTCCCTGTCGATATTTTTGGATTCATCGCTCATGGATACACCTCATTGATGTTGTCGATTTAAAAGAATAAACTCACGGGTTCTCCCGCAAGATACCAACTCGTATCATAAGCATCGATGATTCATTTTCAATCCAACTCCACTCGAAGAAGCGTCTGTCAGCAATGAACGGCACGCCGACGCCGAAGCGCTTGATCTTCGTTCCAATGCAGATTATGTTAAAATAGATATCATAATTTTCGACTTGCATGATGGAGACCGGCACCGGCGGTTCTAAGTCAAATGTTGGGAACTGTCCTTGAAAACGAGTCCTTGACGGGCTTGACAGCCGAATTTATGGTCGGCTTGCCATATGCGATGGCGATCCGTTCATCGGCAGTCTTTCTCCCCGTTGAACGGAATGGCCAGAGCCTCCCGGCACCGGCCTATGAAAGTCGAAAGTTGAATGAATGTATTATCGATTTGATGGTCTCACGAAGTGCCCTGAGGGTTTTTGGCGGAATGACGTATGATCCTGACAAGACTATGTAGAAATATATTTATTAACATCTAGTTAGAATTGATGGCAAGGATCGGATGTTTCAACTGATGATTCCATCAAACCGGGAGGGAATGATGATAAAACGGCTCAGCTGCTGGATGATCGGCATATCCATTGTTGGGTTGCTGGGGTGTGCAACGGTATCGATTCAAACCGACTATGACCCGAGCGTCGATTTCAAGCGGTATGAAACCTATGCATGGGACACTGAACAGCAGACACCGAGCGATGCGCTGGCCAGGGATCCCCTGATGCGAAAGCGGATCAAGAAAGCGGTGGATCAGGTATTGCAGGAAAAAGGGTTCAGGCTGAAGACGGCCGGTTCGGTCGATTTTACGGTTGTCGTTCATGCCGGCGTCAAAGAGCGGATGCGCGTTACCAACTGGGGAAGCCGTGGATGGTATGACCCCTGGTGGGGGCCTTATGGTGGACAGGTCGACGTCAGCTATTACACCGAAGGCACCCTGGTCATCGACGTCATCGACGCCGACACCCGGGAACTGGCATGGCGAGGCATCAACGAAGGCATCGTTCGTGAATATGCCGACGTCGAGCAGATGGAAAAGAGCATTCAGGAGACGGTAAGGGAAATTTTGAAGGCGTTTCCTCCGGATGTCGAGAATTCAAATCGGAAATAACGCATCGGTTCGGAGAATTGATTCGTGACGACGGACTCTCCTGGGTGTGAGGGGCCCATCCTGACAGTCGCGTTGGATTGTCGACGACGGTGTGTTGAATAACGGGTGGTTCCATGATCCACATCGAACACAAACCCTTTCAATGGATTCATACCGCCGGTTCTTTTGCCAGCCGCTGTGACCTCGATATCTTTCTGTTTGAAAAAAGCGCGCTGGTGGTGGCGACAGAGCGTGAGGATGATGCTGCATCGGGAATGAGCATCAGCAGCGGAGCACCGATCCTTGCAACCATCATCCTGCAGAAATACCGACTCGACCCCGATAATGTCTTCTGGATCGAGCATTATCCGGAAAAATGGGTGGACGGTCGGCGAATTTACCGGGTGGCTGAGATCTACCACAGGGTCACCTTCACGTTTCGTGGGAACCGATTCGTGACGCCCAAATGGGAAGCCCTCGACATCGACGGCACGCGTGCCTTTATCGACGCCCTTAAAGTTTCCTGGAATATCCCGGAAGTGTGATCGGCCACCCTGTCATGAGATCTGCCCTGTTCCCGATACTGAGAGTTTCAATTTTCGGTATAGATGGGCCGCTCCCTCCCGGCACTTCTTTCCGGCAGCCGTCATGAAAGCCGAGAGTCGGGTTAGCGTATAATCCTGGATAAAGCACTTCAGTCCCGACGAGATTGACGCGACGAAGCGCCGGATCGGGGGAGCGCTCGCGAACCTTCCGTATTTTTCCCGAAGCCGCTGCCGGCGGCAAAAATTCTGTTGACAAAATTTAGCCGATGTGAAATAGACTCAACCTAACGACCGGTCGGTAAAACAGTGTCGCAGCGGTCCGACGCATGTCGGGACTGAAGAGGGATTTTAGATGAGCAGCATGAAGGATACCATCAAGTCGATCGCCATCGAACTCTTTTTCAAAAAGGGGTACTTCGCGACGAGCATCAGTGAGATCGCAAAGGGAAGCGGTATCCAGAAAGCCAGCATCTATTATCATTACAGGAGCAAAGAGGACCTGCTTTTCAGCATCTTGAAAGCGACCATGGACGACCTGACGCGATATCTGAAAAACAACCTTGCGGGGCTTGACGACATCGAGTCCAAAATTCGCGTTGCCGTACACGGTCATGTCCGCTTCCATCTGGAGCGCCAGAAGGAAAATTTCATTGCCAACAGCGAGTTGCGGGGGCTCACCTCGGAACATTACCGGGCCATCGTCGAGAAACGCGATGAGTACGAGCGGATTTTTCAGGATTTGATTCGGCAAGGTCGCGAGGAAGGGATCTTCGCGGATGTGGACGTCAAGATTCTTTCCTATGCCATATTGACGCTTTGTACGGCAGGTGCATCCTGGTTCAATCCCGGTGGTCGCCTCACCGTTGATGAAATCGCAGACATTTACGAGAAGTTTATCCTGAACGGTCTGAAACAGGCGTGCGAGGCGTCGGCGCCGTCGAGATGCGGAGCGAAAGGCATGGCGATTTGTAAAGCATAGTCCAGGAAACACTACAGCGTTATTGTGTATGACTGTTTCTGGGAACGGCGCTCGGGTCTTGACAAACGACGGCGCTATATAGAAGCAGCTGATGCTACCCTACCGACCGTTCGGTAAAATACCGATAAGGCGTGGTGGGTTTGGAAATCTAACGTCCGGACGGTAAGGGCAGGCGTGACACTATCCGATTCGATGGCCCCCCGGGTGCCCGCGATGGGTGTCGGAGAATGAACACCGGCAGCGGATCGCGAAACAGGCTGGCGGAGGTCGATGGTGAATTGCCGAGGCTCGAAAGTCCATGGAAACTGAAAACGGGTCTGAAACGGACCGATTCGGCGATAATCTGCAGGGGAATCGCCCTTGAAAGGAGGCCGTGTTGGAATTTGATTTGACAAAAGAACAGGAAATGATCCGGAAAGAGGTGCGCAAATTTGCTCAAAGCGAAATCGCGCCGGTAGCTCAAGAGTTGGATGAAAAGGAGGAGTTTTCCGTCGATCTGACCCGGAAAATGGGAGAAATCGGGCTGTTCGGCATGTTCGTGTCTGAGAAATATGAGGGTCAGGGTCTGGATTATCTTTCGTACATCATTGCCGTGGAAGAGGTTGCCCGTATCGACGGCTCCCAGGCCGCAACCGTTGCCGCCGGTAACTCTCTCGGCATCGGTCCCCTCTATTATTTCGGCAGCGAGGAACAGAAGCAAAAATATCTGCCCAAGCTTTGCCGGGGTGAAGCGTTGTGGGGTTTTGGTCTGACCGAACCCACCGCCGGCTCCGACGCAGGCGGAAGCAAAACGACAGCCGTCAAGGACGGGAACGAATGGGTGCTGAACGGCTCCAAGATCTTCATCACCAATGCGGCTTGCGAGATGTCCCTGGGGGTTACCGTTCAGGCCATCACCGGCACGCGCCCCAACGGCAAGCCCGAGTATACCTGCTTTATCGTGGAACACGGAACAAAGGGGTTTAAAGCCGTTCCCATGCACAAGAAGATGATGTGGCGCTCTTCCAACACAGCCGAGCTCTATTTCGACGACGTTCGCATCCCAGAGAAAAACATTCTGGGCAAGCCCGGCGATGGTTTTCACCAAATGCTCAAAACCCTTGACGGCGGCAGGCTTTCCATCGGCGCCATGGGTCTGGGCGGCGCTCAAGGCGCCTATGAACTGGCGCTGAAATATGCCAAGCAGCGGGAGCAGTTCGGACAACCCATCAGCAAATTCCAGGCGGTGGCCTTCAAGCTGGCCGACAGTGCCATGGAGATCGAATGTGCCCGAAATCTGCTCTACAAAGCCTGTTGGCTGAGGAGCCGGAACCGGCCCTTTGAGATTTACGCCGCCATGGGCAAACTTTACTGTTCGGAACTCATGGGCCGGGTGGCCGATCGTGCCGTTCAGATCCACGGCGGCTACGGCCTTATGAAGGACTACAATGTGGAGCGCTTTTATCGGGATCAGAAACTTCTGGATATCGGCGAGGGAACCTCCGAAGTCCAGCGTATCGTCATCTCCCGGCACATCGGCTGTTGAAACCCCTTACTCTAAAACCGGTTTATCGGAGGATACCATGAGCGAAAGTTTGCTGCTGGTGGAGCGGGAGGATCAAATTGCGATACTGACCCTCAACCGTCCCCAGGTGATGAATTCATTCAATTTTGACATGCTGAGGGCTTTGAGGGATCAGGTGGAAACGCTGCGATTTGATCCCGATGTCCGGGTTGTCATCATCACCGGTGCAGGCGACCGGGCCTTTTGTGCCGGGGCCGATCTCAAGGAGCGGGCCACCCTGTCGCCGGTCCAGGTCAAGGAATACATTTTTACCATTCGGAACCTCTTTACGACCATCGAGCAGCTGCCTAAACCGGTCATCGCCGCCGTCAACGGCATTGCTTTGGGCGGTGGAACTGAACTGGCACTGGCGTGCGACGTCCGCATCGCTGCTTCGGGCGCAACCATGGGGCTTACTGAAACCCGCCTGGCCATCATTCCCGGTGCCGGCGGCACGCAGCGGCTGCCGCGACTTGTTGGTAAAGGCAAAGCCAAGGAATTGATTTTTACCGGTCGGCGGGTGGATGCGGCCGAGGCCCTCGACATCGGGCTGGTCAATGCGGTATCGGATGCCGCAGACCTGATTACCACGTCCAAAAAAATGGCCGGTATGATGTGCGAGACCGGGCCTGTTGCCATCGAACAAGCTAAATATGCCATCAATTACGGCATGGAGACCGATCTTGCCACCGGCTTGGCCATTGAATCCAATGCCTACTGGGTGACCATCCCCACCGAGGATCGCCTGGAAGGGCTTGCCGCGTTTCGGGAAAAGCGGAAACCGGTCTACAAGGGGAGATGAGATGAGCGAAAACAGAACCTTTTGGGAAAATGAAGAAAGAAAACTGGATGAGCGGGTACACGAAGCAACATGGCCCGGGGGCCAGAAAGCCGTCGATCGTCTGGCTAAACAGGGAAAACAGCCGGTACGGGATCTGATTGGGCTTCTCATCGACCCGGGAACCGAGTTTTTTGAACTGAGTCGGATTGCCGGCTTCGGTGTGAACTATCCCGGCGGCATCGACGATGTTCATTGCGCCGGGCTGGTCACCGGCATCGGGAAGATCCAGGGTAACTGGACCATGATCTTTGCCAACGACAGCCGGGTCAAGGCAGGCACCTATTTCCCCATCACGCTGAAAAAACACGTTCGCGCCCAGGCCATCGCCGAACGGTGCGGCTTGAACTGCGTCTATATCGCCGATTCCGGCGGCGCCTTTCTCCCCATGCAGGCCGAGGTGTTTCCCGACGACGGTCATTTCGGTTCCATGTTTTTCAATATGGCGCGCATGTCGGCCAAGGGGCTCAAACAGGTGACCTTGAGTACCGGCGGCAACACGGCCGGGGGTGCCTACATCGTCTTCATGGCCTGCCAGTCCGTCATGATCGACAAACTGGCCTACTCCTTTCTGGGCGGACCGCCCCTGGTGAAAATGGCTACCGGTGAAGTGATATCCGCAGAGGATTTGGGAGGCGCCCGGGTTCATACCCAGATCTCCGGCGGTGCGGATCATTTCTGCGCAAACCAGGCGGATGCGGTGACGCGGGTACGGGAGATCCTGGCCCTGGAACCCCCTCAAACGCTTCAGGTTCACCGGTATGCGGAATCACCGCCTGCCGTGGGCCCTGATGCCCTGTACGACCTCATGCCGGCGGGCATCCATCAAAGCATCGACGGTCGACAGATTCTGGAAGCCATAGCGGACGATTCCTATTTCATCGAGTACAAGCGGGATTATGCGCCGGGCAGGGGCGACAATATTCTCTGCGGAAAGATCCGCATCAAGGGAATACCCATCGGCGTCGTCGCCTCCAATGCCGTGGGGATCATTTTTGCCGAGGCGGCGCGAAAGGCGGCCGAATGGATCGTCCGCTGTTCACAGGAAAAAACACCCCTTTTGTTCGTTCAGAACGCTCCAGGTTATATGGTCGGCTCGGAATCAGAGCATCAGGGTATCGGGAAATATGGTTCGGACATGGTGCGGGCGGTCTCCTGCGCCCAGGTGCCCCGAATTCAACTCGTCATCGGCCCCGACAACGGCGCGGCAAATTACGGCATGTGCGGCCGGGCCTACAAGCCGCACTTCCTTTTTCACACCATGCGAGCCCGAACCGGTGTCATGAGCGGACGGAGCGCTGCAGGTGTCCTCCTTTCCATTGAGGAGCGCAACCGAGCGGCCAAGGGAAAGCCCATGACCGACGAGGAAAAACAGGCATTCAGCCGGAAGATGATCGACAAATACGACGGTGAAGCGCATCCTTTCTATTGCGGCGCCCGGATTTTGAGCGACCGCGTCCTCAAGTTTTCCGAAATCCGTGATTGGTTGGGTATGGCCTTTGAGGTGAGCCTGCTTGAGCCCATCGGTGAACCGTCGTTTGGAAATTTCAGATTTTAGAAAGGAGAGAGGGACCATGACGGAATATGATTACTGGAAAATTTTCCCCCGAATGCCGAAGAAGGTGACCATCGGCGACATCACCGTCCGGGATGGATTCCAGCACGAGGAAAAATTCATCTCTACGGCGGCAAAGAAGTTTTATCTTGAGGAACTGATCTTTGCAGGATGTCGGCATATCGAGGTTACAAATCTGGGCAACCCTTACTTGATGCCCCAGTTCCGAGACGCTGAAGAGCTGCTTGCCCATCTGCGGGGAGACCGTTTCAAGAAGAAATGTGAGCGCAAGGGCATCAATTACGACGATATCTGTCTCACCTGCATCACCATCCGGGAAGGCGCCGTGGATCGGGCCATCCAACTCAAGGAGAAGGGCCTCGGACCCGACCGTGTGCTGATGATGGTTTCCACGGAGGAGGAGCATCATTTCGCCAACTCCGGAACGAGTCTGCCGGATTATTGGAAGGAGGCGGAGCGGTGCATCAAGAAGTGCACCGACGCCGGCATCAAGATGTGCGGGACGGTCAGTACCATCTGGGGCAGCCCCATCGGCGGCGCCACAGACATGAAGGATGCCGTGGAGTTCACCAAGCGGTGGCTGGAGATCGGGGCTCACGACGTGGAGCACGCCGATCATGACGGCAGCGCATCGGCGCCGGACGTCTATCGGTATTTTTCCATGATCCTCGATGAAATCCCCGAGACCCGTCTCCACATCGCCCATTTCCACGAGACCAAGCGGGTAGCCTCGGCCTCCGTTCTGGCGGCGCTTCAAGCCGGCATTACGAATTTCGAAGCGACCCTGGGCGGTCTCGGCGGTCAACCGGCAAATTTCCTCGACGACTGCCCCGTCAAGGGTACCGGCGAATATTATTACGAGGATCCCCGGTATGTGGGCCTGGTCACTCTGGAGGATACCCTCGTTCAGATCGATGAGATGGGCATAAAGCATGGCTGGGACGTGGACCGGGTTCTCTGGATCGGGAAACAGCTGGAGCGGACCGTCGGTCGGCGCCTGCGGTCGGAGGCGATTCTCAACGGTCGAACCCTCAAGGAAGGACATCCGGAATTTGCCCGGCCGGGGCTTGTCAAGGTCAAGGCCAAACTCGGTGAGGATCCGGGGCAGAAGCTTCCCAGGGATTGGGACGAAAAGGCGAATCTCCCGGAACAGTATCGTGCCCGGAAATGAAGGCGTTCATATTTCAGGATCATTCTGATATAATCCTTACCGGCCCGCCATTCGTCAGCTTCGGCGGGGCCGGAAGCAGATGTCAAATTCGGGCCTGTGATCGCCGGGACCCGGCGGATGGTAATGAACCGGACACCAACACATTATGGAGTGAACATTATGACAGCACAAGAACAGCCACCTCATATCAACGTGGACTATTTTGAAGATTTGACCGGAGATATTGCGGAATCCGGGCAGAGTGGGATCGACGAAATCGGGAAACGTCTGAAATCTCTCAGAGAGGAGAAAGGACTATCCCTCGAGGAACTCTCCGGGAGAACAGGGTACGACGCAGAGTTTCTGGCCAAGATTGAACGCCAGGAAATCTATCCTCAGCTGGGGACGGTCATCAAGCTTTCCAAATCACTGGATGCGGCTTTCGGACAGGTTCTGGCCGGCAAGGGCGACAAACCCTATTCCATTACGCGTCGCCGGGACCAGAGAACAGTGGCCCGTTCCACATCCCACAAAGGGCAGAAAAATATCTACACCTACAAGGGGCTGGCGCCCGAGGTCAAGGGACGGAACATGGAACCGCTGATTGTCCATCTTCAGCCGGCGCCGGAAAAAGAGCTCTCCCAGCACGACGGAGAGGAGTTTATCTATGTTCTCAAGGGAAGTGTAGTGCTGGAGATCGGAGAGGACCATTTCGAACTGGAGCCGGGGGATAGTGTGTATTACCTGTCGACTATTCCCCACTGGATCGCGGCAAAGGATGACGGCGCTACGATTCTGGCCGTCATCTACGACAAATAAAACCTGAAAGGGGCGACCTCCGGGGTGCCGCACGGTCCTGCCGCCCCTGCCTTCCTTTGCCGGAATACGGCAGGGAATATCCGATTTTGGAACCCGGAGTGAAAGGGAGGCGCGCATGCCGGTCACGGCAGTCGACAAGAAAATGCTGTATTATGATCGAAGCGACAGTGAGACGGGTCCGGCCCTTATCCTGGTTCACGGCTCCGGCGGGGATCACACCCATTGGCCGGAAGGGTTGCGGCATCATCCGGGGATTCGGGTCTATACACCGGATCTGCCCGGTCATGGGCGATCATCCGGCGTTGGATGCACAAGCGTCGAGGCTTATGCCGATGTTATCGATCGGTTTGCCCGAAGCCTCGGGATCGAAAAAGCGGCGGTAGCCGGCCACTCTCTGGGCGGTGCCGTCGCCTTGACATTGGCGATTCGAAAACCCGGATGGCTTAACGGCGCCATCCTTGTGGGCACCGGAGCCCGCTTGCGGGTTCTCCCGAAGATTATAGACGGATTTGAGAACGCTTTCGAGGAAACCATAGACATGATCTGTCGCCAGTCCATTGGGCCTCGGGCGTCGGCATCCCTGAAAGCGGCGCTTCAACATCAGATGCTGCACAACGAACCTGATGTGATTTCAGGCGATTATCTCGCATGCGATCACTTTGACGTCATGGACGACATCGGGAATATCGACTGTCCCGCACTGGTGATATCCGCCACTGACGACCGGATGACACCGGTCAAGTATGGGCAATATCTATCCCGGCATATTCCAGGGGCGACATTCGCCCTCATCGAGGGCGCCGGACACATGATGGCCGTCGAAAAGCCAGAGGCCCTCATCGCCGAGGTGGTCAGATTCCTGGGAATACCGTCCGAAAAGTGATCTGCCTTTCAATTAGAACCTTCGATTCCGAAGGATTTTTCAGACCGATATGACATTCGACCAAGGGGGCATAATGGGCAAATTGTTATGGACACCATCCGAGCAGCAGGTTCAAGATTCCAATATGTATCGATTCATGACCGGCGTAAACCGGAAATACGGCACAAACCTCACCAGCTATCCGGAGCTTTGGCAATGGTCCGTGGATCATATCCCGAAATTCTGGGCGGAGATGTGGGACTACGCCAAGGTTATCGCCTCCCGGTCGTATGATGAGGTGATCGACGACGTCACCCGGATGCCTGGGGCTCGATGGTTCTCCGGCGCACGCCTCAATTTTGCCGAAAATCTTCTCCGATACCGGGACGACAGGCCGGCCATCCTCTTTCGGGGGGAAGATCAGGTGAGACGACGGCTGACTTACGCCGAGCTTTACCGGGAGGTGGCCGGGACGGCGGCATCCCTGCGGGCCATGGGACTCAAGCCGGGAGACCGGGTCGTGGGGTTCATGCCCAATATGCCCGAGAGCATTATCGCCATGCTGGCGGCCACGAGTTTGGGCGCCACCTGGTCGTCCTGCTCCCCGGACTTCGGCATCAAGGGCGTGTTGGATCGTTTCGGTCAAATCAAGCCGCGGGTGCTCTTTACAGCCGACGGATATTTTTTCAAGGGTAAAAGAATTGACAGCCTCGACCGTATTCACGAGATTTTGAAGCAGATCGGGACGGTGGAGAAGGTCGTCGTCATACCCTACACAGTAGATGCCCCGGACATCAGCGCGTTGCCGAATGCCGTGTTGTTCAATGACTTCCGGACCGATACGGCAAACGACATCGAATTTGAGCAACTCCCTTTCGATCATCCTCTCTACATTATGTATTCGTCCGGAACCACCGGGCTGCCAAAGTGTATGGTCCAGGGAGCGGGCGGCATTCTCCTGCAGCAGATGAAGGAGCACCTGCTTCACACCAACCTTCGCCGCGAGGATCGTATCTTCTATTTCACCACCTGCGGCTGGATGATGTGGAACTGGCTTACCTGCGCGCTTTCCGTAGGCGCCACGCTGCTGCTGTACGACGGCAACCCCTTCCATCCCGGACCGGAGGCCTTGTGGCAGATGGCGGAAGAGGAAAAAATGACGGTTTTCGGCACCAGCGCGGGCTATATCGCCGCTTTGATGAATACGGGACTGATTCCCCGCGAGCAATTTGACCTGACTGCTCTGAGGGCGCTTCTCTCGACGGGGTCACCCCTTTCCATAGAGGGATTCGACTTTGTCTACCAGGCAATCAAACCGGATCTTCAGCTGGCTTCCATCTCCGGCGGCACCGACATCAACGGCTGTTTCGCCCTGGGCAATCCCATGGGGCCGGTATATGCAGGCGAGCTTCAATGCCGGGGGCTCGGCATGAAGGTCGAGGCGTTCGACGAGAAGGGGCAGCCGGTTATCGGTCGGCAGGGTGAACTGGTTTGCACCGCGCCCGCCCCTTCGATGCCCATTTATTTCTGGGACGACCCGGACGGGAAAAAATACCGGGACGCCTATTTCGACGTCTATCCGAACGTATGGCGGCACGGTGATTATATCGAGATCAACGAGCGCGGGGGCGTGACCATCTACGGTCGTTCCGACGCGACTCTCAACCCCGGCGGGGTCCGCATCGGCACCGCTGAGATCTATCGGCAGGTAGAGATGCTCGATGAGATCGAAGACAGCCTGGTAGTCGGCCAGGAATGGAAAAACGATGTTCGGGTCATCCTTTTCGTCAAAATGATGCCGGGTTACGAGCTGACTGATGATCTCAAGAAGAAAATCCGCGACACCATCCGCACCAATGCCTCTCCGCGTCATGTCCCTGCCAAGATCGTGCCGGTGCCCGATGTGCCCTACACGCTCAACATGAAAAAGGTGGAACTCGCCGTCAAGAAAACCATCCAGGGCCAGGTTGTTTTGAATAAAGACGCCCTCAAAAACCCCGAAATTCTCGATTTCTATGCCGACATCAAGGAACTCCGGGAGGATTGAGCCCCTCGCGGGAATTTCTTCGACGTTGCTTGAGGTGAGTGTTCGGTTTTTGAAACGAAGGGTCTGTGTGACCTGTCGGCACTTCCCGGTAGTGCGGAGGGATCCGTACCACCGGGAGGCCGATCCGCCGGTTATGGGATTCCCTATCCTGATCGGTTTTCGGGAATGGGTTGAACCCAGGCGTTTCTGGCGCCGTCGTAAAACCATTTATCGGGGAACCCTCGCCGCCGGATGAAGCTCGGGCTTTTGGCCCACGCCAGAAGGGCTTCATAAGCCTGGTGAATCCGAATGAAGGATCGCGCATCTCCGCCGTGGTCCGGGTGATGGCGCATGACCTGTCTGCGATAGGCCTGTTTGATGATCTCCCGACATTCAGGTCGGGTCAGGTCGGCTTCATCCAGTTTTAGATGGACCAGGGCATTGCCTTTCAAGGTCGGGATATGAAGCTCCAGAGGAGAAACCGATCGCGGGGACCCATGGCTGCCGTTGCATCGGGCCAGGACATGGCGTGAGGCCAGGTATTTTTTTCGGGTACGTTCGTGTTCGGTCCACCATGCCTTGCCGAGGATGTCACCAAGATCGCTGTAGTCCTCTGCCGGGGCCCGGTTTGCGGATCGGGGATAGATGAAAGAGAAGATCCTTCGTTCACCGTAGGGCATCAGGTCCATGACGATCACGGCGTCGGTGAAATAGAAGGTGGCATATCGAGTGTTCAACGCCCGGAGGAGACCGGTGCGTTGATCCAGTTTTCGTCGCAGCAGCTGCCGACAGGCAATGGAGCAGTAGCGCCGACGGGACATGTTTTCAGATGTTCCGCAGGAAAGACAGCGGTTCCTGCGGGTTTCTTGTTTTTTGACGGGAAGATGTCGGGCTGCGGCATTCATATTGCAAAGTATATCAGCATTCAGCACGGAGATGAAGTGAGAAATCGCATCCCGCCCAGGGTACGGTCCGCCGGTGTCGCTCAGGGCACCGGGATAGTGGATGCCTCGAGGGGCGGACGACGGGTCGACCTCAAGCATCTCAATTTTCTAAAATTGTCTTGACAACTTTACCAATATATGGGATCGGTAGTTAAAATTTTCTCTGAAAAACCTTAAGTGGCAGCTGAAAAAATGAGCGAATCGTGCTGAACCCAAACGCCCCCAAGCCCCTTTACCACCAACTCGCAGAGATTCTTCTGGCCAAAATCAGGGCGGGTGAATATCCGCCGGGGTCTCGTATCCCATCGGAGCTGATGCTGGCTGAAATTTATGGAATCGGGCGTCCCACCGTCCGACAGGCCGTCGAAGTGCTGGTCAGGAAAGGTCTTCTTTCCAGAAAGCGGGGGGCCGGCACTTTTGTTCAAGCGCGGAAGGCGGCGATCGATCTCTTTTCTCTTGACGGGACTACCGCTTCCTTTCGTAAAGAGGGTCTTTCCACGACGACCCGCATCATCGAGACGATCCAGCTCAAAACAGTTTCCGAAAATCCGGAAAATCCGTTTGGCGGCAAGTCGGCCTATGTCTTTCAGCGGCTCGTGGAGGTCGAAAAGATCCCGGTGCTTCTTGAAGATCTCTACCTTCATCCGACGCTCTTCGCAGGAGTGGACCGTTTCGATCTCGTAAACGGCTCCCTGTCGGAGATCGCCGATGAATACTACTACATGCGGCCCGAGAGCGCCCGACAGCATTTCAGGATCGGTTATCTGGAGGATGACAGGACTGTCCTGCTGGGCGTTGGGAAGGTTACGCCGTTGCTCGTCGTTAACCGATTTCTCAATTTTCCGCAGGCGGACAACGCCGTCTATTCGGAGCTGTTCTGCCGAACCGACCGATATGTTTTTTCTCAGACCCTAGGAGGACTGTCCCATGAATAACCGCGGATATTATCATCAGTTCGGCGGCGCCTATCTGCCCGAGATCCTGACGGCCACCTTTGACGAGCTCGAACGGACTTTCCGGGAAGCGAAGAACGATCCGGCCTTCTGGCAGTCCTACGCCTCGCTGATGAGCAGCTATTCCTGCCGCCCCACGCCGCTGACCTACTGCGAAAACCTCACTCGCCATTTCGGGGGCGCCAGGATTTATATCAAGCGGGAGGATCTCAATCATACCGGGGCGCACAAGGCCAACAACGTCATGGGCCAGGGGCTGCTCGTCCGCCGCATGGGGAAGCAGCGGGTCATCGCGGAGACCGGGGCCGGACAGCACGGTGTGGCCACGGCCACCATGGCCGCTAGATTCGGCTTCGAGTGCACCATTTACATGGGGGAGGTCGACGTGGAGCGGCAGCGCCCCAACGTCTTCTGGATGGAGCGGTTGGGCGCCAGGGTTCAGCCCGTTACCAACGGTACGCGCATCCTCAAGGACGCCATCAATGAAGCCTTTCGGGATTGGGTCTCGAACATGGACACGACCCATTATGTGCTGGGAACGGCCTGCGGCCCCCATCCGTTTCCGGAGATGGTGGCCTATTTTCAGTCCATCATCGGACGGGAGGCCCGCGAGCAGATTCTGGAGGCCGAAGGGCGGTTGCCCAGGCGGGTCTATGCCTGCGTCGGCGGCGGATCCAATGCTTTGGGAATCTTCAGCGGTTTCATGGACGATCCGGTGGAACTCGTGGGCGTGGAAGCCGGGGGCGAAGGCCTCCAATCGGGACGGCATGCCGCCCGTCTCTGTTCACCGGACGCCGGCATCGGGGTGGCTCAGGGTTACCGCACCTATTTCCTGCAGAACGCGGACGGTCAGATGAAGGAGACCCACAGCATCGCGGCCGGCTTAGACTATGTGGGCGTCTCTCCCATCCTTTCCGATCTGAAGGAAACCGGTCGGGCCCGGTTTGCGGCTGCGACGGACCGGGAGGTCGTCGACGCCCTTGCCCTCACCGTCAGGAAGGAGGGGCTCATTCCGGCCCTGGAGTCCGCCCATGCCTTTGTACAGGCCTTCAAGGAAGCCCCGGCGCTTTCCCGGGATGACAGCATTATCATTAACCAATCCGGTCGGGGCGACAAGGATATCTTTACGGTGGCAGACGCTTTCGACGATCCCGGATGGAAGGCGTTTATCATCAGAAAGGCGGAACAATACCATGCTTGAAGGCTATATTCATGATCAGCTGAAACAGCGGGATATTCTGCTGATGACCCATATCGTCATGGGGTATCCCTCCTTTGAAGCTTCTCTTGAGATCGTGGCGGCCATGGTCGATGCGGGTGTCGATCTCATGGAACTTCAGATTCCCTTTTCAGAACCCATCGCCGACGGACCGGTAATTCTGGCGGCAAATCAGCGTGCTCTGGAGCGAGGGGCCACCGTGGCGAAATGTATCGATTTCGCGCGGGATGCCGCCGCGCGATTCGACATTCCGTTTCTGTTCATGAGCTACTACAATATCCTGTATCGCTATGGGGTTGCCCGGTTTGTGGACATGATGGCGGATAGCCGGATTCAGGGGGCCATCGTGCCCGATCTGCCGCCGGAGGAGGGGGGCGATTATATAGCGGCCATGGCAGGCCGCAACCTGGATCCCATCCATATCTATGCCCCGACGACCCCTCTGGAACGGATGAAGCGCATTGCAGACGTCTCCCGGGGATTCATATACTGCGTGGCCCGGAAGGGAGTGACCGGCGCGGAAACCGATTTTTCGACAGATCTGGAATACTATCTTGCCCGGTGTCGTCAGGCCACCCAACTGCCGCTGGCTGTGGGCTTCGGCGTAAAAAGCCGGGCGGATATCGACTTTCTCAGGGGCAAAGCCGACATCGCCGTGGTGGGCTCCGAGACCATACGGTTGATGGATCGGGAAGGAACAGGCGCTGTGGCCGCCTTCATTCGGACCTTGAGATGATTCATGCCGGCATATTGGGGGCATATCGGCTTGACTTCACGGGCAGATGCGCTACTTTATCGTCATCTGGAAGACGGACCGGCCGATAAAAGGCCGGTTAAAATAGAAAGGGATGTATTATGATGCTTGAACTGCATGGCATCGCCATCGGCCCCGAAGAGATTCACGAATCCTTCATGCGCTGTTCAGGGCCCGGCGGTCAGAACGTCAACAAGGTCAATTCCGGAGTTCAGCTGCGTTTCAACGTTCAGGACTGCGCTTCTCTGCCCGAGGATGTCCGCAGCCGTCTGATTCGAATTGCCGGAAATCGCATGAACAAGGCTGGGGAGATCGTGCTGACGGTCCAGAAGCACCGCAGCCAGTTCGGCAACCGCCAAGAGGCGTTTTTCCGGCTGGAGGAGATGATCGGAGAGGCGCTCAAGGAACCTGTCTCCAGAAAAGCCACCCGTGTGCCTCGGGGCGCGAGACAGCGTCGCCTCGATAACAAAAGGCACCGAAGCCGTGTCAAACGGCTGAGAGGGAGTGTCGCTCAACGAACGGGGCCGGCGGAAGCTGGTCCCGTTCTGTTTTAGGCTTCAGCTTAGTCCGTGAGAAATTTGAGGCCTTTGCGTATTTCGTGAAACTCGCTTTCGGAGATTTGCTCCCACGGCTGTGATGGGAAGAACTGAAGGAGAGCGTTCACAGCCGGTGAAAATACCTTCCCTGATTTCAGAACCGGCTTTTTGAGACGATATTTGAATGACCCGCCCAGATCAATCACCAGATCGATGATATCGTTATTCTCGTGCAACTCCACAATCATGAAGGGGCGAATCATGCCTTTGCCCATGATCTGCCGACGGCCCCTCGGGCCGGTGGAGACCTCGATGTAAGCCTTCTCGATGGCGGCGGCCTGTTGGTCCGGGGTCATCAGAAAAGCGTCCAGCACAATGTATTCGCCATTCCCAAAAGGCACCCACTCTGTCGTCATATGATCGACTTCCTTCCGTCTTGTCAGGTATCAGTGCTTCCGCGGCATGAAAAAAACAGCCGGTACAGGCTTGTTTATGGCATTACGACCTGATGATGAAAAGAAAAATCTTCACTTTCCGGAAGCTGAAGATCTAACATAACGACATCAATGAAAAGTTGCAAGTCTCGTTCATGGATTTCACGATCCTTGACGATTTAAGGGACGGCATGGTAACGGTCCATGATACATCGGATATCTCTCCATGGCGCGTACCGTGGAAATACCGATAACTGCCTACCTCAATACAGGAACGGGATATGGACATCATCACACACCGGAAGATCAATCAAACCCTGTGCGGCCGACCCTTGACGGTTGAAAAAGGCAACAGCCGCGTAGCGTTGTCGACCACCGAAGCGATGGTTGCAGATGACTCAGGGCTTGTTCATGGCGGTTTTGTTTTTGGATTGGCGGATTATGCGGCCATGATCGCCGTCAACCACCCCAACGTCGTTCTCGGCAGCGCCGACGTCAGATTTCTCAAACCGGTTCGGGCGGGAGAGACAGTCACCGCCGAAGCTTCGGTGATCGAGGAAAGCGGGAAAAAGCGTGTCGTTCGCGTCACTGCTTCGTCAGGGAGTGTCCGAGTCTTCGAGGGAGAAATGGTTTGCTTTGTTCTGGATCGGCATGTCCTGGCATAATGTAAGACCGCCTTCGCATTGAAGATTCGATGCGGCTCGTCTTACCTCCCGGCCAGTGGGGTTCGGGAAGGAGATCGGTTCATCTTATTCCCGTGCGCCGCGCATGTTGTGGCGCTTCTGGGCCGAGAGCACTGCCTTCCGCATGCGCAGGGACAGCGGCGTCACCTCGACCAACTCGTCTTCCCGGATAAAATTGATCGCCTGTTCCAGCGTCATCGGCTTGATGGGCGAGAGAATGACATTGTCGTCTTTTCCCGATGCCCGCATGTTGGTCAGTTTTTTTTCTTTGCAGGGATTGACGTTGATGTCCTGTGCTCGGTTGTGCTCTCCGACGATCATGCCCTCGTAGACCGGTTGGCCGGGTTCGATGAAAAGGCGGCCCCGGGGTTCCAGGTTGAAAAGGGCATAGGCAACGGCGGTTCCGGTTCGATCGGCGACGATGGACCCCGTGAACCGGCTGGGACATTCCCCCCGGAATTCGCCGTATCCGTCGAACAGCGAGTTCATGATGCCGGTTCCCCGGGTGTCGGTGAGAAATTCGTCCCGATACCCGATGAGGGTCCGGGTCGGCACGGAAAACTCCATTCTGACGCGGCCCTTGCCGTTGTTGACCATGTTCGTCATCTTTCCTTTGCGCAGGGATAGTTTTTCGGTGACCACCCCCAGGAATCGCTCTTCGCAGTCCACCATCAACCGTTCCAGAGGTTCCATCTTGATGCCGTTTTCATGATGAAAGATAGCCTCCGGACGACCCACACAAAATTCGTATCCCTCCCGGCGCATCGTTTCGATGAGAATAGCCAACTGAAACTCCCCACGTCCCTTGACCAGAATGCTGTCCCGGTCGCCCACCTCCTCCACCTGAATCGCGACGTTGCGAAGGGTCTCCTTCTGCAGACGCTCGCGGATACGGCTGGACTGGACATACTTGCCTTCCTTCCCGCCAAAAGGGGAATTGTTGATGGTGAACTTCATGGAGACCGTCGGTTCGTCCACCCGGATCCGCGGCAATGCCTTCGGGTTTTCGCGGTTGCAGATGGTGTCGCCGATCTTGACGTCTTCGATGCCGGCCAGAACGGCGATGTCCCCGGGTTGCACGTCGTCTACGTCCACCAGTTTCATCCCTTCGTAGACCTGGAGCTTGGAGACCTTGAGCGGCATGCTTCGGCCGTTTTCAGCGATGCAGACGAGGTTGTCCCGGGAATGGGCGGTGCCGTTGAAGATCTTTCCTACTGCCAGTCGGCCCATATAATCGGAGTACCCGAGATCCGAAACGAGCATCTGGAACGGCGCCATGGGGTCGTGGGTCGGCCCGGGAATCTCCTCGATGATGGTGTCGAGGAGGGCGTGGAGGTTGTCGGCGCGGGCGTCCGGCGAGGTCATGGCGACCCCGTCCCGACCAACGGCGTAAAGCAGGGGGAATTCAAGCTGCTCGTCGGTGGCGTCCAGATCGATCAGCAGGTCATAGATCTCATCCAGGACCTCGTCGGGGCGGGCATCCTGACGATCGATCTTATTGATGACCACGACAATTTTAAGGTTGGCCTCAAGGGCCTTTTTGAGGACGAAGCGGGTTTGGGGCAGGGGACCTTCGGAGGCGTCGACCAGGAGAATTGCCCCGTCGGCCATGGAGAGCGCACGTTCCACCTCTCCGCCGAAATCGGCATGACCCGGCGTGTCGATGATGTTGATGCGGGTGTTTTTCCACACCACTGAACAGTTTTTAGCCGCAATGGTAATGCCGCGTTCCCGCTCCAGATCCATGGTATCCATGAGACGTTCATCAACGGCTTGGTTGGCCCGGAACAGGCCGCTCTGGTGAAACATGGCGTCCACCAGAGTGGTTTTCCCGTGGTCGACATGAGCAATGATGGCGATGTTTCTCAGCCGATCGTTTCTCAGCATCTTTGACATAATGGTTATTCTCCGTGGTGATATAGGATCGCGCCGACAAGACGCAATTAATAACCATAATCATCATGGAGTCGATGACAAGCCCGATACGACGTCGAACACTCACATTCTCAGGTCATGATCCATTATAATGGGTTATTCCGTCATTTGGTAGACATGAACATCCCGCTGGGGATATGGAATACCGATGCCTTCGGCGTCGAAGCGCTCCTTGACGGCGCGAGTGATATCCCAGTAGACCGTCCAGTAATCCCCGGTTCTGACCCAGGGACGGCAGATGAAATTGACCGACGAATCCGCCAATTCATGAACCTTGATGACGTAGGCGGGATTTTTGAGCACCAGGTTATGACCGTCGACGATATCCTCCAGAACCTTCTGGGCCTTTGCGATATCATCGTCGTATCCGATCCCGAAAACGAGATCCACCCGCCGGGTGGCGTTCCCGGTGACGTTGGTGATGACATCCCCCCATATCTGGCCGTTGGGGACGATCAGACTCTGGTTGTCCGGGGTCTTGATCGTGGTCGACACCAGGTTCATGGAATCGACGGTACCGGTGACGCCGCCGGCCGTCACGAAGTTGCCGATGTCATAGGGTCGGTAAAGCAGAATCATGAAGCCTGCGGCGAAATTGGAAAGGGTGTTCTGAAGGGCGAAGCCAACGACGAAACCGATAACCCCGAGGCCGGCCAGAAGCGGTCCGATATTGACCTCGAGCATGGAGAGAGCGATGATCAAACCGAGAATGAAAACGACCTTCTGGGTTGTGTTGACGATAAAGTCCTTGAGCAGTGCCGATAGACTGGCTCTGGTGAGGGATTTTCGGGCCATGGCGCCGACGATGTTGGCGATAATCATGAAAGCGAGGAGGATGAGGATGAATTTGACGATGTTGAATATCCACCGGATGCCGCCTTCCTTGGAGATCAACCATCCGCGAACGGCCGACCAGCTCGAGAGGGCGTCATCACTGCTGATGTCGATGCCTGAAACAGCCTTGACATATTTTTCATAGGTCGCGACATCGCCGCCTTTGGCGTTCAGTTCCCGGAGTACGGCGTTAAATCGGTCGATTAAAGCGGTGCGCTCCTCCCGAAGTCGGGTCAGTTGATCGAGGATCTTCTGCTTTTCCTCGCCTTCAACGGTTTTGCTCTGGATCTGCAATCTGCTGATCTCCGTGACCTTATCCTTCACGAGCCTTTGCCAGGCGTCGACTTCCACGGCGAGTTCCGATTGGGTCAGGGGTGTCAGGAGGATCTTCAGGTCCGGGACGGAAATTTTGATGTTGACGGTGGTGGTCGGAACCGATGCCGGCTCCTTGGATAAGGCCGCTGGGGCGGTGATACTCATCGCTGCAGTCATCAGAATCAGAACGATAAGGCCGAAAGACTTTCTTGACATCGAGAGGCTCCTTTATACTGGGAATTGGATTGATGGCATAATGCTATGCTGTTGCGTCGCTTTTGTGCGATCGCTTGAAAAAAAAGCGGCCTGCTTCTTGAAGAAGCAGGCCGCTTCCGTAATCGATCGATCTAAGTAAAACGATCTAGGTAAAAGAGGGCGCTATTTGGCTTGCTCGACGGCTTCCGTCAGCTCGGGAAGGAATTCGAGGATGTCGGCCACGATGCCCACGTCGGCCACCTGAAAGATGGGAGCCTTGGGATTCTTGTTGATGGCGACGATGAAAGGGGCGCCCTTGATGCCGCCCATGTGCTGGAACGAGCCGCTGATGCCGCAGGCCAGATAGACCTTGGGGCTGACGGTCTGGCCGGAGGTGCCGACCTGACGGGATTTTTCCAGCCATTTGGCGTCCACGATGGGACGGGAGCAGGAGACGTCGGCCCCCATGGCCCTGGCCAGATCGTTCACGATCTCCAGGTTGTCCTGATCCTCGATCCCGCGGCCTACGGAGACGAGGATCTCGGACTTGGTGATGTCCACGTCCCCCACCTCGGCCACGAGGGTCTCCAGGTAGCGGCGTCCCGCGGCGAGATCGCCCACGTCCCCGGACTTGTCCGTGATGGTGCCCCCGGCGGCGGCACTCTCGTCAGGAGCAAAGGCCCCCGGCCGGACGGTGATGACGGCCCCGGCGGCGATGTCGCAGGCGACGTGGGTGCTCACCATGCCGGAAAACTCCTGGCGGACGGCCGTGAGGGTGTCGCCGTCGAGCCCGGCAAAATCGACAACGTCGGGCAGATAGGGCGAATCGAGCTTGACCGCAAGCCCCGGAGCCAGATCGAGGCCGAAATGTTCATGGGGGATCAGGACCACGGCCTCCCTGGGCAGAACGCTCGTCAGGGCCTTCCGGACCCCGTCGGCTAAGGGATAGGCCAGAGCGGCGTTGTCGATCTTCCAGACCGATGTATAGGATTTGGCCGCTTCACCGGCGGCTGCCTCCAGATCCGCTCCCGATCCCACCACCACGCCGATCACCTCGGCGTTCGGGTCGAGCTTGCGGGCCGCGGTTGCAAATTCCAGGGCCGTGTCGTCGGGTTTGCCGTTCTTGTGGATGATATATGCAAAAACCTGTCGGCTCATGATTTAATCCCTCCTTTGGCTTTCAAGAGTTCCATCAGTTTCTCGATGATTTCCTCGGTGCTGCCCGTCAGCATCTCGGCACCCTCGCCCATATCCGGCACGAAGTAGTCGAGACGCTTCACCTTCGGCGCCACTGCGGCGGGGTCGAGCCCCAGGTCCCCGGCGCCCATCGTCGGAATCTCCACCGAGGCGACCTTCCGAATCCCGCGGATGCCCACGTAACGGGGTTCGTTGATGCCCGTCTGGATGGAAAGCACGCAGGGCAGCGTCATCTCGTTCATCTCCTGGTTGCCCCCTGCGATCTCCCGGCCCACCTTGATCTTCTTGTCGTCCAGAATCTCGATGACGTTCACCAGCGACGCATAGGGCACGTCCAGCATCGCCGCCAGCATGCCGCCCACCTGACCGGCCCCGTCGTCGGCCTGGGCCCCGGTCAGAATCAGATCGTATCGCCCTTTCTCCACCGCCGCCTTCAGAATCGTCGCGATCCCACGGCCGTCGGCGCTTTCGAACGCCGGATCCGACAGCAGGATACCGTTGTCCGCACCCATGGCCATCTCCCGGCGCAGAACCTCCTCGGATTCGTCGTCACCTACGGTCACCACCGTTACCGTTCCACCGACCCGGTCACGAATCTGGATCGCCTCTTCCACCGCGTAGTTGTCCCACTCGTTGACCGAGTAAACCAGATCATCCCGCTCGATGTCGGTACCCTTGCCGTTCACTTGAATCTCGTTCTCAGAGGTGTCGGGAACCCTCTTCACACATACCAGAATCTCCATATTGTCCTCCTGGATGGGTTGTTGATTAATGTCGATTGATTTTTCTGCAAAAAACCCCTTTTCGTCCTGCCTCAGACTGCCCGATGCCGGTCGATCAGTTCCACCAGATCGATGGCTTCCATCTCGCCTTCCAGGCCGCTGGTTTTAATGGCGTCTTCCATATTGACCATGCAGAACGGACAGGCGGTGACGATGACGTTGGCGCCGGCCGCCTTGGCCATTTCGACCCGAAGTTGTCCCATCCGCTGCTCCTCGATGGGTTCGTAGAAGAGCATCAACCCGCCGCCGCCGCAGCAGAACGAGCGATCTCTGGATTTTTCCATCTCAACCCGTCGGATACCGGGGATGGCATCCAGGACGTCCCGGGGAATATCGTACATGTGGTTATGACGCCCCAGATAGCAGGGGTCATGGTAGGTATAGACCTTCCCGGGGTCCCCGTTGCCGTTCAGTCGGATCTTGCCGGATCGGATCGCCTCGGCAATGAATTCGCTGATGTGATAGACCGGTGGAAGCCCCTTGTAGTCTTTCTTCAAGGCGTTGTAGGTATGGGGATCGGCCGTGACGATGCGCTGTGCACCAGAGGCCAGAATCGCCTCGGTGTTCTCCTCCTTGAGCGACTGAAAGAGCATCTCTTCGCCGAAACGTCTGGCTTCGTGGCCTGCGTCCTTTTCGAGTTTGCCCAGGACGCCGAAGTCGACGGCGGCCGCATTGAGCAGACGGGCCGCCGATTGCGTGATCTGTATGATCCGGTCGTCATAAGACGAGATGGAGTCGACAAAAAAGAGGGTCTCGGCGCTGCCGCCGTTCTCGAGAACTTTTACCGGACATGCGGCTTTGAACTCCTTGTCCTTGACGGCCCATTCGGCTCGCTTCTTTTCCATTTTGCCCCATGGATTGCCACGTTTTTCCATGGCGCTCAGGGGCTTCTGAAGGGATTGGGGCACATTCCCGTCGTCGACCATACCCCGTCTGAGGTCCACCATCTTGTCGATGTACTCGATCATGAGGGGGCATTCCTCCTCGCAGGCTCCGCAGGTGGTGCACGACCAGATCTCGTCCTCTTCGAAGATACCGCCGATGAGGGGTTCACTGGCTTTCAGCGGCCCTCTCAGAGGGTAGTGGCTGAAGGCATAATCCCGGGCCTTGATGCTGATGAAGCGCGGGGATAGCGGACGCCCGACGGCATTGGCCGGACACTGGTCCGAGCAGCGGCCGCAATCGGCGCAGGAGTAGAAGTCGAGCATATGCTTCCATGTGAAATCTTCGAAATTTTTGACGCCGAAGGATTCGAGTTCGTCGAGTTTGTTATCGGCCACGCCCCATTTCACGGGCTTCACCGTGCCCTTGTCCAATTTCATGAAATAAACGTTGAAAAGGGAGGTGATGACATGGAAATGTTTTCCCATGGGCAGGAAACAGAGAAACGAGAAGAAAATGATGTCGTGAAGATAATAGGCGATGACATGGGTTGCCTGGAGTGCCCCGGCGGGCAGGGCGGTCATGGAAACCTTGAAAAGCCATGCCAGCGTCAACGGCGCGATAAATTCAGGTTCGAGTCCCTTTTTCACGGCGGCGGCGGCCATCGTGCCTTCGAAAAGGCTTTCGGTGATCATCAATCCCGCAATCATGGCCAGAACGAAAAGTGCCTCCCCGGTGTGGGGCTTACCATATTTTTCCGGCACATCGTAACGTTTGGGTTTGACGACGGCTCTTCGGTAAGCCGCCATCAGCGCCGCTATCAGCACCATGGTTGCTGCGTAGTCCTTGAGGAAATTGTAAACATGGCCCAACGCACCTTTCAGACCCGGGAAGACGAAACCGTCATGTATGCCGATGATGACGAGGGAAGACGACCGGATGGATAAAATAATGAATCCGGCAAACAGCATGATATGAATCACGCCCGCCATCATGTACCTGGGTTGTTTCCACTGGGCCAGCCAGAGTTTGAGAACACCTTTGATGCGTTCCGGAATGCGGTCGAAGCGAAAATCGGGGTTGGAAAAAACAAGGGGGGCGGCCCGTTTTGCCATGATATAGGCGAACAGCGCCACTCCGGCAACGGGAATCAGGACGGAAAAAATTACCGTCGGAATGCCCATAACTGAAAAATTGGCCGGGGGGATCAACGCGGGTTCCATTTTTTGCTTTCATTCTCCTTTCAATGATAGTATAAGTTTGGAACAGAATGAATGAACATTCATTCATTTTGTAGCAGACCCATTTTCAGCGTGTCAAGCAAAAAGAAGCGAGCCGGTTTGCGTGGTGTCCTGCATTGGATATGCTTTATGAAAAAGCTTGTTGACCTGACATACCCGAGTCTGAGGATGGCGGTCGGGGTGTTACCAATGAAGAATCATTCATTTTTGTCGCTCGTAGTTTTGCCTGCGAAAATTCTCAACGGCCGCTACATCTGAGAAAATTTACAAACTATGGCATATTGGTTTTGTTGTTGCAACAATATAATGGATTGTTCAATCCAGGAGTCGCCCGAAATAAAATATGCCTATGTATTTTTTCGACCAAGCGAAGGCTTGGTATCATTCAAAAAAGATTATTCGACCGAGCGCTCAATCAAGCCCTATCATATCAACCTTAAGATGTCAAGACTTTAAGGGGGGGTTGAGCCGGGGCGCTATATGCCGGGAAGTATTTGGAAAGCGAGGGGTTGAGGCGATAACGATCGTTTTGCGGAGCAACAAAAGAAAAGGAAAAGGGAGACGCCAAAAATGAACAGGGAAATCCATTATCAGGATCGGCCGTGGCAAAAAAGTTATGGACCTCATGTCAAGCAGCGTCTGGATTACGAGGCCACGCTGCTGCCCCGGTTTCTGGAAGCATCCGCCAGAGATTTTCCGAACAGGACGGCGCTGATCTTCGAGGGGTATACCATGGATTTCAATACGCTGAATGAAATGGTGAATCGTTTTGCCGCCTGCCTTCATGATATGGATGTTCGTAAAGGGGATCGTGTCGCCATATTGCTGCCCAACACCCTTCCGTGCGTCATCAGTTATTACGCCGCCATGAAAATCGGCGCCATAACGGTCATGAACAATCCTCTCTACTCGGACCGGGAACTGGAACATCAGTTCGTGGATTCCGGTGCAAAGATTCTGATCACATTGGATCTTTTGGGAAATCGAATGATCGATCTCAGGCCCCGGACCCGTCTTCACCATATTGTCATTACCTCCATCGGAGATTATCTGCCCTTTCCCAAGAACCTTCTTTTTCCGCTGATCGGCAAGCGAAAAAAACTGGCGGCCGACGTCAAGCCGGCATCGGATGTCTATCGATGGAAGAAACTCCTGTCCCGATATGCGCCCAACCCACCTGAGGTGGATGTCGATTTCGAGGATACGGCCATGTACCAGTACACCGGCGGCACCACCGGCGTCTCCAAGGGCGTGATGCTGACCCATGCAAACCTGAGCCGTCAGGTTCAACAGATTGCCGGGTGGTTTCCCGGTTTTCGGAAAGGAGAGGAGATCATGTTGGGGGCGCTGCCCTTTTTTCACGTTTTCGGGCTCTCCACCGCCATGAATTTTGCCGTTTATATGGGTTGGACCGACATTCTGGTGCCCAAACCCCAGCCGGATCCGCTTTTGAAAGCCATCGCCCGGTTCAAGCCCTCTTTCGTGCCGTTGGTGCCGACCATGTTTATCGGTCTTCTCAACCACCCCGATATCGATAAGGCGGACCTGACCTCCATCAAGGGCTGTTTTTCCGGCAGTGCGCCTTTGCCGGTCGAGATCATCCGGGCCTTTGAGGAAAAAACCGGCTCGGTGATCGTTGAAGGGTACGGCCTCACGGAGACGACACCTGTCACTCACGTCAATCCATATAACAGAGACAAACGGAAGATCGGCAGTATCGGTCTTCCGATTTCCGACACCCTTTGCCGGATAGTCGATCTCGAAAACGGCGAGGACGACGTTCCCGTCGGGAAGTCCGGTGAACTGCTCATCAAAGGCCCCCAGGTGATGAAAGGGTATCTGAACATGCAGGAAGAGACCGAGGCGGTCCTGACGGCGGACGGGTGGCTCCATACCGGAGACATCGCCAGAATGGATGAAGACGGCTATTTCTACATTGTGGACCGTAAAAAGGACATGATCATCTCGGGGGGATACAATGTCTATCCCAGGGATATCGAGGAGGTTTATTACGGGCATCCCAAGGTTCAGGAAGCTTGTGCCGTGGGGATTCCCCATGAAACCCGCGGTGAGGCCGTAAAGGTCTATGTTGTCCTCAAGGCCGGTGAAACGGCGACCGAAGCGAAACTTCTGTCATATTGCCGGGACAAACTGGCCAAATATAAATGGCCCATTGAGATTGAAATTCGGGAGAGCCTGCCTAAAACGAATGTGGGGAAAATACTCAAAAAGAATTTGCGCCTTGAGGCGGCGGCCGGAAAACAGTAGGATGGATGGTTGTTTGATAAGTGCCGAATTGGATAACAGAGCGCCTTTTATAGGGTGTTCTCTTTGATGACACGGAACCGGATCGCGCTGACGATTCGGTTCCGTGTCCAATGTCTATCTGCCGCCGAAGGCGTCTTCCGAGATCTCTATCGCCGCACCATTGTTGGTGAGGATGGCGTTCATCTTTCCCAGGGTGATCGGCAGGACGGATTTGATAAAATACTCGGCACTTCTGATCTGTCCTTCATAAAAAACCTTGTCTTTCTTTCCCGCGCCGTCCATCTTTCGGCCGGCAATGCTCGCCCGCCAGAGCAGCATCCATGCGACGGCCACGTCACCGGTGACTTCCATGAAGGGATGGGCGAAAGCAAAGGCGTTGAGCACCTTTGGAGACATGGCCGTCATTCCCATGTGCATGCCGACCTCGCCCAGTTTCTTGACGGCCGCTTTGAAGTCGGCCACGAAATCTTCAAGTGCGGGGATTTCCCCGGCTGCAGCGATGGTTCTGTTCATCTCGGCCAAAAGGTCCATCACAGGCTTGCCCTGGTTCATGCCCAGTTTTCTGCCCAGAAGATCCATGGCCTGGATGCCGTTGGTGCCTTCATAGATTTGTGTAATGCGACAGTCACGAAGGAGTTGCTCCTGGGGATAGTCGCTGATGAAGCCGTAACCGCCGAAAACCTGAACACCTTCACTGCAGACCTCGAAGGCCCGGTCGGTGATATAGCCCTTGACGATGGGGGTCAGCAATTCGATCATTCCCTGTAATTTGGCGATTTCCTCGGGATCGTCCGAGAGGTGTTTCAGATCGTCGAGGTATCCGTGATAATAGAGCAGGCTTCTCATGCCCTCCACCAGTGATTTCATTTTCAGCAGCATGCGACGGATGTCGGGGTGCTGTATAATCGGCACCGCCGGGGCGTTGGCATCCATCATCTGAAGCAGGTGCTTTCCCTGGATGCGTTCCCGGGCGTAATTCACGGCGTTCAAATAAGCCGCCGAGGCACAGCAAAACCCCTGCATTCCCACCAGCGCCCGAGCTTCGTTCATCATCAGGAACATGGCTTTCATCCCCTTGTTCTCTTCTCCGAGAAGCGTCCCGATACAGTTGCCCTTTCCGCCCAGGGTCAGAGAGCAGGTGGCGTTGCCGTGAATGCCCATTTTGTGTTCGATACCGGTGCAGACCACATCGTTGAATTCGCCCAGGCTGCCGTCCGGGTTTACACGATATTTGGGAACGAGGAAGAGAGAAATCCCTCTGGTACCCTCAGGTGCGCCTTCAATGCGTGCCAGAACCGGATGAATGATGTTTTCGGTGAGATCGTGCTCCCCGGAGGAGATAAAAATTTTGTTGCCGGTAATGGCGTAGGTGCCGTCCTCATTCTTCACCGCGGTCGTCTGGAGTGCACCGACATCGGTACCGGCTTCGGGTTCGGTCAGCAGCATGGTGCCGGTCCATTCTCCGGAATACATCTTTTTCAGGAAGATCCGCTTTTGTTCATCCGAGCCGAAAACCTCCACCAGTTTCGCGGCACCGTGGGTCAACCCGGGATACATGATAAAGGCGTAATTGGCCCCGTTGAAAAAATCGTTGGCGGCCAGCGCAACGGTTCGGGGCATGCCCTGGCCGCCCCACTGGGGATCTTCGTTCATGGCCAGCCATTCCCCCTCGCGGAACAGCTTGTAGATCCGATGGAATTCCTCCGGAACGGTGACCTTTCCACCATCGAAGGCGCAGCCTTTTTCATCGCCGATCTTCTGGGTCGGCAGAATCTCCTTGACGGCGAGATTGCGAGCCTCGTTAATAATCAGATCTACCGTTTTCCGGGTGAACTCGGCAAATTTTTCGGTCTTGCTGAATTCGCCGACTTCCAGCTGTTCATGAAGGACGAAATCCACGTCTCTTCGATCTGCGATAACCTGTGCCATTTTTTGTGCTCCTTGATCTATGGTAATTTTTAACTCACACCTTGTTTTGTGGCGGCGTTCCCGGCACGCCGATGCCTCGAATGAACAGATCGATCAACGGTTCGGCCATTGAGGCGAGATCATATTCTTTTCTCGAGAGGAGCCAGTTGTTGATTGTCGATTCTACGGCGCCCAGGATAAAACGCTTGACCAGTCCAACGTACATATCCTTTCGCATGGATCCTTCCTGTTGTCCGAGTTCCAGGATCTCCGAGACGATGTCGAGGTACATCTTGGACATTTCCCGAATATTCCCCTCGACGAGCGCGTTTCGATGGTGGGCAAAGGACTGATAAACCACGGCCATGTTGCGGTCGCTTTGAAATTCGGTCAGATGTCGATATACCAGATTCCGCAGTTTCCCGACGGCGGTGTCGGCCTTTTTGACCTCCTCCCTGAAACCGTTGAAGACCTGTTTGGTTTTGTATTGAAAAAATTGAACCAGAATGTCATCCTTGTTTTTGAAATAGAGGTATATCGTCCCGTCGGCAACTCCGGCTTCCCTTGCGATCTGGGAAATGGTCGACAGATGAAATCCTTTTTCGGCAAAGACTTTGACGGCGGCTTCAAGGATGCGTGGGTATTTATCACCTGTTTTGGCTTTCGTGTTGATAGGATACCTCCTTGAAACGTAGGGTTATGATTATGAATGAATGTTCATTCATTATCAAGGCCAGGTAGGCGCTGTCAAGAAAATTCATGCCAAGGCGGAAAGATCCAAAAGCGGTTTGATTTTATATTATTCTTTTAGAAGGTTGTTAATAATGCCGGCAGGACGGTTTTTGAGAAAGGCCGGACGTGACAGGTGACTGAAAAAATGAGGCTCAATTCATTACAGTCTCTGTCGAAGATCGGCGCGTAGAATTTTTGGGGGGCTTCGTCGGTGGTAAGATCCGGACTGAAAAGAAGCCCCGACCGACGGGCAGCCGGCCGGGTGTCAGGTATCAGGGGCGAGCGGACAACATGTCGTAGGCGTTTACAGTGCGTTCTTGTAGATCTGGATGACGTCATCCAGGGTTGGGCACCGGGGGTTGGTCAGGCCGCAGGCGTCCTTCTGAGCGTTTTCCGCCATGATCTTGAGATCCGCTTCCTTAACGCCCAATTCGGTCAGACCGCTGGGGATACCGACATCGGCGGAAAGGGTTTTGATGGCCTCGAGGGCCACATCGGCCGCCGCACGCTTGGACATCCCTTCCGTGTTTTCACCCATGGCCCTGGCGATGTCTCCAAAGCGATCCATCTTGGCGATCAGGTTGAATTTCGAGACATGAGGCAGCAGAATGGCGTTGCAGACGCCATGGGGAAGGTCATAGAATCCACCAAGCTGATGGGCCATGGCATGAACGTGTCCGAGGCTGGCGTTGTTGAAAGCCATGCCTGCGAGATATTCCGCGTAGGCCATCTGATCCCTCGCGATCATATCGGCGCCGTTGGCCACGGCGGCTCTGAGGTTTTCGGCGACCAATCTGATGGCCTGGAGTGCGCAGGCATCGGTGACCGGGGTGGCAATAGTGGATACATAGGCCTCGACCGCATGGGTTAAGGCGTCCATGCCCGTGGCGGCCGTCAATGATGGCGGCATGCCGGCCATGAGCAGGGGGTCGTTAATGGCAACGGTCGGGGTGACGCGCCAGTCGACGATGGCCATTTTCACCTTGCGACCGGTATCCGTGATGATACAGAATCGGGTCATCTCACTGGCGGTGCCGGCCGTTGTGTTGACGGCGATGAACGGCGGCATGCTTTTGCCGGATTTGTTCACGCCTTCGTAATCATTGATTTTCCCGCCGTTGGTGGCGACGATGCCGATGCCTTTTCCGCAGTCGTGGGGGCTTCCGCCGCCCAGAGATATAATGGAATCGCATCCATTGCTCTTGAAAATCTCCAGTCCGGCGTGAACGTTTTTGTCCGTGGGATTCGGAATGGTTTCATCGAAAACCGCACATGTTACGCCGATATCTTCCTTTACCATATTGACGATTTTTTCGGTAATGCCTGCACCGGTGATGCCTTTGTCGGTGACAATAAGGGGCTTCTCAGCACCCAGCGTTCGAATTTGTGCTCCGAGCTCCTTATGGGCGCCGATGCCCATCAACGTAACGGTGGGAATAAAAAAACCAAATACTTGTTCTTGGACGGCCATGGAGATATCCTCCTTGTGATGAATGAAATTTAGAATCTGGACAGAAATGTGAAATTCATTTCCGCCTTAATAAAGACAGGCCTCAAATTCTTACAGCTTATATTCAGCAAGAAAAGGGCCATCTCTGTTCCGGTGAAAATAAATTGATGCATACATGAAATAACCTATTTGAAATAATAACATAAAAAAATGATCGGAACGCTTTTACGCTTTTTCGACGAAATGCTGAGCCGGAGTTTTGGGTCATAATGACATGTCCTGAGAACATGTTCCGGTCATTAGGAAACAGGCGGCGGGCAGAGACGCCGGCGTAAAAACCGATGCGACGGTTGCTGAATGCCGCCGTTGACGGATATCGATCTGATGGTAAATTTAACAAGATAGGGAAATTCGGATCGGCGCCCAGGACTTGAGGCGACGACGTATTGCCGGCCGGCGTCAGGTTCCGGAGACGACGAATGGGAGGAGACGCTCATGGAGAAAGCGATAAAACTGTATGGATTGTCTTCATGCGCCCATTGCAAGAGCTTGAGAAACTTTCTGATCGATAGCGGCGTGGCGTTTGATTGGACCTATGTCGATATGCTGGTCGGCGAAGAACGCAGCCGGGCCATGAAAGCGCTCAAGGCCATCAATCCCAGCTGCTCCTTCCCGACGTTGGTGGTCGAGGGCGACGTCGTGGTGGGTTACAAAAAAGACAAGGTCAGGGAGTTGATCGCGGCCTATCGGCGGAAGTCGGAATGAGAACTCTCCGTGATCGTTTCAAGGAGAATTTGGGAGCAGGTGTGTCTGTATGCGGCATGAAAACGTCGGGAAGCTTTCGGATCGATCTTTGGAATCCGGATGGACAAGGGGTGAGAAGGTATGACGTTAACGGTCCGAAAATTTTCCGTCCCCGAGATTTTTTTCGGGCGGGGAAGCCTGAAATACGCTGGATTGTGTGCCAAGCGTCTCGGTGCCGAAAAAATTTTTCTGGTCAGTGACGAGGGGTTGGAGAAATCGGGTTGGGTCGATCGGGTTTTTGAGCTCATCGAGGATGAGCATCTGAAATGTTTCTATTTCTCAGACGTTGTCGCCAACCCGAGGGATTTTCAGGTTCAGGAAGGTGCGCGCCTCTATATAGAAGAAGGATGCGACGTGGTGATGGCTATCGGGGGCGGAAGCCCCATGGATGCGGCCAAGGGCATCGCGCTGGTGGCAAGCAACGGTGGAACGGTGCACGAATATGAAGGTGCCAACCGTATTCAGCGACCGCTGCCGCCGATGGTCTTCATCCCCTCTACGGGGGGCAGCGGCTCGGATGTTTCGCAGTTCACCATCGTGAACGATGTCCGAAGACGGGTCAAAATGTCGATTATCAGCCGCACGCTGGTGCCCAACATATCGATCATCGATCCCTTTCTCCTGACCACCAAGAGTCGTCCTCTCGTTATTGCCGCAGCCATCGACGCCATGGCCCATGCGGTAGAATCCTATGTTTCCCTGCTGGCTTCCCCGTTCACCGAGATCCATTCCCTCAAGGCGATCGAACTGATTTTCAAGCATCTTCCCCGTGCGGTGGAAACCGGATCCATCGATGCCCTGGAAAATCTGTGCATCGCCAGTACTTCTGCGGGAATGGCCTTCAGTAATGCGAGTCTTGGCATGGATCATGCCTTGGCCCATTCCCTTGGCGGGATGTTGGATGCGGTTCATGGACTGATTCATCCGGTGCTTCTTCCCCATGTCATGCGATACAATCTCCCGGCCTGTCGCGAGAAGATCGCGAAAATCGGCGAGATCGTCCTGGGGCGCCGTCTGAAAAATATCGATGAGACCGCTCATGGCGGTATTGAAAAGTTGGCGGAATACTGTGAGGCACTGAATGTTTCCACCCGGCTGCGGGATATCGTTCCGGATCGATCGGAACTGCCCCGGCTCTGCAGGATGGCGGTCAACGATTCCTGCCTGTTGACCAATCCCCGTCCTGCGACCTGGGAGGATATGTTACGGATCTGCGAGGATGCCTGGTGATGACGAGAGAAACCACAATGGAGGATCTGATAGGTCTGGGCCATACCAAGCTGGGCTTTTTCAAAGAAGTTCAGATCAAGATCCGCGAGCTTCAGGAAACCAACATAAAGCTTGAGCAGAAGCGGCAGCAGGTGCAGGCAATTATCGACGGGATTACCGACGTGATGGCGGTAGTCGCGCCCGATTTTCGGATCCACTCGGTCAACCATGTGTTTTACTCAACTTTTTCACACCCGGCGCCGAGGGGGGAAACCTGCTTTCGCGTTTTTCGGGGGCGGGAGCGCCCATGCGACGATTGCCCGATGATCGAGGCGGTCAAACAGAACGATACCTGTCGACGCATGTATATCTACAACCTCAACGGCGAAAACCGACAGTTTGAAATCACGGCGTCCCTGCTTCGAGACAACATAGGGAATGTGCGGCATATTCTTTTGTTGAAACGGGATGTCACTGTTGAAAAGGCTTACCAGGCCAAATATTATCACACAGAAAAAATGGCGACCATCGGCCTCCTGGCCGCTGGTGTGGCGCATGAAATCAACAACCCTCTGGCGGCTGTTTCCGGTTTTGCCGAAGGACTGAAGCGCCGTCTGCCCATCCTTGAAAAGCGGTTGGGAGAGCATCCCACGGACCGGTGCCTCAAAAAAGATTTCGAAGAGTATATCGAGACCATCATGACGGAGTGCAACCGTTGCCGTGATATCGTTCAGAATCTTCTCACTTTCAGCCCCCGGAGTCGCGTTTCCTACACGGCCGTGGACCTTAACGAACTTACGGTGGATATCATTAAAATCCTGGAGCATCAGCTGAAAAAGACCCTTCCGCGAGCCATCTGCCTGGATCTGTCCCCGACGCTTCCGCCGGTTTGCGGCGTCGGTGCGGAGTTGAAGCAGGTGGTCCTCAACCTGATCCTTAACGCTCTGGACGCGGTGCAGGAAAAAGGGACGATTCTGATCCGGACATTCCAGAAGGGGGATGAATGGATTGCCCTCAGTGTCGAGGATACGGGCTGCGGCATCCTACCCCAGGACCAGGACAAACTTTTCGAGCCTTTTTTCACGACCAAGCCGGTTGGAAAAGGCATCGGCATCGGGCTGTCTACCTGTTACAATATTATCCGGCAGCACAAAGGAGAGATCGCGGTCAAAAGCAGCGCCGGCGAAGGCAGTGTCTTCGAGGTACGCCTGCCCCGCGCGGCGAGGTGACCTTTTCGGTGCCGGGGCCTGGATTAACCTCTGTTAAAATCCTTGAGAATCTGTTATTATCTAACTTTTCTGATTTTCAGTATCGACATCGTCCGGTTACGGCCGGAACCCGATCACTCAAGAAAGGATATAGAACAGGAAGATGGAGAAACCCGATCCCATGGCGCGCATCAGCCCTGTCAAGTACAGTCTGGACAGCAAATTTCAATTCAAATGCCACAGCGGCGTGAAGTGTTTCACCAAATGCTGTCGTGGTATCAACATCATTCTCACCCCTTACGATATCATTGTTTTGAAGCGAAGGCTTCAATTGTCGTCGGATGAATTCCTGACCCTATACACCCAACCCCAGGTGCTGGAAAAGACCGACCTGCCGGTGGTCAACCTCAAACTTCTGGACGATGAGCAACAATCCTGTCCATTTGTAAGGGATGACGGCTGCCTGGTTTATGCGGACCGGCCCAGCGCATGTCGCTATTACCCCCTTGGTGTGGCCTCTCTGGCGCATAAGGAAGGGGCGGACGACGAGGGGTTTTTTTTCTTCGTCAATGAACCTCACTGCCTTGGTTTCGAAGAAAAGACCGTTTGGACGGTAAGGGAATGGCGGACGGATCAGGGGGTGGATGTCCGTGACGAGATCAATGCCGAATGGGCGGACCTGATGGTCAGAAAACGTTCGTTTCCGGGCAATATCAAACTGACCGACAAGAGCAAGCAACTTTTCTTCATGACAAGCTACAATATCGATCAGTTCCGACGATTTGTCTTCGAAAGCTCCTTTCTGGAACGTTATGATGTGGACAAGGATACGGTGGCGACCTTCAAAAATGACGACGTCGCCCTTTTGAAGTTTGGCCTGAAGTGGCTCAAGGATCTTCTCTTCAACTACAAGAATTTTGAGGTCAATGAAGCGGCCCAGAGCATATCCGTAAGGAGTGGAAAACGCCGGGAATCTCCGAAATAGAGAAAAGATGCTTCTCCTGCCGCCCGAACGCGGCGTGGCAGGAGTTTTCTTTGGAGGACGGGGTTAGTATTCCTTATAGAACAGATGTTCCCATCTGTCGGGACTATTGAGGCGGTTTTCAATGTCAATGCCGAAAAAGTCCGAGATGGGGGCAAGAATTTCAGGGGTCCGGGCCTGAACTTCCCGGGCAGCCTCCAGCACGACCTGGATGCCGTTGGCGGTCATTTTGCCCAGGGGCCTTCTGCAGACGCCGGACGGCATTCCCAGGATATGCATCAGGGTTTTGATTCCCAGCGGATTCCTGGCCCGACAGGCGACATCCCCGTAAGGGGTTTTCTCGGTGGTGGTGATGGTCACGAGCCTGAAAAGGGGTGCGAGGCCGGCTTCGAGGTGATCAGCGGCTTCTGTTTCCCCGGCCTCCAGCAACCGAACCATTTCGGAGACGGCCTTTGGCGCGATGTTGGACGCCACGGATATCACTCCGCCCGCTTTGATGGCAGGATCCTTCATCATCCGAAGCGTGAGAGCGTCATCGCCGGAAAGAATCGTGAATGCCGGGCCGCAGCAAGATCGGACCCTGCGCATATTCTCGATATTGCCCGTGGCTTCCTTCACGGTTGAAACATTGGGATATTGTTGGTTGAGGAGCGCCAGATCTTCCGGCAGCAGTTGCGCGCCGGTTCTGCCGGGGATGACATAAGGGATCACGTCAATTTCCGGAAATCGTGCAGCGATGGGGGCAACGTATTCCCGCCGGATTTCAAGGGAACTTGGCCCGTTGTAGTATGGATCGACCAGCAGGACGGCATCGACACCGGCTGTCGCCGCGTGTTCCGTAGCCTCCAAGGCTTCGAGGGTGTTGTTGCTGCCGGTTCCTGCGATACATTTGCATCGATCTCGACAGAGCTTCGCGATTTTCTCGATAACGGCGTTGTGTTCCCGCCAGTTCAGGACCGGGCTTTCCCCGGTGGTCCCGACGGCCAGAACGCCCGACACCCCGTTTGCGATCTGGAACTCCGTCAATCTTTCGATCCCGTCCTCATCGATTTCGTCACCCGTAAAAGGCGTGACGAGAGCGGTGTAGGTACCTGCCATCATAACGATTCTCCCTTTTCTTGATTCCCTGGTCTGATCGAACCTTCAGACGGTTAGAACTCCTGACCGGACGATCCTCGTTCTCGACGAATATAAGGAAATGGATTCGGCTTATCGAAAAACAATTCGAAAATTTCTTTTATATTGGACTGCAGCAGGACATGTCAAGTGTGTTATTTTTCAAAATGTTTTTCCCTTGACAATGAGAGGCCGTCTGCGTACTTACATTTCTTTCACGCTAAAAAAACATGTATATGCAAAGGAAGTGGCAGTACCATGGAAAAAGCCAAGAATGCGGAAGAATATATCGCCCAGCAACGACAAATGATCGCCGCCAATCCGGAATGCGGCACGAGTTACTATAACCTCGCCGTTGCCCTGATTGGACTTCAAAAATACGAAGAGGCTGAAAAGGAGCTCTTCAATGCACTGGAATGCAGTCCCGGGCTGGCAGAGGCCTATGTTCAGCTCGGTGGACTGGCACTTCGAAAGGGAGATCTTGACGGTTGTTTGGAGTACAATCGGCGGGCGGTCAAAGTCAAACCGGGATTTTCCGAGGGGCACGGCAATATCGGATTCGTTCATCTTCAGCGGGGCGAGGTGGACGAAGCCATCCAGTCGCTTCAGCGGGCGACCTACTTCAATTTTCGGTTCGTTCAGGCGTTTGCCTCCCTTGGCAGCGCCTATCTCATGAAAGGTGAGATCGAGGAGAGCATCCAAAACAGCCTCAAGGCCCTGGCCCTCGCTCCGGATTTTGCGGTCGCCCACAACAATCTGGCCATCGCTTACCTTGAAAAGAAGGATTACGGCAAGGCGGTGGAGCATTGTGACAAGGCGATGAAATTGGGATACGAGGTGGCGCCCCGGATTCTGGAGGAGATCGAAAAACATCGTTCCTGACGGGACGATCCCGATCCGGCTCCTCTCAACCGTGCTTTTCTATTGACATCCAGGCGGATTGATTTTATAAGTCCGCACTTAAGCATTGCGGTGTTTTGATGGGGTGGCCGTGCCTTTGAACCTTAAAGGTGAGTCCGAAGCCCTGGTGGAGGGATGAGTTTTTCCTATAGTCAGGATGGTTAATCTATAAACTACTTATGGAGGTAAGATGATGAAGCATGAGACCCCTTTGTTAGATCAGCTTGAGTCCGGACCGTGGCCGAGTTTCGTGTCCGACCTAAAGGCAGAGGCTGAAAAAAGGGCCAAGAACGAAGAGAATATCGAATTCCAGATCCCAAGCGATGTTGTTGAAGACCTCCTTGGTGTCCTCGAACTCTCTTTCAAAGACGGAACGACCCACTGGAAACACGGCGGCATCGTCGGTGTTTTCGGATACGGCGGCGGCGTTATCGGTCGTTACTGCGACCAACCAAACGCCTTTCCCGGGGTTGCCCATTTTCATACCATGCGCGTCGCCCAGCCCGGCGGAAAATTCTACACGACGAAATACTTGAAGGATCTTTGCGATCTGTGGGATCTTCGCGGCAGCGGCATCACCAATATGCACGGTTCCACCGGCGACATCATCTTCCTGGGAACCACCACTCCGCAGCTGGAGGAAGTCTTCTTTGAACTGACCCACAGGATGGGTCAGGATCTCGGCGGCTCCGGCTCCAACCTGAGAACCCCGGCCGACTGCATCGGTCAGGCCCGCTGTGAATACGCCTGCTACGACACCCAGGCCCTCTGCTACGATCTTACCATGGAATACCAGGACGAACTTCACCGTCCGGCTTTCCCCTATAAGTTCAAATTCAAGTTCGACGGCTGCCCCAACGGTTGTGTTGCCTCCATCGCCCGCGCAGACATGTCTTTCATCGGTACGTGGAAAGACGACATCAAGATCGATCAGGAAGCGGTCGCCGCTTACGTCGGCGGTGAATTCCCCTCCAACGCCGGTGCCCATGCCGGTCGCGACTGGGGCGCTTTCGACATCCAGAAAGAGGTCGTCGACCTTTGCCCCACCAATTGCATGAAGTATGAGGGCGGCAAGCTCGAGATCAACAACCGCGAGTGCGTCCGCTGCATGCACTGCATCAACGTCATGCCGAGAGCCCTGAAGATCGGTGACGATAAGGGCCTTTCCATCCTGGTCGGCGCCAAGGCGCCCATTCTCGACGGCGCTCAGATGGGCTCCCTGCTGGTGCCGTTCATCAAATGCGAAGAACCCTACGACGAGATCAAGGAAGTGATCGAGAAGGTCTGGGACTGGTGGATGGAAGAAGGCAAAAACCGCGAACGTCTCGGTGAGT